>CAZNXX010000036.1:0-22150 GCA_964577095.1 uncultured bacterium | reverse complement strand
TTTTATGATCAATAATGAAGCCGAATTCCTGAAAGAACTTCTGGCGATGTTCAAGATCGAGGCCGAGGAGCACCTCAAGGGCATCTCCTCCAACCTCCTTGAACTCGAGAAGATACAGGATGCAGGCGAACAGACACCGGTCATCGAAACCATTTACCGGGAGGCGCACAGCCTGAAAGGCGCGGCCCGGGCGGTCAACCTCAACCAGGTGGAAACGCTCTGCCAGTCCCTGGAAAGCGTCTTTTCCGCGATGAAACGGCACGTCCTTTCGCCGACGCCGGAGCAGTACGACCAGATCCACGCGGCCGTCGACCGGGTGGGAGAGCTGATCGAGAAGCCCGATCTGGACATTGCGGACGTGCTGCAGCATCTCGGACGCCTGGAGGCGCAGAGCAAGGAACAGCCCCGGACCCCGGCCGAACCCCGGACCCCGGCCGAACCCCGGACGACGGAACCGCCGAGGCCCGCGGCGCCGGAACCGGCCGCGTCCGGCCGGGCGCCCGAACCCCAGCCGGAATCCCCGTCCTCGCCCGCGGCGGCGGAACCCGCCCCGCAGGCCGCCCCGGCCTGGAACGCCGAAAAGGACAGGAGCCTCGTCTCCGACACCATCCGCATCAGCACGTCCAAGCTCGACTCGCTCCTGCTCCAGGCCGAAGAACTGCTCGCCTCCAAGCTGACGGCGCTCCAGTTCACCAAGGACGAGCGGGACCTGGTGACCTGGATCGACGCCTGGCGCAAGGAATGGGAGAAGCGGGAGCCCGAGCTGAAGGCCTTCCGGCGGGACATTGAAAGGATCGAGAAGAACGCGGACGGCCGGGCCGAGGCGTGGTTCGCCGTCCACGATTTCATCAACTTCAATTTCGGGCAGGTGAAGGCCCTCGAATCGCGGCTTCAGGCGATGTCCAAGGCGTCCGACCAGAATGCCCGCAACCTCGGCGGCCTGGTCGACACCCTGCTGCAGGACGTGAAGCAGGTCCTCACCCTTCCGTTCTCGACCCTGCTGAAAATCCTCCCCAAGATCGTCCGGGATCTGTCCCGGGACCAGGGCAAGGACGTCGAACTGATCGTCAAGGGGAGCACCATCGAGATCGACCGGCGCATCCTCGAGGAGATGAAGGATCCCTTCATCCACATTCTTCGCAACTGTGTCGATCACGGCATCGAAAAACCCGACGACCGGCGCAAGGCCAACAAGCCCGCCGGCGGATACATCTCCATCATCATCTCCCAGTCGAGCGGGAACAAGGTCGACATCCTGGTGTCGGACGACGGGCGGGGCGTGGACGCGGAACGGGTGAGGGCGTCTGCGGTGCGGCACGGCGTCATGAGCGAAGACGAAGTGCGGCGTCTCAGCGACGCGGAGGCGCGCATGCTCATCTTCCAGTCCGAAGTCTCCACGAGCCCGATCATCACTGACATCTCGGGCCGGGGTCTCGGACTGGCCGTGGTCCGGGAAAAAGTCGAGAAACTCGGCGGCTCGATCTCGCTGGACACGGAGATCGGGAAAAGCACCACGTTCCGTATACAGCTTCCCGTGACACTGGCCACTTTCCGGGGGATCCTCGTCGAGGTCAGCGAACAGAGCTTCGTCATCCCGACCGTGAACGTCGACCGCGTCATCCGTATCCGCCCCGGCGACATCCGGACCGCGGAGAACCGGGAAACCGTCCTGCTGGACGGCAAGGTGGTCTCTCTCGTGCACCTCTCCGACGTCCTGGGGCTCCCCCGGCGGAGCCGGCGCGGCGAGGAATCGGACATGCTCCAGGCGATCATCCTCAGCGCCGGAGACAGGCGCATGGCCTTCGTCGTTCACGCCATCCGGAACGAACAGGAGGTTCTGGTGAAGAGCCTCGGAAAGCAGCTCCAGAGGGTGCGCAACATCGCCGGGGCGACGATTCTGGGATCCAGCAAGGTGATCCCCATTCTCAACGTGATCGACCTGATGAAATCGGCGGTCCGGTCGAGCGCCATTCCCACCAAAATGACAACCACGGAGGGAACCGAAGTGGGCAAGAAGAATATCCTGGTGGCGGAAGACTCCATCACCTCGCGGACGCTGTTGAAGAACATTCTGGAATCCGCCGGGTACCAGGTAAAGACCTCGGTCGACGGCGTGGACGCGCTGACGGCCCTGCGGACCGAGACATTCGATCTCGTCGTGTCGGACATCGAAATGCCGCGGATGAACGGCTTCGACCTGGTCGCACGGATCCGCAGCGACAAGGCCACGGCCGATCTCCCGGTCATCCTCGTCACGGCGCTGGAGTCTCGCGAGGACCGTGAGCGGGGCATCGATGTCGGGGCCAACGCTTACATCGTCAAACGCAGTTTCGACCAGAGCAATCTGCTGGAAGTCATCAGTAAACTCATATAACGGAGCCATTTCCCGATCATGATCAAAGTACTCATCACCGAAGATTCCCCGGTCGTGCGGGGATATCTGAAATACATACTGGGACAGGATCCGGACATCCAGGTCGTGGGGACGGCGCAGGACGGGGAGGAAGCGGTCCGCATGGTCGAAGTGCACAAGCCCGACGTGGTGACCATGGACATTCACATGCCGAAGATGGACGGTTTCGAAGCCACGCGCCGCATCATGGAATCCAATCCCGTTCCCATCGTCATCGTCAGCGCCAGCTGGAACCCCGAGGAAGTGGACAAAACCTTCCGGACCATGGAGGCCGGCGCGGTCGCCGCGCTCGAAAAGCCGCGTGGCATGGGCCATCCGAACTCCGAATCGTCCGTCAAGGAGCTCCTTCAGACCGTCAAGCTGATGTCCGAGGTCAAGGTGGTCCGGCGGTGGTCCAAATACAAGACCGCCAAGCCGGGAGCGCCGGAGCCGGCCTCGTCGTCTTCGGAGCCGTCGGTCCGCGCGCGGCCGGACACCCAACTGGTGGCCGTCGGCGCCTCGACCGGCGGGCCCATGGTCCTGCAGACCCTGCTCGCGTCCCTGCCCAAGGATTTTCCCCTGCCCGTGGTCATCGTCCAGCACATCGCGCTGGGTTTCCTTGCGGGTCTCCGCGACTGGCTGGGCCGCAGCGCCTCCATGCCGGTGCACATCGCCGAGGACAAGCAGCAGCTGATGAACAGCCATATCTATCTGGCGCCGGACGGGTTCCAGATGGGGATCGACCGTTACCGGAAGGTCGCTCTGCAGAAGGACGTGCCCGGGTACACGCTGTGCCCGTCGGTTTCGTACATGTTCAAATCCGTTGCCGAATCCTTCGGGGACCGCGCGATCGGGGTTCTGCTGACCGGCATGGGCCGGGACGGAGCGGAGGAGATGCGGCTGATGAAGGAGAAAGGCGCCCTGACCGTCGCCCAGGACAAGGAATCCTCCGTCGTCCACGGCATGCCCGGGGAGGCCATCCGGCTCGGCGGCGCCAGTTACATCCTGCCCTCCGAAAAGATCGCGGGCAAACTGATCGATCTGGCCTCGGGCGCCCGGCGCGAGGGGAAATAGGGGAAGACCGCGGACGGACCCGGGCGGATCCGCCGGCCGGGACCCGGTGCGGAACCTTCTTCATGAGGGACAACCGCCTTGGAAATGAACCGTAAAATGAAGAATCTCGGCGTCGAAATCCTGATCGTCGAGGACAGCCCCACACAGGCGCTTCACCTGAAGTACATCCTCGAGTCGCACGACTACCAGGTCACCGTCTCGCGGAACGGCCGGGACGCCCTCGAGTACATGAAGACCCACAAGCCGACTATCGTCATCAGCGACATCCTGATGCCCGAGATGGACGGCTATGAGCTCTGCCGCCAGATCCGGCAGGCCGACAACCTGAAATACATTCCCGTCATCCTGCTCACTCAGCTCGTCGATCCGCGCGACGTGATCCGCGGCCTGCTGTCCGGCGCGGACAATTTCGTCACCAAGCCCTACAGTGAACAGTTCCTCATCTCCCGCATCCAGTACATCCTCGCGAACCAGGAACTCCGGCGCAATGCCATCACGGAGATGGGCATCGAGATTTTCTTCGCGGGGCAGAAGCATTTCATCACATCCGACCGGATGCAGATTCTCGATCTCCTGTTTTCGACGTTCGAAAACGCCGTCCAGCGGAACCAGGAGCTGGAGGAGGCCAACAAGGAGCTCCGCAAGGCCATCGAGACGATCGAAACCATCAACGAGGTTTCCGAGAAGCTCAACCGCTCCCTCCGGCCGGAGGGCGTCGCCGAGGCCATCGCCATCGGCGTGAAGCGGCTGATCGACTACAGCGAGTGCCTCATCTACCGCATCGACGACCAGGGCCAGCACCTCATTCCCGTCCGGTTCAGTCCGAAGACGGGGGAGGGCCTGACTGCGGCGGCCCCGGACCGGCCGCTCGAGGTGGGGGAGGGCATTATCGGGCTTGTTTTCGCGAAGGGAAAGCCCGAGATGATCGGCGACGTGTCGAAACATCCCAAATCGAACACGCCGCACGGCGTCAAGCCGCCTGAGGAGTCGATGCTCGCGGTGCCGATGCAGTACGAGGGCAAGACGCTCGGCGTCATCGCCCTGACCAAGCCCGGCCTGCACCAGTTTTCCGACGCGCATCTCCGCATCCTGACCATCCTCGCCGGACAGACGGGCGTCGCCATCGAAAACGCCCGCCTGATGCAGATGGAACGCCGGCGCACGCGGCAGCTGTCCCTGATCAACGAGGTGTCGCGGCGCGCCGCCTCCACGCTGGACAAGAAGGAGCTCTGCCGCCTGGTGGTCGACTCCATCCGGAGCGAATTCGAGTCCACCCAGGTCATCCTCATGCTCATGGACCCGGACAAGCACGAGCTCTTCATGCAGGTCCAGTCCGGCCCGTTCACGGAGAAGATACCGCCCGACCACACCCAGCCGGTCGAGGAGGGCATCGTCGGCAGGGCGGCCTCCACCGGAGAGGTGCAGGCGGTCCGCATCCGCAGGAAAACGGATCCGTTGGCCATTCTCCCCGATGCGCAGTCCGAACTCGCCGTGCCCATCCGCAAGAGCGGCGATCCGATCGGGGTTCTGCACCTGCTGAGCAGCCAGCCGGCCATGTTCGGTGAGACGGACATCGAGATGATGAAGACCCTCGCCGACCAGATCGCCGTGGGGCTCGAGAACGCGCGGCTGTTCGAGAGCGAAAAGAAGAACAAGGAAATGGCGCAGGCGGCCAACCGCGCGAAGAGCGAATTCCTCGCGAACATGAGCCATGAAATCCGCACACCGATGAACAGCATCATCGGATTTTCGGAACTGCTGCTTCAGGAGAACCTGCCCGCGGAGTTGACCGATTTCGTCCGCACGATCAAGGTCAACGGCGAGGACCTGCTCGAGATCATCAACGAGATTCTCGATCTGTCGAAGGTCGAGACCGGCCGCATGGAAGTCGAGACCATCGACTTTGACGGCGCGGAGCTTGTCCAGAACGTCGCCAACCTCGTGCGGCCGAAGGTGCTGGACCGGGGATTGGCGTTCGAGGTCGCGACCACGCCGCCGCAGCTGCCCTTCCTGCATGGCGACCGGACCAAGATCCGGCAGGTGCTCGTGAACCTTCTCGGCAATGCCGTGAAGTTCACCGAGGAGGGCAGTATCCGGCTCACGATCGACCTCGACGAGCTGAACGCCGGCGAGGCCGTGATGACGGCCCACGTCCAGGATACGGGCATCGGCATCGCCAAGGACAAATTCGCCGCGATTTTCGAGCCATTCACACAGGCCGACGCGTCCATGACCCGCCGGTTCGGGGGGACGGGGCTGGGGCTGACGCTCTGCAAGAACCTGGTCGAGCTGATGAGCGGCAAGCTCTGGTTCACTTCGGAGGTGAAGCAGGGCAGCACGTTCTCGTTCTCGATTCCGGTCCGGGTCGTCCCCGAGTCCGAACGCGAGGAAAAGGCGCCACCGGCCAAGGCCGCTTCGCGCATGCCTTCGTCGTCCGCTGCGGCCGTGTCATCGGTAGAACAGAGCGTGTCGGCGGTGAACCAGGCGATCGCCGCATCCCGGGGCGCCTCGGGATCGGGCGCAGCCGACGGCCGCAAGAAAAAGGCGCCGATGGTGCTGATCATTGAGGACAACGCCAGCACGATCTCCCTGCTGACCCGATACATGGAAAAGGACGGCTACCAGGTCATTTCGAGCGCGCACGGGGAGGACGGCGTGCTGAAGGCCAAGTTCTACCGGCCGGACGCCATTCTGCTCGAAATTCTCCTGCCGGGAAAGATGGACGGATGGGAGGTCCTGCGGACCCTCAAGTCCGGCTCCCTGACGCGGGACATCCCGGTGATCGTCTGCTCGGTGCTGTCCAACCAGAAAAAAGCGTTCAGCCTGGGAGCGGTGGAGTATTTCGAAAAGCCGGCCCCTGAAAAGGCCCTTCTCGAAACCCTGCACCGGTCCATCGGAATGCCCACCGACACCGGCCAGGAGGTCCTGGTCATCGACGACGACCAGACCGTGCTGGTCCTGTTCGAGAAAATTTTCAAGCGTCAGGGCCTGCCGGTCCGGACATTCGAGAACGGCCGCGAGGCCATCGACTACATTGAGACCGGCGCGCCGATCTCGCTCATCATCCTCGACCTGCTGATGCCCGGCATCGACGGTTTCGAAGTTCTGCAGAAGCTGAAGTCCTCGGAAAAAACGGCGGCCATCCCCGTCGTCATCTACACAGCCAAAAAGCTCAACGCCAAGGACCGGTCCCGGCTGAGCCAGAATTACGAGCTCCTGCTCCAGAAAACCGAGGAAACGCCCGACACACTCCTGCGGCAGATCAACGACCTGGTGTCGACGCGCATCGAGCGGGACGAGGCCGAGGAGCCCGCCCGGTCCCGCGGGAAGATCCTGCTGGCCGAGGACGACCCCTCGGGACAGAAGCTCATGCAGCACATCCTGAACCGCATGGGGTACGACGTCGAACTGGCGGGAACGGGCAAGGAAGTGCTGAACAAGATCGACCAGGACCGTTTCGACATCGTGCTGATGGACATGGAAATGCCGATCATGGACGGTTTCACCGCCACCCGTGAGCTCCGCAAGCGCGACGCGTACAGGGATTTTCCGATCATCGCGCTGACGGCCCATGCCATGAAGGAACACCGGGACAAGACGATCGCCGCCGGGTGCACGGATTACCTCTCCAAGCCCATCAACCGGGAAAAACTGGAGGCCATGCTGGAAAAGTACATCGGACCCCCCGTCGCACCCGCTCCGCCGGCGGAAGCCGCGGCGGCCCCAAAAGCGCCCAAAGCCGAGGCGAAATCCGAAGCCGGAGCCGAATCCAAGACCGAAGACGACCCGCTGATGGCCGAACTCACCCAGTTCTTCATCAGCGATCTGGCCCAGCGGATCCAGAAATTCGACGTTGACATCAAGAGCAAGAACATCGATGAGGTCGTCCGGTTCGGGCATTCGCTCAAGGGCACGGCGGGTTCCTACGGATTCCCGGAATTCTCGAAGATCGGGGGAGAGATCGAGAAGATCGGGAAGGAAGGCGACTGGGAGGCCATCCTTCAGCTCCAGAAGCGCCTTCAGGACGAATACCGCATCATCGAAGGGTGACCGATGAGACCCGAACAGATGACCGTTCTGACCGTGGACGACACGCCCGCGAACATCCGCCTGCTCACCCACTACCTCGAGAAGCAGGGCTACCGGGTCATTGCCGCGGAGGACGGTTTCGAAGGATTCAAGGCCGCCATTCAGCACCACCCGGACCTGGTGCTGCTCGACGTGATGATGCCCGGCACGGACGGTTATGAAGTCTGCGAACTCCTCAAGGCCGAAGAGGAGACCAAGGATATCCCCATCATGTTTCTCACCGCGAAAGCGGAGGTGGAGGATCGCATCCGCGGATTCGAGCTGGGCGCGGTGGATTACATCACCAAACCCTTCAACCTGACGGAAATCACCACCCGTCTGCGGACGCACCTGCGCCTCAAATACCTCGAGAAGGAGCGCGTCCGGACGGGAAAAATCCTGCTCCAGACGCAGAAGCTGGCGAGCCTGGGCCGCGCCCAGTCCGTTTTCGCGGAGCGGCTCGCGGGACTGGCCGAGCGGATCGGTTCCGGCCTGGAAAAAGCCGGATCCGGCGCGGCCGGAGACGGAATGTTGTCCGCGGTCGATGAGATGAAGCGCCTGCTCGGCGATCTCCGGTCCGTTTCGAACGCCACGGCGTCGGACCTGGAGCGCATTTCCCTGTCAGACGTGGTCGACGGCGTCCTGGACCTGATGGCGCCCGTCATTCAGAACAATGTCCGTTTCACCGTCGAGTGGCCGAAGGTGTCGCCCGTTATCACGGGCAATATCGGGATGATACACCAGGCGGTTCTCAACCTCGGCCTGAACGCCATGGAAACGACGGTCGGAGGCGGGGATATCGCCGTGCGCATTTCCGAAGGCCCCCTGCCCGGAGACGCGGGAAAGAACGGGGACGGGGAACCCGGACCGGTGTACGCCTGCGTCGCCATGACGGACGCGGCCCCGCGCAAGGAACCGCTTTCCTTCAACCGGGAAACCGGCCTGTTCAGCACGGCGAAAAACAATCTCAACGCCGGCATCCGGCTGACGGCCATCAATGCCATCATGGTTCACCACAAGGGGGTTCTCGAACTGACGGAGCAGGAAGGACGCACGACCGTCGCGATCCGCCTGCCTGCGGCCGGCTGAACCCGTTCTGATCCGGCATCCCGCGTTTTGAAAAGGCGGCCTTCCCGGCGGAGGCCGCCTTGTCTTTTATTTCAAACGGGTTGACAAGAAAAGCGGAAAGTCGTATATTGACTTTCACGCCGGAAATCGACCCGGCTGTTTTCAGACCGCCGCCGGACACACCGCGACAGTCCTCAACCCTTCGGCAGGACCGGGATGGGAATCCGCTTCAATCCTCGAACCACACGCACGATCCTGATCGCAACAGCCGCCGGCCTTCTCGTCATCGCCACGGCCTGCGCCGTTCTGCTGTTCCTTCCGTTCCGCGTGAACCCGGCCGAAATCCGCATCGACCGGGGCAGTTCCGCTGGACGCGTGGCCGCGCTTCTGCGGGAGAACGGCGTGATCCGGTCCGAGAGGGCTTTCCGGATCGCCGTCCGGCTTCTCGGGGCGTCGAGACGCCTCGAGGCCGGCCGGTACTTTTTCGAATCCCCGCAGTCCCATCACCGCCTCGTGTCCGCGATCCGCGACGGACGCGTGATGCGCATGTCCGTGACCCTGCCGGAAGGCATGACGGCCCGGCGCATGGCCGGATTGCTCGCGCGCGCCGTGGATCTCGATTCCGCCTCCTTCATGGCCGCGGTCGCCGATACCGCCACGGCCCGCAGGTACGGGATTTCGGCGGGCTCTCTCGAAGGCTACCTGTTTCCGGACACCTATCGCCTCTCGACGTCCGTCACGGTCGACGAAGTGCTGGACGCGCTGGTCGGGTCGTTCAGGCGGGTTTTCAACGACTCGATGACGGCCCGGGGAAAGGACATGGGATTCGATCCGCATCAGGTGATCACGCTGGCCTCGCTCGTTGAAGGCGAGGCGCTTCTAGCCGAGGAACGGCCCCTGGTCGCGGCCGTCTATCTCAACCGGCTCCGGATCGGCATGGCCCTTCAGGCATGCCCGACCATTCAGTATCTCCTCCCGGACGGCCCGCGCCGCCTGCTCAACCGCGATCTCCGCATCGAATCGCCCTACAACACCTATCTCCACCCGGGGCTTCCGCCCGGTCCGGTGAACAACCCCGGTCTGGCTTCCATACGGGCCGTCCTGAATCCCGCACCCGTCAATTACCTGTACATGGTGGCCAACGGGGACGGTTCCCACACGTTCTCCTCCAATCTCGACGGGCACAACCGGGCCAAGCAGAGGCTGAACCGGCTCCGCCGCGAGCTCTCAAGGCGGAAGGGATGAACGTCAACGCTTCCCCCGGAGGACGCTCGCGGCTCGCCGCGTCCATGGAAACCCTGAACCCGGAACAGCGCCGGGCGGTCGAGCGGACCGACGGACCCGTTCTGATCCTGGCGGGCGCTGGCAGCGGCAAGACGCGCGTGCTCACGCACAAGATCGCCTTTCTCACGGAGCGGCGGGGCATACCCGGCCGCGACATCCTGGCCATGACCTTCACGAAGAAGGCGGCCGAGGAGATGCGGACCCGCATCCGGGAACTCACGGGCGGCGAAGACGGAATCTGGATCGGCACCTTTCATTCCGTTTTTGCGCGCATCCTGCGCACCGAGGCGCCCCTGGTCGGCTATCACAGGGACTTCGTCATCTACGACAAGGAGGACCAGGAGCGGCTTGTCAAACAGCTGATCGAGAAGCTCGGTCATTCCGCCAAGCAGGTGCCGCCGCGCCTGGTCGCCTCCCTGATCAGCCGTTCCAAGAACGGGCTGGTGTCTCCGCAGGAGTTCCGGTCCGCGAATCCGGGGCCCATGAACGCGGTGGCGGCCGAGGTGTTCGAGGAATACCAGGCCGCCCTTGTCGCCAACCAGGCCTTCGATTACGACGATCTCATCACGGTTCCCATCCGTCTGTTCCGCGATCACCCCGCGGTTCTCGAAAAATACCGGAGGCGTTTCCGCTACATTCTGGTGGACGAATACCAGGACACCAACCGCGCCCAGTACCGGCTCGTTGTGGACCTGTCCCTCGGGCACCGCAACCTCTGCGTGGTCGGGGACGACGACCAGTCGATTTACGGCTGGCGCGGCGCGGACATCCGCAACATACTCGATTTCGAGCAGGATTTCCCGGAGACGGCGGTTTTCCGGCTCGAGCAGAATTACCGGTCCACGGGCAACATCCTGAAGGCGGCCGGCTCCGTCGTGGACAAGAACCTGAGGCGCAAGGCCAAAACCCTGTGGTCCGAGCGGGAAGCGGGCGAAAAAGTCGACGTCATCGAGGTCGAGGACGAGCGGGAGGAGGCCCGGCGCGTGGTGGAATGCATCCGCGACGAGGTATTCCGGAACAAGCGGAATTTCCGCGATTTCGCGGTGCTGTACCGGACCAACGCCCAGTCGCGGCCGGTTGAGGAGGGCCTGCGCAGGGCCGGCATCTCCTATGTCATCGTCGGCGGCGTCCGGTTCTACGAGCGCAAGGAAATCAAGGATGTTCTCGCCTACCTGAAGGTGATCACCAATCCCAGGGACGACCTCAGCCTGCGGCGCATCGTCAATTTTCCGATCCGGGGCATCGGGGAATCGACGCTCCAGAAGATCTCGGCCTGGGCGGCCGAGCGGAACCTGGACCTGTTCGAGAGCCTGGGCCGGGTGGAGGAGATCCCGGACATCCCGGGCCGCGCCGCAAAGAACATGCGGGCCTTTCACGAGCTCATCCGCAAATACACGGCGCTCAAGGACGAGATCTCCGCGGGTGAGCTGGTGCACGCGGTCGTGGACGAGATCGGCCTGATCGCGATGTTCAAGGACGACACCACGCCCGAAGGGCGGGGCCGCATCGAAAACCTGCGTGAATTCCTCAATGCGGCGCATGAATACACCCAGACCGCCGAGGACGCAACCCTCTCGGGATTCCTCGAGCAGATCGCCCTGATCACCGACATCGATCGCGCGGATCTCAAGTCATCGGCCGTGACGCTGATGACCGTGCACTGCGCGAAGGGGCTGGAATTTCCGGTCGTGGCCGTTGTCGGCCTGGAGGACGGCCTGTTCCCGCTCATCCGCGACGCGGACGGGGCAGACGATCTCGAGGAGGAGAGGCGGCTCTTTTACGTCGCGCTCACGCGGGCGAAGGAGAAGGTCATCCTCCTGCACGGCCGCAACCGCTACGTGTTCAATTCGCTGAGCGGACGCGTTCCGTCCCGCTTTCTGGATGAGCTGGACGGAACCGCGGTGAATGTGGTGCGCGAGGAGCCGAAGCGCGCCGTGAAGCGGTGGACGGGTTTTTCGGATCGGGACGGAGACGGGAACAGCCATGGCTACGGTGATAGCGGATTCGCCCGCCGCAGGTCTTCCTGGGATTCGGACAATTTCGACGACAGTCCCAGGCCCGGCGCGGGGCGTTCCGGCCGGAGCCGATCGGCGCCTTCGCCCTTTCAGCACGGCACGCGCGTGGGGCATGAGGAGTACGGAAGGGGCACGGTCCTGTCGGTGGAGGGCGAGGGACCCCGCCAGACCTGCCTGGTCCGTTTCGACGACGGTGTGGAAAAGAAGTTCCTGATCCGGTTCGCGAGGCTGGAGAGGATCATTTAAGGCATGCGGGACCCGGAAGTCTCAGGAAGAGAATACGGTCCCTGGAGCTGATGTTTGAAAGTACGGGGCCTTTGGCGGAAAAGTGAACAGCCGACGCTCCGGGAGGTTTCGAACCTCCCGGAGCGTTTTCGGTGTGTACATTTTTGATTGTTTTTCCTTGACATCCGAATGAAATTTTATTATATTTGATTCAATCATTCAGGCCTAATTATTCTAAACACATAAAAAAGCAATGACTTTCACTGGAATTCGAATTATCATTATTCTCTCGGCCCTCCTCCTCGGTGTAGGGATCCTTACCGGTCTGGACCTCGGTCTAAGCCGGGCGTAAACAAAAGGTCGACCCTACAAACCCCAGCAGCTTCTCTCAGTACCAGTTCATCGCTTCAAAATCCCTTGTAGGTTTGACCTGAAACGGGCAATCCACCCATTGCGAGGCGTCATGCACAGCGATCTGGTCAAGGAAGGATTCGAGCGGGCCCCTCATCGGAGTCTCCTGCGCGCCTGCGGCATCCGGAACGAGGATTTCTCCAAACCCTTCATCGGCATCTGCAATTCCTTTGTCGAAATCATCCCCGGCCACGTGCACCTGCAGAAATTCGGGCGCCTGGTCAAGGCGGAGATCCAGAAAACCGGGGGCGTGGGTTTCGAATTCAACACCATCGGCATATGCGACGGCATCGCCATGGGGCATCGGGGGATGAAATACTCCCTGCCCAGCCGCGAGCTCATCGCCGATTCGGTCGAGTCCATGGTCCGCGCCCACGCGTTCGACGGGCTCGTGTGCATCACGAACTGCGACAAGATCGTGCCCGGCATGGTCATGGGCGCGCTCAGGACCAATGTGCCGACGATTTTTGTCAGCGGCGGGCCCATGGCTGCGGGAAAGCTGACATCCGGCCGGGCGGTGGACCTGATCAGCGTTTTCGAGGGAGTCGGGTCCTTCAAGTCGGGCGGCCTGTCCGAAGCGGATCTTCAGGAACTGGAGGAGAAGGCCTGTCCGACCTGCGGCTCCTGCGCGGGCATGTTCACGGCGAATTCAATGAACTGCCTGCTCGAGGTGCTGGGCCTGGCGCTTCCCGGCAACGGGACGCGGCTCGCCGAAAGCAATGACCGCCTCGAGCTGGTCGTGCGCTCCGCCCAGCGCATCGTGGATCTCGTGCGGAAGAACGTGCGGCCCCTGGATTTCGTGACCCGGGACAGCCTGAACAACGTGTTTTCCGTGGACATGGCCATGGGCGGCTCCTCGAACACCATCCTGCATTTTCTGGCCATCGCGGCCGAAGCCGGGCTGAATTTTCCGATGGAGTCATTCAACACCATCGCGGAGCGGGTGCCGCATCTCTGTAAGATTTCGCCGGCGTCGAACCTGCACATGGAGGACCTCGACCGCGCGGGCGGCATTTCCGCCATCATGGCTGAACTGGCCAAACGTTCCCTCCTGAACCTGGGCCTGCCCAGCGTATCCGGAAAAACCCTCGGGGAGAACATCCGCGACGCCGCCATCCAGGATCCGGAAGTCATCCGGCCGCTGAAGAACCCCCACAGCGAAAAGGGGGGGCTGTCCGTTCTGTTCGGCAGCCTGGCGCCCGAAGGGGCCGTGGTCAAGACCGGCGCCGTGCATCCGGCCATGCTGAAACACACAGGTCCCGCGGTCTGCTTCGATTCCCAGGAGGAGGCCGGCGCCGCCATCCTCGACGGCCGCATCAAGGCCGGCGACGTGGTCGTCATCCGGTATGAAGGACCCGCGGGCGGACCGGGCATGCAGGAAATGCTCTCGCCCACGGCGAATCTCATGGGCATGGGGCTGGGCGAAAAAGTCGCCCTGCTGACGGACGGCCGTTTCTCCGGCGGCACGCGCGGCGCCTGCATCGGGCACGTCTCGCCCGAGGCCGCGGCCGGCGGGCCGATCGGGCTGATCCGGGACGGCGACCGGATCGTGATCGACATTCCAGGCCGTCGCCTCGATGTGGACCTGCCCGCTTCCGAACTCGCGGAACGCAGGAAAAAGTGGAAACCCGCGGCGCCGAAAGTCCGGACCGGGTGGCTGGTCCGTTATGCCGCCATGGTCACGTCCGCGAGCCGCGGCGCCGTTCTCAAATCCCCTCAGCCGTCACAGGGTTGATCCGCGAAAACAGGAGCGTGTCATGGAAAACAGGCAATCCGTCCCGTCCAAGTCCAAGGCGAAGGCCGAACCGGAAATTCTCACCGGCAGCGACATCCTGATCCGGTCATTGCTGGACGAGGGCGCGGACACCGTATTCGGGTATCCCGGCGGGTCCGTCATCGGCCTGTACGACACGCTGGTCCGCCATCCGAAACTGCGGCACATCCTCGTCAGGCACGAGCAGGGCGCCACTCACGCGGCGGACGGATACGCCCGCGCCACGGGCAAGCCGGGAATCGTGTTCGTGACCTCGGGACCCGGCGCGACCAACACCGTCACCGGCATCGCCAACGCCTACATGGACTCCATTCCGATCATCGTCTTCACCGGACAGGTGGCCTCCACCATGATCGGAAACGACGCGTTCCAGGAGGCGGACATCATCGGCATCACCCGGCCGATCACCAAGCACAGCTATCTGGTGAAAAAAGCCGAACATATTCCCCGGGTTGTTCAGGAGGCTTTTCACCTGGCCTCCACGGGCCGTCCCGGACCGGTGCTCGTTGATCTGCCCAAGGATGTGCTGGCTTCGAAGGCGCCCTACGTGCGGAAGGAGGGGGTGTCCATACGGGGTTACAACCCGACATACGAGGGCCACACCCAGCAGATCGCCAAGGCGGCGAAACTCATCATGGAGGCAAAGCGGCCGCTGATATACGCGGGCGGCGGCGTCATTCTCGCGGACGGATCGGACGACCTTCGCACGCTGGCCACGCAGGGCCGGATCCCCGTGACCACGACCCTGCTGGGGCTCGGCGTTTTTCCCGAGGACGATCCGCTGTCTCTGGGCATGCTGGGCATGCACGGCACCTGGGCCGCGAACATGGCCATCACGGAATGCGACGTGGTGCTCGCGGTCGGGGCGCGCTTCGACGATCGGGTCACCGGCCGGCTGGACGCGTTCTCCAAGGACTCGAAAAAGATCCATATCGACATCGACCCGGCCTGCATCGCCAAGAACGTGCCCGTGGACGTGCCGATCGTCGGTCACATCAAAAACGTCCTGCCCCTTCTGGTCTCGATGGTCAAGAAGACGGACACCGCGGAGTGGATCGGCCGTATTGAGGGACTGAAGAAGGAACATCCGCTGAAATACACGGTCCAGCCGGGCCTGATCGCGCCGCAGCAAGTCGTCGAAACCTTCGCCGACCTGACGAAACATGAGGCCCTGGTGGTCACGGACGTGGGGCAGAACCAGA
Organism: uncultured bacterium; assembly: GCA_964577095.1. GTDB lineage: Bacteria > Zhuqueibacterota > QNDG01 > QNDG01 > DTFT01 > JAFGAX01. The sequence goes on along the minus strand of CAZNXX010000036.1, from coordinate 6,637 downwards.
TGTGGGCGGCGCAATTCTACAAGTTCAAGAATCCGAGATCCTTTCTGTCGTCGGGAGGCCTCGGCACCATGGGGTTCGGTCTGCCGGCGGCCATCGGCGCGGCGTTCGGCCGGCCGGACGCGACGGTCGTCTGTTTCACCGGGGACGGGGGCTTTCAGATGAACGTTCAGGAGCTGGCCACGGCCGTGAAGAACCGCCTGCCGCTCAAGATCGCGATCCTGAACAACGGATACCTCGGCATGGTGCGGCAGTGGCAGGAGCTGTTTTTCGAAAAACGGTATTCCCAGACGTATATCCAGGAGGGAAACCCGGACTTCGTCAGACTGGCTGAAGCCTACGGCGCCGTCGGCCTTCGCGTGGTCAAACCGGAGGAGGTTGCTCCCGCGGTCCGTCAGGCGCTCGAGGTGAAGAATCAGCCCGTGGTCATCGATTTCATCGTCGACCCCGAGCAGAAAGTGATGCCCATGGTGCCCGCAGGCGCGCCAATCACGAACATGATGGAATAGAGGAAGCCGCCATGAAGCATACGCTGTCCGTTCTGTTCGAAAACGAATTCAACGCCATTCCCCGAATTGTCGGGCTGTTCAGCGGCCGGGGCTACAGCATCGACAGCATCAGCATCGGCGCGGCTGAAGAAGCGGGTCTCACCCGCGCGACCATCACCACCATCGGCGAGGAGCAGGTCATCGAGCAGATCGCCAAACAGCTCAACAAGCTGGTGGACGTGATCAAGGTCGTGGACCTGACCTTCGAGCCTTTTGTCGAGCGCGAACTGGCCCTCGTCAAGGTGCACAGCACGCCCGCGACCCGACCTGAAATCGTGCAGATTGTCGACATTTTCCGCGCCAAAATCATCGACATCAGCACGAAGACAATGACCGTCGAGATCACCGGAAAGGAAGACAAGGTGGACGCGGCCATCGGCATGCTCCGTCCGTTCGGCATACGCGAAATCGCGCGCACCGGGGCCGTGGCGCTCAAGCGGGAGTTCCTGGGACAGGCGTGAGCGGGTTGAGAATAAGTTCATAGTTCATGGTTCATAGTTCATAGTTAAAAAGATATTATGAGGTTGATCCGATCACTCCTTTTTTCTCAACAATGAACAATGAACTATGAACCATGAACCATGAACATTTTTTCATCTTCGATTGTTGAAAATGCACCAGTGCAATCTTTTATCGGAAAGGAACTGAAAATGAAAATGTTCTACGACAAGGATGCGGATCAGAATCTTTTGAAAAACCGCACCGTGGCCATCATCGGGTACGGCAGCCAGGGCCACGCCCAGGCGCAGAACCTGCGGGACAGCGGATGCAAAGTCGTCGTGTCCGACCTCAAGGATTCTGACAACTGGAAACTGGCCGTGTCGCACGGGTTTCAGCCCGTATCCGCGGACGAGGCGGCCCGGCAGGCGGACGTCATCCAGATTCTCCTGCCCGACCAGACTCAGAAGGCGGTGTATGATTCCGCGATTGCCAAACACATGACTGCCGGAAAGGCCCTGGTCTTCTCGCACGGATTCAACATCCACTTCGACCAGATCAAGCCGCCGAAGGACGTCGATGTCTACATGGTCGCGCCCAAGGGGCCCGGCCACCTGGTCCGGCGCGAATACGAGCGGGGCGCGGGCGTTCCGGCGCTTGTGGCCGTCTATCAGGATGCCTCCGGCAACGCCATGAAAATGGCGGTCGCGCACGCCAGCGGCATCGGCGCGGGCCGCGCGGGCATTCTCGAAACCACTTTCAAGGAGGAGACGGAAACCGACCTGTTCGGCGAGCAGACCGTTCTCTGCGGCGGCGCCACGGAACTGGTCCGGGCCGGATTTCAGACCCTCGTCGAAGCCGGGTACCAGCCCGAAATCGCCTACTTCGAATGCCTGCACGAGCTCAAGCTCATCGTCGACCTGTTCTACGAGGGAGGCATCTCCCGCATGTACTACTCCGTCAGCGACACGGCGGAATACGGCGGCATGACCCGCGGTCCGCGCGTCGTGGATGCGGGAGCCAAGGCCCGCATGAAGGATATTCTGAAGGAAATCCAGAGCGGCCAGTTCGCGAAGGAATGGATTCAGGAGAACGAGGCCGGCCGTCCCAAGCTGGAGGCCCTCCGCAAGGAGCACCGTGAACTGCTCATCGAGCAGGTCGGCGCGAAACTGCGGGGCATGATGGCCTGGATCAAGAAATAAGTTCAAAGGAAGAAGCGTTCCGGGTTACGAGTTCCGGGTTCCGGGTTGAAGATGAGCTCCGGTTTTAGAGTTCAGGATTCCGGATTCAGAGTTTAATATTATTCAATTTTTAACTCGGAACTCGGAACCCGGAATCCGGAACCGTTGTACGCGTTCATCGGCAGGGAGCTTCAGATGAAGAACCGTGTACTCTTTTTCGACACGACACTCCGGGACGGGGAGCAGGCGCCCGGATTCAGCATGACCGTCGACCAGAAAATCGCCATGGCCAAACAGCTGGAGCGGCTGGGCGCGGATGTGCTCGAGGCCGGATTCCCGATCGCGTCCGAAGGCGACTTTGAATCGGTCCGGAGGATCAGCCAGGAAATCCGGGGATGCGCGATCGCCGGGCTCGCCCGCACCAAGAAGGAGGACATCGACCGCGCCTGGGAGGCCCTGAAGCACGCCAAGCGGCCCCGCATCCACACCTTCCTCGCGACGTCCGACATCCATCTGAAGCACAAGCTGAAGAAGACGCGCGAAGAAGCCCTGGAGACGGCCGTGCAGTGGGTGCGATACGCCAAATCGCTGACCGACGACGTCCAATTTTCGGCCGAGGACGCGACCCGGAGCGATGTCGCTTTCCTGGCCCGGATCGTCGAGGCGGTCATCGACGCGGGCGCCACGGTCGTGAACATACCGGATACGGTCGGGTACGCGGTTCCGGACGAATTCGGACAGCTCATCCGCACCCTGCGGGAGACGGTGCCCAACATCGGAAAAGCCGTCCTGGCCGTGCACTGCCACAACGACCTGGGCCTGGCGGTGGCCAATTCGATCGCGGCCCTGCAGAACGGCGCGCGGCAGGTGGAATGCACGGTGAACGGCATCGGGGAACGCGCCGGAAACGCGTCGCTCGAGGAGATCGCCATGATCCTCCATACCCGGAGCGAGCGGCTGAAGCTGACGAGCGGCGTCGCGCACGCGGAGATCTACCGGTCGAGCCAGCTGCTGTCGAACCTCACCGGCGTCTACGTCCAGAGGAACAAGGCCATCGTGGGGTCAAACGCGTTCGCGCACGAGGCGGGCATCCACCAGGACGGCGTTTTGAAGAATCCGCTCACCTACGAGATCATGACGCCCGTGTCGGTGGGCATCCCCGAGAGCGTGCTGGTGCTTGGCAAGCATTCGGGCCGGCACGCGCTCTCCAAGCGCTACTCCGAGATGGGCTGCAAGCTGTCGAAGGACGAGCTGGAGCGGGTGTACACCGCCTTCACCCGTCTGGCGGACCGGAAGAAGGAAGTGTACGACGCGGATCTCATGATGCTGCTCCAGCAGGAGACGTCGGAAACGTCCTCGGCCTATGTCCTGGAGGGGGTTCAGGTCCTGAGCGGCACCCAGCTCATCCCCACGGCGACCGTACGGCTTCGGCGTTCCGGGGAAATCGAGGAGAACTCCTCCACGGGCGACGGGCCTGTCGACGCGGTCTGCCGGGCCATTGACCGCATCACGGGCTTTCCGGCGCGGATGACCGAGTACACCCTCAACGCCGTCACCAAGGGCAAGGACGCGATGGGCGAGGTGCTCCTTCAGATCGAGTACAAGAAGCGGGTTTACACCGGCCGGGCGGCCAGCACGGATGTGATCGAGGCGAGCGCCAGGGCCTATCTCAACGCGGTGAACCAGGCCGTTTTTCAACAGGAACGCAGTGCCACGGAGAAACGCTGATGACCCTGACGGAAAAGATCATCGCTGAACACGCCGGACGGACCTCCGTCCGGCCCGGAGAGAACGTCTGGATCCGGGTCGACGTGCTCATGACGCACGACGTCTGCGGACCCGGGACCATCGGTATTTTCAAGAACCAGTTCGGCGCGGACGCGAAGGTCTGGGATCCGTTCAAGGTCGCGTTGATCCCCGATCATTACATCTTCACGAAAGACCGCCACGCCATGCGGAACCTCGAGATTCTGCGGGCCTTCGCGAAGGAACAGCGTCTTCCGTACATGTACGACGCGAATTCCCCCTGGTACAAGGGCGTCTGTCACGTCGCACTCGCGGAGGAGGGGTTTACCGTGCCGGGGCAGACCCTCTTCGGGACCGATTCCCACACCTGCACGGCCGGCGCCTTCGGCGAGTTCGCGACCGGAATCGGCAACACCGACGCCGCCTTCATCATGGGGACCGGACGGATCTGGGTGAAGGTTCCGGAGACGCTCCGTTTCATCCTGGAAGGCGCGCTTCCGGATTTCGTGACCGCGAAAGACGTCATTCTCCGGATCATCGGCGACATCGGGGCGGACGGCGCCACCTACCGGGCCATGGAATTCGAAGGGGACGGCATACGGGCCATGAACATGGAGGAGCGCATGACGCTCTGCAACATGGCCATCGAAGCCGGCGGCAAGAACGGCATCATCGCGGCGGACGAAAAGACCGTCGCCTTCGTGAAGGCCCACACGGACAAGGCGTTCACCACTCCGGTCAGCGACCCGGACGCGGCGTTCGCGGGAACGGTCAAGTACCGCGCCAGGGATCTGGAGCCCGTGGTCGCCAAACCGTTTTCCCCGGCCAACGTCGCGCCGGCCCGGAGCCTGAAGGACGTGAAGCTGGACCAGTGCTACATCGGATCGTGCACGGGCGGCAAACTCGAGGACCTGAAAGCCGCGGCGGCCGTCCTGGCCGGCGGGCAGGTCCGGACGCGCACGGTCGTGGTGCCGGCCACCGTCTCGGTGGAGCACGCGCTTTCGATCGAACAGATCCACGGTCGCACGCTGAAGCGAATTTTCGAGGACGCCGGGGCCAAACTCGGACCGCCCTCCTGCGCGGCCTGCCTCGGCGGCCCGCCTGACACCTTCGGCCGCCTCAACGGGAGCGAGGTCTGCCTCTCGACAACCAACCGGAACTTCCCGGGCCGTATGGGATCCCCGGATTCACAGACCTATCTGGCTTCGCCCCTGACCGTGGCCGCTTCGGCCCTGAAGGGGCGCATCACCGATCCACGCGACGTACTGTGACGGAGATCCCGAGACCCCGATCCCCCGTTCCGGCCGCGCCGCCTGAACGGCCCCGAAACCGGACGCACAAAAGAAGGAGCCCATGCCTGTGAGTCTCATCCGAGGGAAAGCCTTCGTTCTCGGGAACGATGTCGACACGGACCAGATCATTCCCGCCCAGCATCTCGTATACAATCTGGACGACCCGCAGGAGCGGAAACTCTACGGGCAATTCGCCCTGTCCGGCGTGCCCATCCACCAGTCCGGGCTGCCGAACGGAAACCTGCCCTTCGTGGAGCCGGGCAACGACCTGTCGTGCTTCTCGATCGTCGTCGGCGGCCGCAACTTCGGCTGCGGGTCCTCGCGGGAGCACGCGCCGGTCGCCCTGCAGATGGCCGGCGTCCGGGTCGTGATCGCAGAATCGTACGCGCGCATCTTCTACCGGAACGCCGTGGACGGGGGGTATTTCATCCCGTATGAATGCCGGATTTCCCTGCCCAAGGAGATCCAGACGAACGAGGATCTGGAGATTGACACGGACGGGAACCTCCTGCGGGATCTCAGCACGAAGAGGGAGTATCCGCTTTCCCCGCTGGGCGATGTGTCGGCCATCGTCGCGGCCGGAGGGATTTTCGAGTACGCAAAAAAACACAACATGCTGGGGCGGTGAACGGCCCGACCGCCGGCTCCCCCCGCGCTCATTCAGTGAAAGGAAACCCCGCGTGAGCCAGAAGTCCCACAAGATCGCCGTCCTCCCCGGAGACGGGACCGGACCCGAAGTCGTGGCCGAGGGCGTCAAGGTGCTCGATGCCGCTTCCCGGAAGTTCGGTTTCAAGCTCGATTTCACGCATTTCGATTTCGGCGGCGAGCGTTACCTGAAAACCGGCGAGGTCCTTCCGGACTCGGCCGCCTCCGACCTGAAAAAGTTCGACGCGATTTTTCTGGGGGCCATCGGCCATCCGGACGTCAAGCCGGGCATACTCGAGAAGGGGATTCTGCTCAGGCTGCGCTTCGAACTCGACCAGTACATCAACCTGCGGCCGGTCAAGCTGTACCCCGGCGTCGAGACGCCGCTCAGGGGCAAGGGACCGGCGGACATCGATTACATCGTGGTGCGCGAGAACACGGGCGGCATCTACACAGGCACGGGAGGCGTGACCATGAAGGGCACGCCGCACGAGGTGGCCGTGCAGAGCAACGTGTACAACCGTTTCCAGGTCGAGCGGTGCGTCCGTTACGCCTTCGAGGTGACGCGAAAGCGGAACCGGAAGAACACCCTGGCGCTCTGCGGCAAGACCAATGTGCTGACCTATGTGTTCGACCTGTGGGAGCGCGTGTTCCACGAGGTGGGGCAGAAGGAATATCCGGACATCAAGCGGGAATACTACCACGTCGACGCGACGTGCATGTGGATGGTGAAGAATCCCGAATGGTTCGACGTCATCGTGACCGACAACATGTTCGGCGACATCATCAC
>CAZNXX010000035.1:2992-22700 GCA_964577095.1 uncultured bacterium | reverse complement strand
GTGGGCATGAAGAACTCCGCGCTGAAAACCTGCTTGATGTACCCGACGTTCCCGCCGAAGGGGCCACCCGCGATCTCGGAGGTGAGGCTGACCTGCGAGCCGCGCGTGGGGAACTCAGGCTGATCCAGGCTGTTTCGTGAAATCACCTGGGTGATGCCGCTGGAGATGAGGGGGTAGTCCTCCGTGACGATTCCGTTGGGATTCGATTCGACGATGTAATCCTCGAAATCCCCCAGCGAAATCTCGTCGATGCGGTAAATCCAGTCTCCCCGGAAATAGTTGTCCGGCCAGGAGAGCCGCCTGCCGAAACGGAGCGAAAGCCCCCGGCTGCTCTGGCTGTAGGGGATGTAATAGGCTTCGCTCCGGGTGTCGAACAGGTCGAATCCGACCAGAGTCGGCGTGTTCCGGAACCAGGGCTCGGTGAACCCGATGTTGAAGGAGCGGTACGACTTGCCGAAATTCCAGTCCAGCGAGAGGCGCTGGCCGTTGCCGAACAGGTTGTTCATCCCGAGCCCGACGGAGCCGATGAGCTTGTACAGCTCGCTGTACCCGGCCGAGAGGTTCGCCGTGTCCGTGGACTTCTCCTCCACCTTGAAGGAAAGATCCATCTGGTTCTCGCCGACCGGCGTTCCGTCCGGGACGACGTTCGCAAAATAGTTGAGCATCATGAGTTCGCGCGCGCTGCGGACCAGGAGCTCCTTGCTGAACACGTCTCCCGGCTGAATCCGGATCTCGCGGCGTACCACCTTCTCCTTGGTCCGCGTGTTTCCGGAGATGAGGATCTTGCGGATGGAGAACGGGTCGCCTTCGAGGATGGCGAAATGGACATCCAGCGTGTCCCCTCCCCGGAGGGTCTCGATGGGGTTGATCTGGGCCGAGATGTACCCGAGGTCCGAATAGCCGCCGCCGATCTTCTCGCCGACCGTTTTGTCGAATTTCTCCTGGCTGAACGGGTCTCCTTCGGAAAAATCGACCATCCCCCGGAGCTGGGGTTCCGTGAACAGGGCATTGCCCTCGAAGGTGACGCGGCCGAAATAGTACCGGATCCCCTCGGACACCGTGATGTCGATGAACAGATCCTTCTTCTCCGCGTCGTAGTAGAGGGTGTCGCCGAGCAGTTCAGCATCGCGGTACCCGTGGTTCCGGTAGAAATCGATCACCAGGCCCTTGTCGGCCTCGAACTTCTCCCTGTCGAAATCCCCGCCTTTCAGCCATCCGTTCTGCTTGGTCTCCTTCAACTGCTTGCGGAGCTTCTTGTTCGAGAAGGCCGCGTTGCCTGAGAACAGGATGCGCTTGATCTGAACCTTGCGGCCCTCGTCGATGCGGAGATTGAGCACGACCCGGCCTTCCTTCTCCGAGGGCTCTTCACTCACCTCGATCTGCGCCAGGGTGTATCCCTTCTCCGAATACATCTTCATCAACTGCTTCCGGGCCCTGGCTGTCTGGCTGGGATTGACGACCTGTCCGCGGAAAAGGGAAAGCTCCTTCTCGATCTCGTCTTTTTTCAGCTTCCGGTTGCCGGAGATCTCGAGCTTTTCCAGCCGGGGGTATTCCTCCACCGCAAGGGTCAGGAACACACCATCAGGCGTCTTGATGTCGCGGATGATCCGGACATCCGAAAAGATGCCCAGGGCCCAGAGCTGTTTGACCCCGCGCTGAATGTCCTCAGCCGTGACCATTGACCCTTCAGTCAGACCCGAACTGAGCTTGATCACACCGGCTTCGGATGTCCGGTTGCCTGTGACATTCAGGCCGAGAAGCTTGCCGATTGCGGCTTCCTGGCTGAAAATCGGGGACGGACGGAAAACCAGAATCGCGGCCAGGATGAATGCCGCCGGCTTTAATCGAAGTAAAAACAATGTTCCTCCAGATGCAATCTTATAGTATACAAAATTTTTCAATAATAGCAAAGAAAAAAGCGCCTAGAACGGAAAAACGTGTTTGAGCCATATCCTTTTATCCTCGCGCCTTTCATAAAGGAGCAGATTATCGTAAGTGTACTCCAACTCCAGCATTAACTCAGGCTTGACGATATATTCAAGCGCCAGCGCATGCCGCAGGCCGATTCCATGCTGGGGAAGCACATAACGCAGGTCATTCTGCACCTCCCCTGTGTATACGATCATGAAGCCTGGAGTAAAGGATTTGCCGAGCATCACTTTCGAATTGCGGAGCAGAAGCCTTGGATCGAAAACCGGGGTTTCCGTGGTCTGAAGGTCGAGCAGGTTCCTGCTGAACATGGATGAGAACTTGACCATGTCGAAACCCAGATAGCGTCGCATGCCTCTCTCGATCGGCTTGATAAAAGGCCTGAACAGCCTGTTTTCAACCTGCATGCCGATGGCGTCATAAGCCCGATTCTTGATATTGCCCTCGGAATAGCCGATGGCCGCCAAAAGGTCGGCTTCGGAACGTCCCAGATTGGGATTGTCCGTTGAAAACCGGAACTGGACCTTCTTCCAGGGTCCTCCTTTCTCCTCGATGCCGGTCTCCTCATTCACCGAAACCAGGTTCATATAGACAGTCGAAGCGATGCCGAGCGAATCGACCACGGTGGTGCTGGCCCTGCCCGTGAATATCGGCGAACCCCCTCTGGGATAATCAAACGTCAGCCGTTCGGGCCTGAAATACCGGTCCAGCACTTCGATGGTGCCTTCGTCCGAGACCAGGTCGCCGTACACCTGAAACGTGTCGTCCCGGATGCATCCTTCGATGGAAAAACTTCCGGTCCCGTCCTGTATTCGCAGGTCCACATACACATTGCCGAACGGTCCTTCCATGTCGCGGATGTAGTGAACGTCCTTTTTCGGGACAATGCGGATGTTCCATCGTATGCTTTTCAGGAGCCGGTTCAGCCCCGGGCTCGCATTTCCATCCGACTCTTCCAGAAACGGATAGGTCAGCTGGTTTTCGCTCACCTGGAGCACCCCGGCCAGAAGAGGCGATTCCGGCGGGCCGGCCAGGAGAAAGGGACCGGCATGATGGCCGCTGAACGCGAGCCACCCCTGTTCAGCCTCGGCCATCAGCCCGGGGATATGCAGAGGAATGCCCTTGCCCCGGGTTGTCAGCCCCAGCACGCCGAGGTTCAGCCCCAGAAACCTGAAGCGAAGCGGCGCTTCGCCGGGCTGGGACGGGTCCGGATTCCGGTTGCTGATCTGGAAACGACCGCCCCGCATTTCGCCCGAGCACCGCACGATTTGGAGAAGCGAGTCTCCCTCGCCGATCATTGCTTCAAGGCTGAGCTTCCGGATGCGTTCGATGACCGAGGAAAACTCGATGTCCGCGTCTTCCAGGCGTACCCATCCTGATTTGATAACCGGGCGGTCCGGCCGGCCGGCCAGTCCCAGCCGGAATTGGCCGCGGCTGCGCACTTTTCTGAAGAAATCATCCGTCTCCGGGAGAAACCCGAGTATAGGCCCGGTGCCGGAAATCAGCAGGTCCAGGGGCCCGTCATGCGGCACCGCCCCTTCGAACTGCACGGCCAGTCCGTCCTCCCGGTCGAGTCGGCCGTCCCGCACCGACAGCCTGCCCCCGCTGAACCGTCCGTTCCGGAGAAGGGTGTCCTCGAGCGTCACGCCGAATTTTTTGAATCCGACCGACCTGATGGCGCCTTCGCCTGTTTCAAGACGGGCGGAAATCACGGGAGTGTCACGCCTTCCTGAAACCCGGACCCGGACCGAGGCCCGGCCGTTGAGCAGGCGTTCCCGGCCCGTCATGGCCTGAAAGAGTTCCGCGAGATCCAGGGATCCGCTCTGGATCTCCCCTTTCAGCGAATCCCCTCCCGCGGGTTTCACCGATCCGAGCAGAAGGGGAATGCGATCGCGGTTCAGCGACACTTCGAACGCGTTCAAACCGTTTCTCCGCCAGCCCGCCGAGATGTCGCCGTCGAGCCGTCCGACCCGGTGAAAAACACCGTCCCGCAAAGAAAGATCGAGGTTGTACTCCGGTTCTTTTTCGGGCCCGCGTAGGGAGAGGCGTCCGTTCATCCTGCCGAAAAACGGGCTCAGCCGCGGAAAAGCCGCGTGCAGACCGTCCATTTTCAGATTCTGTATCTGGATGCGGCCGTCCCAGGAGCCGCCGGAATCGCGGCCCGGAATGCGCATCGATGCGGAAATGAAATCGCCGACGGTAAAACGCTGAACGAGCGTTTCCGCGGGCGAGAGCAGAAATTCGCCTGCGAACGGGAGCCCTTCGCCGGAGGGGCCTGAATAACGGCCGCTGACCGAAACCTGCTGTCGCACACCCTTCTGCCGGCCTTCCGCCTGGCTGAAAAAACGCTCCCGGCCTTCAGGGCCGGCCTTTTTTTCGACGCCGGTCACCTTCGCGGTCCACCGGCCCGCGCCTGCAGCCGCCCGACCGTCCAGGCGGATGCTGTCCGGCCGGATTTCATCCGAAAAACGGGAAGCGAGCCACTCCAGGCCGGCCGCCTGCATGTCCCATTCCGATTCAGCGCCGAACGGTCGGCGGAAACTGCCGGTGACGCGGAGCCCTTCTTCGGAGCGGATGAACCAAACGCCCGCGGTCTCGCGGTAATAGGCGTCGGCCTGCACAGTCATGGGCCCGCCGGACCTGGGATGGAACACCAGGCGGGTTGACAGATTCCCGTGAAGATTGGAGAGCGGGCCTGACAGGTGCAAGCCAGCCTCGCAGGCGAGAGCGCTGAGTCTGTCCGCGGCAACGGACGGGAGGGAACCGCGGCCATCCCCCTCCAGCCGGAGCCTGAAATCGGACGGCCGGTCCGGCGAGTCGAAACGGATACCGCCTTCCGCGGTCAGGTTCAGGCCCTCGGGGTTCTCCGCGCTGCCGGCCATCTGCAGAACACTGTCGGAGAGCTGAACGGTCAGGCGGAGTTTCCGGAAAAAGGTACCGAACTCCCTGAGCCCGGAGGCCCGCACTGTTCCGCGTATGTCCGGATTCGTGAGCGCTCCGGACACGGTCACCGAGAGAGACGCGCTTTCCGCGGAAGGAACCGCGGAGGAGGATCCCATTTCCGAAAAGAAACGCTTCACGTCCAGGTCCGGACATCGGACGAGGAGACTGCATTCCGGCCGGAGAATCGAGCGGATCTCTCCCTGAATCGTCAGCCGCGAACCGTTGAACCGTTCCACGATTCCGGACACGGCCAGGCCGTCCTGCTTGAAGCGACCGTGCAGATTAACGCCGGAGAAACGCAGGGCCGCGCCTTTCAGGGAAAAATCGCCGTTGATGTAATCCAGAAATCCGTTCAGTCCGGTCTGTTCGTCGTACCGGCATTCGCATTTGACGTGGCCTCCCCGGACTTCGGAAAATGAGGGTATGAGCGAAGCGAGATTCGATGAGGGATCCGATTCATCCAGACGCAACACCAGCCGGCGAACCCTTCCCGACAGAAGTCCCAGCCTGCCGCTGAGATCCAGATTCCGGCTCTTGGAATCGAACAGGTTCCCGGACAACCGGACGGCGGCCGAATCCGCGGGACTCGTGATCAGGACGCCGTCCAAGGATGTGGCGACCGGCGTCCACCCGCCCGACTCGTTCTGTATCTGAATTTCGGCTCCGGCGATGGTGACCCGCTGTATGGACCCGATCGATTCCACGGTCTCGCGGTAATCGGACCACGACTTGCCTTTCGTCCCGGACTCGCGCCCTTCTTCGGGCCGCTTCAGCTTCAGGACAGGCCGCACGAACACGACATCGTGCGCCACCCTGCCTGGGTTCAGCCGGTAGCGCAGGAGGTTCCGCAGATTGACCCCCACCTGCAGTTCCTCCATCTCCAGGAGGAACGAGCGGTCCCTGGGCACGAGCGTGACGCCTTCGAGATAGACCCGTCCCCATCCGATTTTGACGCGCCGGACATCCGATCCTTCGGACAAAAAAGGCCGCACTTTTTCAAGTAGCAGCCCCTTGATTTTATCATCGGTCCTGTTGAGCTTCCAAACCCCGTAACCGCCGATGTAACCGACGAGCAGGAGAAGCATCAGGACGAGGACCCATTTTCGCTTGCGCATGGACGGATCTGGCCCCGGGGATTATACAATAATTAGACGTTGCGGAGACCGGCAGGTTCCCGTAAAACAGGCCTTCCGGCAGCCGGAGGAAGGACCTCGCAGCAATTGACTGCTGATCACCGGAAACTCGGATGATGGATGCCGCCCCGCTGCGCGGGACCAAGCCATTGCATACCTTCTGGTTGAAGGCGAGCGGCTGGCCTTCAATGATTAAAAAATTATAATAACTTGGTCCAGCGAAGTCTTCAACAGCCGGCATCTGTTGCTTGATCCCGCGCAGCGGGACGGGACCGGGGAATCTAACTCGTCTGAGCGGCCGGAAGCCCGATCTCCGATCATCCTGAAAAATCGGAACCAGAACGAATCAATTCCGGCCGCCCGGTCGGCCTGTCGCGGGTCAGGATCGGCCGGTCGGGCGGCTCAGTTGTTCGCTGACCTTGCCGAAGCGTCTCTCCCTGCCGCGGTAGCTCTCAATGGCTTCGAGCAGATCGGCTTTCCGGAAATCCGGCCACAACACGTCCGTGACGTAAATTTCCGTGTACGCCAGCTGCCATAGCAGAAAATTGGAAATCCGAAGCTCCCCGCTGGTCCGGATCAGCAGGTCGGGGTCCGGCATTCCGGCCGTGTAGAGATGATCCTGAACCGTTCCGCCGCTGATGGTTTCCGGATCCAGGAGGCCTTCCCTGACCCGGACGGCAATGCTCCGGACGGCGCGGACCAGCTCCTCGCGGCCGCCGTAATTCAGCGCGAGATTCAGGTTGAGCCCGGTGTTGGAACGCGTGGCTTCGATGGCTTTTTCCATGCCCTGCGCCGCGCCTTCCGGAAGCCGGCCGAAATCCCCGATCACGGTCAGCCGCACGTTGTTCTTCAACAGGTCCGTGATTTCCTTCTGAATCGTCTTGAGCAGAAGTTTCATGAGCGCGGAAACCTCATCCGCGGGCCGCCTCCAGTTCTCGGTCGAGAACGTGTACAGCGTCAGAACCTCGATGCCGAGTTCGCCGCAGGCTTCCACAACAGCCCGCACGGAACGGATGCCTTCGCGATGCCCCATGACCCTGGGCAAGCCGCGCTTTTTCGCCCAGCGGCCGTTGCCGTCCATGATGATCGCGATATGGCGGGGATTCCCTTCCTTCGGCCTCGTTTGGCCGGAACGGGAACGGTTCATGAAGCGCTCCTGGAAAATCGATCTAAGGACCAGTCAAATTATCATTTTACGGCATGAATGTCAAGCGGTTCTTTTGGGTTGACAAACCCTTAAAATTGTTTTACTTTTCCGCATCACTCAAAACCCCCGGTCCCCCCCAATCCGGAGCAGGGCATGCCGATTCCAGAACGAAAAAAAACCGATCCGATCCGTCTCATGGACGAGCTCCAGGGCTTTCACGCCCGCATCCGGGAGGAAATCGCAAAAAAAATTATCGGTCAGCGTTCGATTGTGGACGAGCTGATCATGGCCCTCCTGTCCCGCGGGCATTGCCTGCTGATCGGCGTGCCGGGCCTCGCGAAAACCATGCTGATCGCATCCCTGTCCGAAGTTCTGGACCTGCGTTTCAACCGCATCCAGTTCACCCCGGACCTCATGCCCTCGGACATCACGGGCTCGGAAATACTCGAAGAGGACAGAACGACCGGCAAGAAAGTGTTCCGTTTCGTCAAGGGGCCTGTGTTCGCGAACATTGTGCTGGCCGACGAAATCAACCGCACACCCCCGAAGACGCAGGCCGCTCTTCTGCAGGCCATGCAGGAACATGAGGTCAGCGCCGGCGGCACGACCTACCGTCTCGAGGAGCCCTTTTTTGTGCTGGCCACGCAGAATCCCATCGAACAGGAAGGCACGTATCCGCTTCCCGAGGCCCAGCTCGACCGCTTCATGTTCAATCTGTGGATTGACTATCCGTCCGCCGACGAGGAGGCCGAGATCGTCCGCTCCACGACCGGAGGGCTGGAGCCCGCCCTGAAACCCGTGCTGGACGGGAAAAAGATTCAGGAACTGCAGGATCTCGTGCGCCGCGTTCCAGTCTCGGACGCGGTCGTGCGGTACGCAGTCGATCTGGTCCGTCGCACGCGGCCGGGCTCGGACCGCTCCCCGAAATACGTGAAGGACTGGGTGAGCTGGGGCGCGGGACCGAGGGCGTCGCAGTATCTGGTGCTCGGGGCCAAGGCGAGGGCCGCGCTCGACGGCCGCGCCACGCCGGACCGGGATGACGTGTCCGCTGTGGCGCGGCAGGTTTTGCGCCACCGTGTCGTGACCAATTTCAACGCCGAAGCGGACGGCATCACCTCTCTGGAAATCATCCAGCGCCTGCTGTCGGACGGATGAAAAACCCGGATGACAGCCGCCGTTTCCTGCGGCCCGAGATCGTCTCCCGCATTTCGCGCATGGATCTGGTCGCGCGGCTCGTGGTCGAGGGCTTCATCACCGGCCTGCACCGGAGCCCGTATCACGGATTCTCCGTCGAGTTTTCGGAACTCCGCCCTTACCTGCCCGGAGAAACGACCCGGCACATCGACTGGAAACTCTGGGGCCGCACCGACCGGTACTACGTGAAGCGTTACGAGGAGGAAACCAATCTCAAGGCCTATCTGCTCCTCGACGCCTCCGCATCCATGGGATTCTCCTCCGGATCCGTCACCAAGCTTTATTACGCCCAGGTTCTGGCCGCCAGCCTGGCCTTTCTCATGCTGCGGCAGAGGGACGCGGTGGGGCTTGTCACGTTCGACGAGAAAATCAGGTCCTTTTTCCCGCCGCGGTCCGTCCCCTCCTACCTGCATGTGCTGCTCGCGGAAATGGAGAAAACAACGCCCTCCGGCGAAACCGGCATCGCGGTTCTGTTCCACCGCCTGGCCGAACGGCTGAAACGGCGCGGCCTGGTCGTCATTTTTTCCGACTTGCTGGACGATCCGGACGCGGTGCTCGCGGCGCTGAAGCATTTCCGCCACCAGAAGCACGAAGTGATCGTGTTCCACATACTCGATCCGCTGGAAAAGTCCCTGGACTTCCGTTCGGATACGCTCTTCGTGGACGCCGAAACCGGCGAGCGGCTGCACGCGGATCCGAGAAGCCTGGGCGACGCGTACCGCGATTCGATGCGGTTGTTCTCGGAGCGGATCAGCCGGGAGTGCCGCGCCGCGGACATCGATTACGCGGCGATCGAGACGTCCCAGCCCTTCGACGCCGCGCTGTTCCGGTACCTGACCCGACGCAAGCGGATGGGCGGCTGACATGGGCCTGTTCCTCGCGTGGATGGCGCTCCTCGCCGCGGGCCTGACCGCGTACAGCCTCCTGCTCTGGAAGCGGAACCGGCTCGGATCGCGGTTCCAGGGCAGGCTGACCATGCTCTTCCTGCTCTTCGTGCTCGTTCCGGCCGTGCCCCTGACCCTGTTCACCGCGAACCTGCTCACGCGGAGCGCGGACATGCTCCTCCTGCCGGGCATCGGAGAAGCGCTGGATTCGTCCCTTTCCACCATCCGGCTGCAGCTCGAGGACAAAGGCCGGCGCTTCCTCGGAACCAACTCCGATCCGGGGCAATGGACGGCCCCGCTTCTGGCCGGAGAAGGCCTCTATTCCGTGGCAGTATACCACCGGGCCGGAGGCGGATGGCGGCCGGGAATCCGGATCGCCTCGCCGGACTGCCCGGCGGCGAAACCGTGGCTTTCCCCGGGCGCCGGACTGCCCCCTGCCGACTCTTCCGGCACCGCGGTTCATCTGCACGAGCTGGACGGAAAGCCGGTTCTGACTCTCGGCCGCATGGCCGATTCCGCCACCTGGTTGACAGTGTGCTATCCCGTGCCCGGCCGCATCATTGAATCCAAGGAGCGCATCAGCCGCGCCCTGAATGTGTACAACAGCCTGAGCCTGCTCAAGGAATCCATTCTCCGCAGAAACCTCATCTGGGCCTCGGCCGTGCTTCTGATCCTCGCCCTGTCTTTGGTCGCGGTGAGGGCGGCGCGCAGTCTGTCCGGCCGCATCAATGAACCCGTCGCAGCCCTGGTGAGGGGCATGCGGGCCGTGGCCGGGGGCGATTTCGACACGGCCGTGGACACCCGGGCCACGGACGAATTCCGCTTTCTCGTCGATTCCTTCAATCGCATGGTCGCGGACCTGAAGTCTTCGCGGGAACGCCTGGTGCATGCGGAGAAGGTGGCGACCTGGCGGGAGGTGGCCAGGCGCATCTCCCACGAAATACGGAACAGCCTCACGCCCATGTCCGTCACTTTGGGCCGCATCCGGCGGCGGCTCGGGGAGGCTCCGGAAGGGGCGGAGATGATACGAACCATGGAAGAGGAAATGGAATCCCTTCGCCGCATGGCCTCGGAGTTCTCGGAGTTTTCAAGCATGCCTCGACCGGAACCGGCGCCCGTTCGGCCGGAAGACGCGGCCGTGTCCGCGGTACGCCTGGCGGAATCGGCTTTTCCGGCCGTCCGGTTCGTTCTCGAGACGGAACCCGAACTCCCGGCCCTGACCGCGGACTTCGAGCAGATCAAACGCGCGATTCACAACGTGCTGAAGAACGCGGCCGAAGCGTCCCTGGACGGCGGGCGGGTGACCCTCCGAACGGCCGTGGACCGGTCCGGGAACGGGTCCGTGGTTTTTGAAATCGAGGACAGGGGAGGCGGCATGGATCCGGAAAGCCTGAAGCGCCTTTTCACCCCCTATTACACGACCAAGAAAAACGGCACCGGTCTGGGACTGGCCATTGTCGAAAAGATCGTGGTGGATCACGGGGGATCGGTCTCAGTCCGCTCCGAACCAGGCCGCGGCACATCGATTCTCCTGCGCCTGCCCCCGGCTCTGCCGTCCGGGACCGAGGCTTGACAAACCCTTAAATTTTGTTCATATTACGGTGTCATGTACCGCGTATTCGTCGAATCCCATTTCACCGCGGCCCACAGGCTCAGGGGCTATGAGGGCCAATGCGGCCGCCTGCACGGCCACACCTGGAAGGTTCGGGTTGAAGTCGAATCCGGCCGGGTGGACGCCATCGGCATCAGCCTGGATTTCAAGGAACTGAAGAGCCTGGTTGACGCGCCCCTTGAAAAACTGGATCATTACCACATCAATGAAATCCCCCCTTTCGACTCGGAAAACCCGACCGCCGAGAACCTGTCCCGGTTCATTTACCGCGAAGTGAAAAGCCGCCTGCCTGAGGGCGTGACCGTCGCTTCAGTCACGGTGTGGGAGTCCGAGAAATACGGCGTCTCGTATTCCGAACCCTGACATGCTCCGAGTGACTGAAATCTTCCATTCGATTCAGGGCGAATCGTCCCGGGTCGGCCTTCCCTGCGTGTTCATACGCCTCACCGGCTGCAACCTGCGCTGTTCGTACTGCGACACGGCCTATGCCTGGACGGGCGGGTCCGACTGGCCGCTCGAACGGATCGTGGAACGGACGCAGTCGTTCGGATGCGCCCTTGTGGAAATCACGGGCGGCGAACCCCTGGCCCAGGAGGAGACGCCAAGCCTGGCCGGCCGCCTGATCGACACCGGCCATACGGTGCTTGTGGAGACCAATGGGTCATTAGACATCAGCCGCCTGCCCGCTGCCGCGGTGAAGATCATGGACGTGAAATGCCCGGGGAGCGGCGAGAGCGCGAAAACCGTATGGCAAAACCTGGACCGGCTCGGGCCGGAAGACGAGGTGAAATTCGTGATCAGCGACTCAGCGGATTATGTCTGGGCGAAGGAAGTGATACGCGGAAAAGGGCTGGAGTCGCGGGCCCGGGTTCTCCTCTCCCCCGCGCACGGCCGCATGGACCTGGCCCTGTTAGCGGAATGGGTGCTCGGCGACAGGCTGAACGTCCGCCTTCAAGTCCCGTTTCATAAAATCATCTGGCCGGAGGCGGACCGTGGCCGCTGAAAGCAAACCCCGGGCCGTGGTTCTGCTCAGCGGGGGAATCGATTCCGCAACGGCCATGGCCGTCGCGTTGAGGAAGGGATTCGAGGTTTTCTGCCTGACCGTCGATTACGGCCAGCGCCATCGGACGGAACTGACATCGGCCCGGCGCATCGCGACCGCGCTCGGCGCCGGCCGACATCTGGTTTTTAGGATGGACCTGTCCCTCATCGGCGGATCGGCCCTGACATCGAGGATTTCCGTTCCCAAGAACCGTCCGGGAGAACGGATGGCTTCGGAAATCCCGGTCACTTATGTTCCGGCGCGCAATACCATGTTCCTGTCCATCGCATTGGGATGGGCGGAAACCCTCGGCAGCCGGGACATCTTCATCGGCGTGAACGCGGTGGACTATTCAGGTTACCCGGACTGCAGGCCGGCCTTCATCCGGTCCTTTGAGCGGACCGCCAATCTCGCCACCAAAGCAGGCTTGGAGGGCGGCCGGTTCAAAATCCGGACGCCCCTGCTCAGGCTCACCAAAGCGGCCATCATACGCAAGGCGGCCGCGCTCGGCGTACCGCTGGAACTCACGCACAGCTGTTACGACCCGGATCTGAAGGGCCGGGCCTGCGGCGGATGCGACAGCTGCGTGCTGAGGCGGAAGGGGTTCCGCGAGGCGGGCATTCCGGACCCGACGCGGTATGTGAACGGAGAGATCCGGACCCGGTCGGCACGGACCCATACCGCCGGCATTCGTAAAACCAGCAAACGATCCGGATCAAGGAGAACGAAATGAAACCCCGAAATAAAAAAGGCATCGCAGCGGTCCGGAACGCGAAACTCGCCGCGGTTCCGAACCAGTACCCGGACCGGGACACGGAAGTCTCGGTCACACTGCCGGAATTCACCTGCCTGTGCCCCATCACCGGTTACCCGGACTTCGCGACCATACGCGTGAACTACATCCCGGACAAATCCATCGTGGAGCTGAAATCCCTGAAGCTGTACATCAACCGCTTCCGGGACCAGAGCCACTTTCACGAAGCGGTCACCAACCGGATTCTCGACGACCTGGTGGCCTGCGTCCGCCCGAGATGGATGGAAGTGACCGGAGACTTCAACCCGCGCGGGAACGTCAAGACCGTGGTGCGCGTCGAGCACAATGCCGGGTACCGGAAGGGAAGGGCGTCGTGAAGGACGTGCAGGGCCAGGCGGACGACCGCAACATACCGATCGACCGGGTCGGAGTCAAGGGACTGCGCTACCCGATCACGGTTCTCGACCGCGCCCGCAGGACACAGCACACCGTGGCCTCGGTCAACATGACCGTGAACCTTCCCCACCGCTTCAGGGGCACGCACATGAGCCGGTTCGTGGAAATTCTCAGCGAACACCGCGACGCGCTCCACATCGACACCATCGGTGACATTCTCGAAAAAATGAAGGACCGGCTGGACGCCGAGGAAGCGCACATGGAAGTGGCTTTCCCGTATTTCATCGAAAAGAAAGCCCCGGCTTCCGGAACAGCCAGCCTCATGGAATACGGGTGCTCCTATGTCGGCACTTTGGGCCGGCGCCGCGACATCATCCTCGGCGTTTCCGTTCCCGTGACCACCGTGTGCCCGTGCTCCAAGGAGATCTCGGACCGCGGCGCGCACAACCAGCGTTCCGTCGTGACGATCCGGGTCCGCTTCCGCGAATTCCTCTGGATCGAGGAGCTGGTCGAAACCGCCGAAGCCGCGGCCTCCTGCCCGATCTGGCCGCTCCTGAAACGCTCGGACGAGAAGGCGGTGACGGAACGGGGATACGACCACCCGCGCTTCGTCGAGGACGTGGTGCGGGAGGTGGCGCTCCGGCTGGACCGGGACCCGCGCATCACCTGGTACCGGGTCGAATCCGAGAACATGGAATCGATTCACAATCACAACGCGTACGCCTCGATCGAACGCAGGCCCCCGTCGCACCGGCCGGCCGGCCGGGCGCCGCGGCGCGCCGCTCCGAAGCCGCCGGCCGCCGTCCGACGGACAACGGCGGCAAGTAAACGCCCCGTCTCCGGCGGAAAGCGCGGACGATGAGCGCTGCCTCCGTCCGGTCCGCGGTTCCGCGCGATCCCCATCATCTCCCGGCCGTGGGCTATCTCGCGCTCACCGCCGCGCTGTGGAGCTTCGGCGGGGTTCTGATCAAATGGGTGGACTGGAATCCGATCGCCATCGCGGCCGCGCGCTCCTGGATCGCCCTTCCCCTGCTTTTCCTGGCCGCGGGGAAAGGACACATTGACCACTCGAAGACGCAGTGGGCCGGAGCCGTGGCGTATGCCTGCACCGTGCTGCTGTTCGTCAGCGCCAACAAGCTGACCACGTCGGCGAATGCCATCCTGCTCCAGTACACGGCCCCGGTGTATGTCGCGATTCTCGGGCACTTTCTCCTTCGCGAACGCGTGGACCGCACCGACGGCCTGGCCGTGGTCCTTGTGCTGGCCGGCATGTCGCTTTTCTTCCTGGACAAGCTCAGCGCGGCGAACGCCCTGGGGAACGGGGTCGCGGTGCTGAGCGGCGTGGCCTTCGCCTGGCTCGTGGTGCTGATGCGGAAACAGAAGCGGGGATCGCCCCTCGGCTCGGTCGTGCTCGGCAACCTCATCACCGGCATCGCCGGCATCCCCTTCATGTTCCACCCGCCCCGGGACGTTTCGAGCTGGACGGGGCTTCTCCTGCTCGGCGTTTTCCAGATCGGCTTCTCCTACCTGTTCTACGCGAAAGCCATACGCCACGTCACCGCTCTGGAGGGGATTCTGGTCCCCGTGATCGAACCGATACTCAACCCGATCTGGGCGTTCCTCTTCATCGGGGAAAGGCCCGGGCACTGGGCCTTCGTCGGCGGGGTGATCGTCATCGCCACCGTGATCCTCAGATCCGTTCGTTCCCTCCGCTCCAGCAGGGAAGCCGGCCTTTCGGCTCAGGGCGCCGCGTAATCCGGGATGGTTCCGCCCCCGGCGTGCCGCACGCGGAAGGATCACCTGCTGCCGGCGGCCGCAAGCCGTTTCGCGGACCGGCATACTCCGATTTTTCCCTTGATTTATGAGTCGTAAATGAGTATTTTTTAGAGACTCGATGACGGCCGGACGGGCCGTCGCCACTCGCACCCTTGATCGGAGGATGGTATGGGCAAGGACCGGGACATCAAGAGCAAGGAAACCAAGAAAAAAGCGGGTAAATCCCTGAAAGAGAAGCGCGAAGCGAAAAAGGCGAAAAAAGCGTCCAAGTCGATGTAGTCCGGCGCCACACGCGTATTCCGTCCGCATTCCAGATCGTTGGCCGGATGGCGCGGCCAACGATCAATTTTTTATACCGCATCCGTCCGACTCAGGGCGGTTCCCACCGAACGGCAGAAGGAGTCATTTTTGGCATCGGACATCATGGACAAAATCGTTTCCCTGTGCAAGAGAAGGGGATTCATTTTTCAGTCGAGCGAGATATACGGCGGCATCAACGCCTGCTATGATTACGGCCCGCTCGGCGTGGAACTCAAGCGCAACGTGAAGGAACAGTGGTGGCGCGCCATGGTGGTCGAGAACGAGGACATCGTGGGTCTCGACGCCGCCATTCTCATGCACCCGCGCGTCTGGGAGGCGTCGGGGCACGTCGCCGGGTTCACGGATCCGCTGGTCGACTGCCGCCAGTGCAAACAGCGCTTCCGGCAGGACGAGATCGACCCCAAAAAATGGGAGAAGCGGCAGTGCCCCGCGTGCGGCAACTCGAACGTCCTGACCGACGCCCGCCAGTTCAATCTCATGTTCAAGACGCACATGGGCCCCGTTGAAGAGGACGCCACCGTCGTCTACCTGCGGCCCGAGACGGCGCAGGGCATTTACGTCAACTACAAGAACGTGATGGACTCCTCGCGCAAGAAGATCCCGTTCGGCATCGCCCAGATCGGCAAGGCCTTCCGGAACGAGATCACGCCCGGCAATTTCATTTTCCGGACCCGCGAATTCGAACAGATGGAAATGCAGTACTTTGTCAAGCCGGGGGCGGACGAGGAGGTCTGGCAGGCGTGGAAGGACCGGCGCATGGCCTGGTACAGGCGCATCGGCATCCACCCGGAGAAGCTCCGGTTCCGGCAGCACGGGCCCGACGAGCTCGCGCATTACGCCAAGGCGGCCATGGACGTCGAATACGAATACCCGATCGGCTGGAAGGAACTGGAGGGCATTCACAACCGCACGGATTTCGACCTGTCCCGGCACCAGCAGTTCTCTGGCAAGGACCTGTCGTATTTCGACGACGCCACCCGCGAGCGCTTCGTCCCGTACATCATCGAGACGTCGGCCGGATGCGACCGCACCGTGCTGACCTGCCTCATCGACGCCTACGAGGAACAGAAGCTCGAGAACGACACGCGCACGGTGCTGCACTTCGACCCGAAGCTCGCGCCGGTGAAGGCCGCCGTGTTCCCGCTGGTGAACCGGGACGGCATGCCTGAACTCGCGCGGAAAATCATGGACGAACTGCGCTTCGAGTTCATCGCCTTTTACGACGACTCCGGCGCCGTGGGGCGGCGGTACCGCCGCCAGGACGAGGCCGGCACGCCTTTCTGCGTGACAGTGGACTCACAGACGCTTCAGGATGAGACGGTCACGGTGCGCGACCGCGACTCCATGGCCCAGGACCGGGTGGCCATACGCGGCCTGGTTCCGGAACTGAGGAAGCGGATCTGGGGAAAATGATGAACCGGTTCCTCCTCCCTATTCAGACGGAGGCGGCCGGGATGCGTTTCACAGTAACCCAATTTATCGAGAGGAGGTACCCATGGCTCAGGGAAGAGGCACCGTGAACAAAGTCATTCTGTTGGGACGACTCGGGGCCGACCCGCAGCTGAAGTACACTCCTTCCGGACGGGCAACCGTGAACTTCAACTTGGCGACGAATCAGGTCTGGAAGGACCAGGAAGGTAAACAGCAGGAGAAAACGGACTGGTCCCGGGTGGTGGCCTGGGGCAAGCTCGCTGAAATCATGGGCGAGTACCTGAAAAAGGGCAGTCTGGTGTACCTGGAGGGCCGCCTCCAGACTCGGTCGTACGAGGACACCGCCGGCGTCAAGAAGTTCATCACCGAAGTCGTGGCACAGGAGATGGAAATGCTGGGCGGCGGAAAGCGGGGCGAGGCTGCGGGCCCGGAGGGCGGCCAGGAAGCGCCTCCCGCGGCTGAAGGTGTGCCCGATCCGTCCGACGTGTCCGATCTTCCGTTCTGACGGGCCGGGATGAAACCCCTTTCTGAAAAAACGATCGATCAACTGGTGCGGGCCGCTTCTGCGGCCCGCGCTTTTGCGTACGCTCCGTATTCGAAGTTCCGCGTGGGCGCCGCTGTGCTGTGCCCGGACGGCCGTATTTTTACCGGATGCAATGTGGAGAACGCCTCCTACGGTCTCACCGTGTGCGCGGAACGGACGGCTGTTTTCAAGGCCGTGTCCGAAGGCGCATCAGGATTCGACGCAATCGCGATTTGCGCGGACACGGACGATCCGGTCACGCCCTGCGGCGCCTGCAGGCAGGTGCTCGCGGAGTTCAATCCCGACATGACCGTGGTCTGCTGCGCAATCTCCGGAAAGAAAACCGTTTATTCCCTCTCCGATCTGCTGCCGAACGCCTTCAATCTGAAAAAGTAAAAAGAAACGCAGGCTGAAGCCTGCGGCTACCGTACTCTTCTTCGTTCATGGTAGCCGCGGGCCTTCAATAATGAAAAAATGCAATCACTTGGTCCCGTTCATCGGGGCTTTAGCCCGCGCTTTTTAAAAAAAACACCTCCCGCGGGCTATGAAAAACCCGCGGGAGGCTCTTTGGGCAACCCGGAACCCGAAACCCGGAACCGAGTGTTTACTCCAGCTCGAACTCCCCTTCCAGACGGATATCCCGGGACGAACTCCCGACCAGCACCTTGAAGGTTCCCGGTTCCGCTTTCCAGCCTTTCGATACCGGATCCCAGAATGAAAGCGCGTCCCGGTCGAGGCTGAAGTCGATCTTGCGGCTTTGGCCCGGTTCAAGGCGGACCTTTCGGAAAGCCTTGAGTTCTTTCTTCGGACGGTCCACGCTCGATTCCGTATCCGACACGTACACCTGAACCACTTCCGCGCCCGCGACCGGACCCGTGTTCCGGACTGAAAGCCGGACCTTGACTTTACCGTCCGCCCCGATACGGGACGGCGACACCGCGAGATTGCCGTATTCAAACGTCGTATAGCTCAGCCCGTGGCCGAAGGGGAAGAGCGGCTCGATTCCATATTGATCAAAATAACGGTACCCGACGTAAAGACCCTCCGAGTAATCCACTCTCCCCTTCTCTCCGGGAAAACGGCCGTACGCGGGGCAATCCTCCCATTTACGGGCGAATGTCGTCGGCAGTTTGCCGGAGGGATTCACGTCGCCGAACAGGATGTCCGCGATCGCGGTTCCGCCTTCCTGGCCTGGAAACCAGACCTGCACCAGGGCCTTGACGGAATCGACCCACGCGTTCATGTCGACCATGGCGCCTGAGCACAGCACCACGGCCGTGTTCGGATTCACCCGCGAAACCGCGCGGATCAGTTCCTCCTGTGCCGGATCGATCCTCAGGTCCGGCCTGTCAAAGCCCTCCGATTCCTCGCGTTCCGTGGACCCGGCGAATACCACGGCTGCATCCGCGCCCCTGGCAGCCTCGACCGCGAGCGACAAATCGTCCGCCTTGCCTGCAGACTCGTTTTCCCACGCGAGCACGGCTTCCGCGCCTCCCGGTCCTTCGAACATATCGATCCGGATGGGATAGGCTGTCCCGGCTTTCAGGTTCACGCGTCCTGTTTTATACGTCAATGCGTGCTGGCCCCAGTTGTCGGCCAGAAGCCTGCCGTCGATCCAGAGGCGCGATCCGTCGTCTGAACCGATCCCGATCGAATAAGTCCCGGATTCCGTCGGCACCAGGCTTCCTGTCCAGCGCACGGAAAAACCGTCCGCCGGAAGAGCCGGATGGGGCGCCTGGTCGCCCCAGTGGAAAACGATCATGGGATCGGTGCGTACGACCGCGGGCGATCCCCGGTGATCCGGATTCGCGAAGTATTCACCGACCAATCCGCTGCGCCCCGAAGGACGGCCGGATGGGGACAGGTGTATGGAATCCACCGGTGTCAGATCCATGGCTTCAGGCACTCCCCGTGCGGAGCGTATCTCCAACGCCGTACCCAGCTTCCGTTGTATCCCCTCCAACGGAGAGACAGAGATAAAAGGATCGACTTTCGAGCTTCCGCCGCCGCCCGTCACGGCTCTCACCGCGTGCGGGCCGATCACCGCGATGGACCTTATCTTTTTACGGTCCAGCGGCAGCATTCCAGCCGTATTTTTCAGAAGAACCGCGCTCTCCCGTGCCGCCTGCAGGGCCACGGCGCGCTGGCCGGCCGTATCCACAGCGGCCTCTCCGGCGCGTGTTGAATCGAACAGTCCGGCCGCAAGCATGGTGCGCAGCATGCGGAAAACCTTGTCGTCCACGGTCTTCTGCTGAACGCGTCCTTCCCGCACCGCGGCAATCACCGCCTCTTTTGTGAGATACTGGCCGCCCGGCATCTCGAGGTCGAGCCCGCCGTTCAGCGTGGAATCCACGTCATGCACAGCGCCCCAGTCGGACATGACCAGGTACTTGAATCCCCATTCGTTTTTCAGAACGTCGGTCAGGAGCCAGGGATCCGCGCAGCAATAGGGCCCGTTCAGACGGTTGTAGGCGCCCATCACGGCCCAAACGCCGGCTTCCTGAACCGATGCCTTGAACGCCGGCAGATAAATCTCTCTCAGCGTTCTCTCGTCCACGGCCGCGTTGATCGTGAAACGCTCGCTTTCCTGGTTGTTCACGGCAAAGTGCTTCACGGTCGCGAT
>CAZNXX010000035.1:0-2892 GCA_964577095.1 uncultured bacterium | reverse complement strand
ATGCCGAGCCTGGGAACCGGCCTGGAATCGAATCCTGTGCCTGAGAGCATGTCGGCTTTTTCCTCCAGGGTCATTTGCGACAGCAGTTTCGCGGCTTTCGAATCGACCTCCGCGGGGCCTGAGCAGGAAGTCCAGGCTGCGGCGGCGAGCAAAGCCGGCAGAATCAGAATTTTCACTTTTCGCATGAAAGTAGCCTCCGTTTGGGATCGTCTCCGGAAAACATTGTAATTAACGCTTTTATAAGCATCCGCTCAAGTAAAAGAATGTAAAAACCTGCCAAACCTCCCGCGGGGTCGCAAAACCCGCTGGTGATTGGCCGCATCCTGAGATGAAAAAAGCGGGAATCCGATCCCGCTTTTAAATGGCAAATGCGACGCACCTTGAAGGTGCGTCGCATTTGTTGCGGAAACCCGGGTCGGACTCTCAGAACGAATACTCCATCCCTCCGGCAATTTCAAAACCCGTCAGCCATTTCGTGTCATGCAGGGAATAGTCCCTGCCCCGGAGCACCTTCACCTCGCCCTTCAGCTTCATCTCCGGGCTCACCTGCCGCTCCGGACCGAACCCCACTCCGGCCTGATAACCCTGGTTGATCGCGTCCGTCTTGAAAAAATAGCGCGCTTCAGCCGAATAATTGAGTGCCGTTTGAGGGTTGAGCCGCCTGCGGTACCGCGCCACGGTCTCGAACTCGTCCCGCTGCATCTTGAACTGCGCGTCCGTCCCCGGCATGTAGATCACGCTCTTGCCCCGGCTCCTGAAACGGCCGAACAGCCAGAGCAGGTCGTATCCGATGTACCGCTTGTACTGGCCCGCGGCCATGACCTTGGTGCCGGATTTCATCATGTCCGCGTCATCGTACACGTCTTTTCCGTACACCGTGACCGTGAGATCAAACGACACCGCGGACACTTCCGAGGTCTGATAATCGATGCCGCCCGTGAGCAGGAGCTCGGCGCCCTGCTTGTATGTTTTCATGCCTTTCACCGGCACGTACCCGCCTTTGTGCTGGTAAGAGGCGCCGAGGCCGAGAACGGTCTGGTCGTTCAGCGGCGTTGCCCAGGTGATACCGGGCGACACGGAAAACCCCTGTCCGAGAACAGGCACACGGTAGTTGAAAAAGCTGTTGCTGAGGCCTATGGATGTGGCGAATTCGTCCTGCGTCAGCTCCCGCTTTCCGGTCGGCAGTCCGATGCCCAGGTTCAGCAGGAGGTTTCTGTCCTCCAGGTAATAATTCGCGGACACCTGCGCGTCCGTGATTCCGGAGAGATCCTCGAAATGGAGCCCGGACGCGGAAGCCCCGCCGAGGAAAACACTCATGCCCGCGTTGCGGTCGAGCGGGTAATACGCTTCGACAGGGAAGTGGAACTCGGAAAGACCGGCGATGTCCGGTATGGACCAGGACTGGTAGCCTGCCGAGACGCGGACGCGGCCCTGTTTGGAAATCACATCCGGGCTGTCATCCTGGCCGAAGGCGAAGGAGGCGGACATGACCAGCAGGATCACAGCGAGCGATCGGAACGGTTTCATGTTTCCTCCGGCCTATCGGATCAATGCCATTTTACGGGAGGTGGCGAACGCGCCGGCCCGGACGCGGCAGACATACACGCCGCTCGGCACGGGCCTGCCGGAATCGTCGCGGCCGTTCCACACGGCTTCATGAACGCCCGCTCCCTGCACGCCGGACTCTAAAGTTCGGATCTTCCTGCCGAGTCCGTCAAACACGTCCACGGACACGCGGCCCTTCCGCTCCAGGCTGTATTCGATGCGGGTTTCCGGGTTGAACGGATTCGGGTAATTCGGCTTCAGGCCGAATCTGTACGGCTCGAGCGGCAGGCCCCGGCCGGCCGATTCCGCGTATTCCTCCGTGCCGACGATCAGTTTCAGGTGAAGCCCGGTTCCGTCCTTCGGGACATCCGCCTCGGCCGCTCCGTCCTTCAGGTCCAGACAGCATTCGCTGTCCGTGTCGAGCAGCCAGGTTTTGAATCCGGCCGGCAGGCCCGACATGCCGTCGACCCGGATTGTCACGCGTCTGTCTTTTTCAACAGGCTTCAGATTGATCTCCCACGCGGCGCCTTCGGCGGAGACCGGCTTGAAATTCCCGGCGTACCGGTTGCCTTTCCCGTCCATCGCGCTGAGAATCAGGCGTTCGCCGATGGGCGGGGCCTCGAGGTAATCCTCCGGGTCCGCGCCGTCCTCGGCAGTCCGGAGCATGCCCACGCGCGTTTTCCCGCTCCTCAGTTTCGATTCGACTCCGGCGGCGGACAGTTCCAGGATGAATTCCTGCCTGTCCATGCGTCTCGGGGGCGAGGCTTTCGGTGTGCCCGACATGGGAGGCACCTGAAGGACGATCGGCGCTGTGGTCCGGTTGTAGACGAAGTAGCCTCTCCATGGTTCGAGCACGGTCTGGTTGTAGGCGTAAGGATCGAGGCCATAGTCTTCCCACCGGACATTGTATACCACCGGAGCCTGCAATGACGTGGAAGGAGCGCCGGTGGCGGCTATGATCCGGCTCCAGTCGATGTCGTACGCGAATGGATTCCCGATCATGTTCCAGCCCGGCCGCAGCGTGATGCGGTAGTTCACCGTCGTCCAATCGGTCGGTTCGGTCCCGGTTCTCTGGATGGCCGGTGTTTCGCTCACGTTCCGGAGGTCCAGATTCAGCGGTTCGCGTGAAATGAGCCAGAACGCGATTCCCGGCCTGAAATTCAGATTGTCCGCGGCTGTGAATCGCGGGTATTCCAGATAATTTCCGTTATTGTAATAAAACAAACGCCAATTGCTTCCCCCGTATGTTCCTAAAGTCCGCAGCACCGTGCCAATATTCGGGTCCTCGAGCACGTACGGAATGGAGAAAAAGGCGTACAATCCCGTATGCACGTGCACTTCATCCCC
>CAZNXX010000034.1:0-23355 GCA_964577095.1 uncultured bacterium | reverse complement strand
CATCATGCGGGTGCTGTGGAAGCACGGGGAGAAATCCGTGCGCGAAGTGCATGAAATTGTGAGAGATTCACAGGGTTGGGCGCTCACAACCGTCCGCACCATGATGGACCGGATGGCCCAGAAAAAGATCCTGTCCAAAACAGATTCGCACGGCGTGTTCGTCTACCGGCCTATGATTTCACGTCCCGAGGGGCTCGCTAAAATGGTGCGGTTCTTCGCGGACCGCGTGCTCGAGACGGACACCAATACCGTGGTTTCGATGTTTTCCAGCACGAAGGGGCTCACCCCCCGCGAAATCGAGGAGTTGAAAAAGCTGCTGAATGAGGACGGTTCGTCATGACCCCGTTTTTCCAGACGGCATTCGCCGGTCCGTGGGCCGGCGCGGTCATCGGATTTTTCGCCAACCAGGTTGTATTCTCGGCTGTCCTGTTCGTTCTCGTGCTGGCGCTGGCCGCGGTCTGCGGCCGGCGATCGCACCTGCTGACACTCGGGCTGTGGTCGCTTGTCTTCATCCGTCTGGTACTTCCATCCGATTTCTCCACTTCCTTCTCCGGGCGCATGCTTCTGCAGAGGGTCTTCAGCCTGGGCCAGACCGAGCGACGCGTGGAACCCCTTCCGATCGGAACGCCTGAAACCGCGACCTGGAGCCCCGCGCCGGATTCATCCGGCCGTGAAACGGACGGAAACCGGTCGCTTCAACTGCTTCTGTTCTTCGCCTGGCTGTCCGGTTTTGTGTTTGTCGGATCGGGATATATCTTCCGGCTCAGAAAGTATCAAAACATCGTCCGGCTCGCGGAACCGTGCGACAACGGCCGTATTCTGGAAATGGTCCTGCGCTGGAAAGGCCTGTTCCGCGTGCGGCGTCCGGTACGGCTGGTCTTCGGATCCGCCAGGGTGTCGCCGTTCACACTGGGCCTGTTCCGGCCGGTGATCGTCCTCCCGAAATGTTTTCTCCGGGAGGATCCGGAGGAAACGATCGAACCGGTGATCGCCCATGAAATGGCCCACATCCGCCGCTGGGACGACCTCTGGATACGGCTCCAAACTCTGGTTCAGATCGTGTATTTTTTCAACCCCGTCGCGTGGATCGCCGGCCGGCAGCTCCACCAGGTGCGGGAGCAGGTCTGCGACGCGGATGTTCTGTCGAAACGTACTCTGACGAACAAACGATACGGGATCGCCCTGCTGAATGTCATCCGCGTCCGGCTGGCCCCGTCGGACGACCTGGTCCTGTTGCCGAGCTTCGCGAACGAGAAAACGCGCCTGGTCAAACGCCTCCAGAACATCAAACAGCCGGTGTTTCACGGCAGGGGCCACGTCGCCGTGTCCTGTCTTCTGCTGGCCGCGTTCGGGATTTTTGTGCTTCCCATGGCCCGGCCGACGCGCGCGCCAGCCGGCGCCCGGCTTCATTTTGTTTCACCGGTGCCGGGGGGCATTCTGTATCTGGAGTGCGGTCGTGACTGGGACCAAAGCCGGAACACCTATTACCTTCACAAGGGTGTCGACATCGGAAGGGGCGGAAAACCCGGTGTGATCGTGGCGGCGGCCGCGGGTCAGGTGGTTTCGGACGGCGGGGACGAAATCTTCACGGAATACCGGGAGATCACGATATGCCACGGGAACGGGATACGCACCCGCTACCTGCACCTCGACTCGATCTATGTCCGTCCCGGACAGTCCGTTGAAAAAGGACAGCCGCTCGGGCGGGCCTCGGCCTGCCTGCATTTCGAGGTGTTGAAGAACGGTCAGATCGAAGATCCCGAATTGTACCTCGCTCTCCCCAAACAGTTGAGCCGGAAGATCGAAAAAGTCTGATCCGCCGGATCGGACAGGACGGCCGGAATCCGCCGCAGGGGGGATGTTTTTTTGTCCCGGTAAACTACATTGTAGTTTATTCATTACAAAAATTTTATCATTTTTTACAATTGTCCGTGTTTCATTTCAATCGGAGGCCACATGCCGCGAATTCCAGCCCGTATCCCGAATAACCGGTTCGTGTTCTGTGATGTTTTTGTACTCGCGGGGGTTCTCCTGTTCCTGAACGCGGCTGCCCAAACCTCAGCCGGACTTTCAGCCGACGTGTATGCGAGTTATTTCGGCGGAACGATGGGCGAGCACAACATATACATTGCCACCGACTCCTCGGGAAACGTGATTCTTGCGGGTCATACCTATTCGTCCGACATCCCGGTCCAATCGGCCCTTCAGACCGCCAACAAGCTCGGCCCCTGTGACGGATTCGTGGCCAAGCTCAATCCCGCGATGACGGAACTGATATTCTCGACTTATCTGGGCGGAAGCCTGTACGACGAGATCAAAGACGTCGTGACGGACGCGGAGGGGAATATAATCGTGACCGGCTTGACCGAATCGGGTGATTTTCCCGTGACGGACGACGCGTTCCAGAGAGTCCACTCCGCGGACAACGGAGGGACGGATGCCTTCATCACGAAGCTCAACCCCCAGGGACAACTGGTGTATTCGACGTTTCTGGGCGGGAGCGCCGGAGAAATCGGATACAATCTCGTTTCCATAAGCCCCTCTGTCGTATGTCTGGCGGGCGGCACATCGTCCCGCGATTTCCCCTGCCGGTCCGCCTTCCGCGACACGCTCGGAGGCGAAAATGACGTATTCGTGACCGAATTGAATATGGACGCCGCGGAACTCGTCTTCTCCACGTATCTGGGCGGATTGGGGGACGATGAACCGCTCGACATGACGGTTGACGGGTTGGGCCGCGTGTTTGTCTGCGGTTCGACACGGTCCGCGGATTTTTCGATCCGAGGTTCGGAACGGCCGGCCGGAGCGGCGAGGCAGGATGGATTCATCACGTGTTTCGAGGCGGACGGCGGGCTGGTGTATTCCCGCCTGATCGGCGGCAGCCTGAACGACGCGGTTGCGGGCATCGAGGTGAATGAGAGAGGCGACGTGTTCTTCGTCGGAAACACGAACTCGACGGGACTGGCCTGCACGGAGAACGCGTTTTTCCCGCGCAAGATCGGAAGCTATGACATCCTGCTGGGCGAGCTTGATGCGGCTGGCGATTCTCTTCTTTATTTTTCCTATTTTGGCGGGCGGGGCAGCGAAAACGTATTGAATTACGGAGGGGAAGTGCCGTACCACATGGGGCGGATCCGGCGGGTCGGCCGGGAAATGGTGGTGGTTACTGGAATCACGGCGTCTTCCGATTTTCCCCTGACGGATTCGGCCTATGACCGGATCCTCCAGGGAGATGATGCGTATGTCACCGTTCTGGACCTGTCCGCCGGGGAAATACTCTATTCCACGAGGATAGGCGGATCAGGAGGGGAGTTGATAAACGACCTGTGGGTGCCGGATGATTCGACGGTTTTCATCAGCGGCGGAACCGGCGCGACCGATTTCCCGGTTTCTCCGGACGGATTTCGCAAAACGAACCGGGGGAGCGCAGAAGCGATTTTCGCCCGTTTCCGGTTTTCTGCCGATCCTTCCTCCGGCCTCGGGAGCGGAGACCGGACGCCGGACGGGTTCTCCCTGAGGCCGAATTTTCCCAATCCCTTCAACCCCCGGACGATGCTCTCTTATTCGCTGGCCTCGCCCTCTCGCGTCCAGCTCGCCGTCTTCGACGTGCGGGGCCGGAGAGTCCGCCTGCTCGTCGACGAGGCGCAGTCCGCCGGCCATTATTCGGCGTCCTGGGACGGAAGGGATGATTCCGGCGGCCCTGCGGGCTCCGGCGTTTACTTCTGCCGGGTTCGGGTGGACGGAATGGAACAGAGGATAAAAATGGCCCTGGTCCGGTAAATGGCATCCCTACCCTTCATGAAAGGAAATCCCATGCGGTTCTTCTTCCTGCTGATCGCGGTATTTCTGACATTCCCGGTTGCGGGCCGGGCCCAGGTCTCCTTCCAGCTCAACGGCCAGGCGTTCGAACCCGTCATCGGGCGGGGCGTTGAAACGGCCGATTTCAACGGGGACGGTTTCACCGACGCCCTGGTTTCCACGCAGACAGGCAACCGGATTTACTTCGGGGACGGACAGGGATTGTTCACGGACGGAGGCGCGAGACTGTCGGACGAATCCGTTTCCGTCGTTGGCGACGTGGACGGAGACGGCCGGGTCGACGTCCTTTGCGGTGAAACCGTCTGGCTGAACGACGGCCAGGGCGGTTTCTCCGACCACGCGGACCGGATCTCACGTTCCGAGACCGGAGGACTGGGCACGGCTCGCCTGGCGGACCTGAACGGAGACGGCTTTCCCGATCTATTCGCCATCATCGGATACTCGGCCATGCGTGTCTATTTCAACGACGGCGGTGGGCGGTTCACCGATTCCGGCCAGAGGCTCGGCGACGGAACGATCGGAACAGGCCAGGTCGCGCTGATCGCGCTGGGCGACGTGAACGGGGACGGGTTCACGGACGCGGTCACGGCGGGGTGGCGGTGGGAGAACAGCGTCCCCTGCCCCAACCGCGTGTGGATCAACGACGGATCCGGCGTATTCACGGACAGCGGCCAGCTTCTCGATGAGGGGGCATCGCACGCGCACGGCCTCGCGATGGGCGACCTGAACGGCGACGGCTATCCGGATCTGGTGATGGGCATACAGGACGCGGGCCGGAGCGGACGCGTGTATCTGAACGACGGGAGCGGCCGGTTCGCGCGGAAGTCGAATCTTGGTGGATACTCGGGGGAAGGGGCGCATCTTGCTGATTTCGACGGGGATGGGGATCTGGATGTGTTCATGCCCCAGTCCTCCCCTGCGAACCGGGTGTGGGTGAATGACGGAACCGGTCGGTTCACGGACAGTGGACTGAGATTGGGCACCTATTCCACCTGGGACGCCGCCGTCGGAGATTTCAACCTGGATGGGAAGACCGATATTTTCGTTCCCAATTGCGTTTGGCAGAACTATGTCTTCAGTCCGGCGCCGGTTCACGTCTGGCTCAACACTACGCCGGTCACCGCGGTTCCGGACGAAGAGGATGTTTCTCCGCGTCACGGCCGCATCGGACTGATGGACAATTATCCCAATCCGTTTAATCCTGTGACGACAATCCGGTTCACGCTGGACAGGCGGTCGCCGGTCCGGCTGACCGTGCACAACGCGCTGGGCGAAACGGTCCGCACACTCGAGACAGGGGTTCGGGGCGCGGGAGGGCACGCCGTGTTGTGGGACGCCACGGATGATTGGGGGCGGGAAGTCGAATCCGGTGTTTATTTCAGCAGGCTTGAATCCGGGCCGGGAGTAGCCGGAAACCGGATGGTGTTAATCCGATGATCCGATCCGGATCATCGTCATGAGGGAGACGGACAGGCGCTGAGACGTTCTCGAAAATCGGATTATCCGGGAGTAAAACAAAATGAAGAAGCCTTGGTTGTTCATCCTGTTGGTTTGTGGCGGATTTTCCGGCGCACAGGAAATCTCCGATTTAAAAGGGGACTATCTGGATCAGGCCCCTCCGGGCGAAACGCCGCAGGTATTCGCCAGAGGGATCGTCTCGGATCAGTACCAGCAGCATGGCGTTCCGGCATTTTCTCCGGACGGGGACGAAGTATTCTGGCAGACCAACCGTCTCGATTCCGCGGGAAACTGGGAGATCTCGGTCATGACCATGCGGCGTTCCGCGAACCGATGGTCCGCTGCCGAACGGACTTCGTACGGCAGCGGTCCAGTCTTTTCCCCGGACGGCAGAAGGCTCTATCTCGGCAGCGCCGGGCAGGGGGAGGATCCCTGTACCATGGAGAAACAGGGGAATGACTGGAGCGGACCGAAGCGCATCACGCTCGTTTCCCGTTTCCCCGAATTGAAGTACGCCTTTAATCTTTCGATCACGGCCGGCGGCACGCTCTATTTTCTCGGTTGCGCCGAAGGGCGGGGGTTCCGTAATGATTTCGGCATTTACCGGGCTGAACTCCGCGGGGGAGAATACGCAAAACCGGAGCTGCTGCCGCCGAGCGTCAACGCGCCGGGCGGCATTCTCAACTGGACACCTTTCGTCCTGCCGGACGAGAGCGCCCTTCTGTTCTGTTCGAGACGGTTTGTCCCCGCGGACGATTACGGCGACCTCTTCGTTTGCTTCAGGCGGGCTGACGGTACCTGGACGGACCGGATCCGTCTGGAAGAGTCCATCAATTCTCAGGGACTGGAGCGTTTCCCGGCACTGTCGCCGGATGGACGCTACCTGTTCTTCACTCGCGATACACCGGGCTTCGATGAGGACGTGTACTGGGTGAGCGCGGGATTCATCGGGAAGCTGAAAGAAAAGGCCGTTCAGGGACAGTCTTTCGAACGATAAACCGGATCCGGAGGTTCATGTCCGACAGTGGATATGATTCGGATGCGGATTGAGGAGACAATCCAATTATTCCGTGCGTTTTACGGACGGACCCCAGGCAAAGGAGTTTTTCATGCGGATTTCCACCGTTCGGACTTGGTTTCTGGCTTTCACCGCGGCATACGCCGTTGTCTCTCCTGTCCTTTACGCGAAAGGGGACGGATCCGCGGCGGACGCCTTGAATGTCGATCCCGCCATCGAATACTGCAGTTACCTCGGCGGAAGCGGAAGCGACTGGGGGTTCGGCATCGCGACCGACTCAGAAGGGAATGTTTTTCTGGGCGGGAATACGGACTCCCGGGATTTCCCGGCCACGCCGGGGGCGGCCGCGACCGCCAGCCGCGGGGGGCAGGAATCGTTCG
The DNA here is from genome assembly GCA_964577095.1 of uncultured bacterium. Lineage (GTDB taxonomy): Bacteria > Zhuqueibacterota > QNDG01 > QNDG01 > DTFT01 > JAFGAX01. The sequence goes on along the minus strand of CAZNXX010000034.1, from coordinate 16,680 downwards.
TCACGCAATTGGATCCGACCGGTTCCCGAATCCTCTACTCGACGTATGTCGGGGGGAGCCGTGACGATTACGGCGGCGGCGCGGTCGTGGACGGCCCGGGCAACGCCTGGCTGACGGGCAACACGAATTCCGTGGATTTTCCGGTCACGACGGACGCGTTTTGCCCGTCCTACCGGGGACCGGCGGACGCGCTCCACGGGGACATTTTTATCGTCCGCTTTGCGGCCGGGGGAGGCTCCAGAATCGTATCAACGTATTTCGGAGGTTCCGGCGTGGACGTGCAGGCCGGAATGGCAGCCGGAGGCGACGGTTCCATGGTGCTTTCGGGAACCACACAGTCGAATGACCTGCCGGTGACGGCCGGAGCCGCGGACACCGCCTATCACGCGGGGGACGACGCATTCGCCGCGAAGTTCGGCCCGGACGGTGGCCTGGAATACAGCACCTATCTGGGAGGCAGTGGGGAAGATCACGCGCTTCTCGCCGTCCTGGACGCGGACGGGAACGCCGTAATCGCGGGTACGACCACATCGGACGATTTTCCCGTCATCGGAACCGACCCCGCGCCTTCAGGAGGGACGGATATTTTCGTCGTGAAGATCAATGCATCCGGAACGCAGTTGCTGGTCGCGGTGCGGTTCGGAGGTAACGGGGAAGACTGCCCGATGGATATCGCGATGGACGGATCCGGAAATGTCCACCTGGCCGGGTACACCAAATCGAATGATTTCCCCTCCACGTTCCTCCCGGAAGGAACGGCGCGGTCCGGGCGCAAGGATGTCTTTTATACCGTCCTGTCTCCGGCCGGGGACATCCTCCGGTCGACCGCGTTCGGAGGAAGCGGGGACGAGGAAGCCAACGGTCTGGCGGTGGATTCAGAAGGCCGGGTGTTCCTGTCAGGCTCGACCGCGTCCCGTGATTTCCCGATCACGGAAAACGCGACCGACCGTGATTTCAACGGCGGCAACGCCGCCTGGGAACGGGGAGGCGACGCCTTCCTGTCCATCCTCAATGCGGAAGGAACGGCGTTTTCCTTTTCCACGTATTTCGGCGGCCGATTGGATGAATATTACACCGACGTGGCCCTGGCCGATTCCGGCGCCGTTTTCATTACGGGAACCACGAGTTCGAACAATCTGCCGGTATCCGTCGGCGCGTTGGACCGGACGCGCAACGGCACGGAGGATCTCTTTATCGTCCGGATGCGGATTCCGGCCCTGATCAGCGCCGTCAGGCCGGGGCGGGGGGTCATACCGGAAACCGGCTTCCGGCTGAATCCGAACTACCCCAATCCCTTCAATCCCAGCACCACGATCCGGTACACGCTCGATCAACCGGCCCTGGTCCGGCTGAGCGTGTTCTCCGCGGCCGGACAAAGAGTCCGGAGTCTTGTCGAAACCTTACAACCGGCGGGCTCGTATTCCTGTATATGGGACGCTCTGGACGACGACCGGCGGCCAGTCGGTTCGGGGGTTTATCTCGTCCGGTTGGAGTCGCCGGAATCCCGCGACCATCAAAAGATCACTCTGCTTCGATGACCGGGGGATCGACAGCCGCGGCGGCCCAGGAAAAGCGTCCCCCCACGCCCACACACTGCAAGGAGAGCTCATGAAAAACCCGCTTCGCTTCACCCTGATCCTATCCGCCGGCTTTCTATCCGTGATTCAGACTCTCGCCGGTGCGGCTCCCGCGGATTCCGTCAAATCCCAGCCCTTCGTGATCGGTCAGCAGTTCACGCTCCACTCGAAGGTCTGCGGCAACGACCGCACGGTCTACATTTCAACCCCCCCCGGATACGGGACGCAGCCCGGCCGGAGGTACCCGGTGTTCGTCGTCGTGGACGGCCAGTGGAATTTCAGCCTGGGCGGAGTCGCCTCCGGGGCCCTGTCGGACAACGGCGTGATTCCTCCGATGATCGTCGTCGCGGTTCACACGGGCGAACGGCGCGACTTCTACCTTCTGCCCGAACGGAATCCGAACGACAAAACGGGCGGCGGCGCGGATTCGCTCCTCGCGTTCATCCGGGACGAGCTCATCCCCTTCGTGGACAGCCGTTACCCGACGCTTCCGCGCAGGGTGCTCGCAGGGACCTCGTACGGCGGCGTTTTTGTCATGCACGCTTTTGTGAGCGAACCGGAACTCTTCGACGCCTTTATAACGCAGAGTCCCAGCATGTGGTGGTACAACGGGCTCATGCTGAAAAGGACTGAGGCGTTCCTCAAAACGAAAGCCGAGCTCCATAAGACCCTGTATGTGACGGTCGCCAATGAGGGGCCGGGCATGGGCGTGAACGCGCTCGCGGAGATTCTGAAACAGCACGCGCCGAAGGGCCTGGCCTGGCGTTTCGACGAATATCTGGATGAAATCCACGGAACGATTTCCTACAAGAGCACCTACAGCGGATTGAAATTCGCCTTCTCGGACTGGCGTTCGGCACCGGTCCGTTTCGAAACCAAAGGGGATCTCCTGGCGGACGGGGACACGGTGACCGTGACCCTGTCTGGCGAGGGACGGGCCATCCGGTACACGTTGGATGGATCGATTCCGACCGAAGGATCCCTGATTTACGAGAAGCCGTTGAAGGTGACCCGCCCGGTCACAATCAAGGCCGTGCCCGTGTTCGGCTTCGGGATTCCGGGAACCGCGGATTCCCTGTCGCTCCGCGTCCTTCCCAGACTGAAGGCTGAGAAGAAAACGCCGAAATTGACGGCCGGCATGCGGTACGCTTACGGCGAGGGAAACTGGAACCTGCTGCCGGACGCGTCCGCCTGGACCCCGGTTAAAACCGGAATCACCCGCGACGCGGAGATGAAGGAGCGGAGGCGTGATATCCATTTCGCCATGACGTACACCGGGTATCTGGAAGTTCCCCAAACCGGCGTATACCGCTTCCATCTGACGTCGGACGACGGCAGCCGGCTCGACATCGGCGGTCAGACGGTCGTCTCGAACGACGGCCTGCATGACATGATCGGTCAATCCGGAAAAGTGCACCTGGAAAAGGGATTGCACAAGTTCACGCTTTCCTATTTCCAGAAGGACGGAGGGTTCGGCCTGAATGTGGAATACGAGGCGGACGGACTGCCGAGACAGGCGGTGCCCGCGTCGGCCATCCGCTGTCCGGAGAAGGGTTAGCCGTCACTCCGGGGTCCCGGTGGAGTCCCCGCAGGCGTTCAGACAGCGGGGATTTCGCCTTGACTGCGGCAGGGTCGGAACCTTCCGCCTGCCGGCCATGATTGGAAATACCACCGATCCGACGATCCGGAACGGAAGTCAGCGGCCGCGGCTTTCGTAAACCGGATCCGGATCCCTGATTTCAGTTGGCCCGATTCAGTAACAAAAAAAAGGAGAAAAAAACATGCGAACCCGACACGTTTCTTTACTGGTGACCGGTCTGATTCTCGGATGGATCGGTTTCTCAGCCGCCGAAGGGGCCTGCGGCGGAGACAAGGCCTGCGAAAAAGCGAAGGTGTGCCCGAAAGCCGGCAAACTGCTCAAGGGGATCGTTCATCTCACGGACAATGATATCCGGTTTCAGACGAAGGACAAGAAAACGATATTTGTGGACCCGATGTCCGGTCCCGTGGATTCGCTCGCCGCCTCCCTCGGCGCCATGAAGCCGGATCTCATTCTCATCACCCATCCGCACAGCGACCACCTGAACCCGGACGTCCTGAAGGCCTATGCGAAGCTGAATCCCAAGGTGATCGTCGCCGGACCCGCGGAAGCCGTCCGGGCCGCGAAGGAGAAGGGTTTCGATTCCATGCGGACGATCGAGATGAACAAGAACGCGAAACTGGCGGGCGTTGAATTCGAGACGGTTCCTGCCTATTTCAAGGACGGGGACCATCACCCGAAGGCGTCTGGCTGGGCCGGTTACGTTCTGAATGTCAACGGAAACCGGTATTTCGTCACCGGCGACACCGGACCGACGGAGGAAGCGGCGAAACTGAAAGCGGACGTGATATTCCCTCTGCTCTGGGGCTGCGGCGGCAACGCGGAGGGCGCGGTGAAGCTGGCCGGGTTGTGCAAGCCGTCCCTGATCGTGCCGGTGCATCACGACGGGTCCAAAGAGGCGCTCGTGAAGCTGTCGGCCATGCTGCCGAAAGACCTTTGCCGCGTGGTTTACCTGAACGGAAACCTGACGGTGATGCCGGAATAATGTCCTGATCATCCTCACGGTCATCGCGGACCTCCCGAAGGCTTTCGGCTTTCGGGAGGTCCGCTTTTGTTTGCTTCGGGACTTTAAAATCCATATATTTCAATCAGAAACCCGCTGGCCGCACCATCCGCAAAACCATCCCTGACAGGAGTGCTCCCATGCATCCCGGATTCTGCAAACCCATTTTTTTCGTCATGCCGGTCCTGGTAATGGCCGTGTTCCTGGCATGCGCTCCGGACAGGACGGACGCAGGCGCGTTCCGGACCGGGCGGTATCCGAATCTTTTCACCGAACTGCTCGGCATTCCGCATGAGTCTGTTCAGGCGAAGGTGGATTCGGTCTGGAATCAGCTATTCCACGGGGATCCCGATTCCCAGACCGTGTACTTTCCGGTCGGGGACGACATGGCTTACATCCTGGACGTCCTCCACAATGATGTCAGGAGCGAGGGCCAGTCATACGGCATGATGGTCGCGGTGCAGATGGACAAGAAGGAGGAATTCGACAGGCTCTGGAAATGGGCCAAAACTTATATGCAGCACCCGTCCGGGCCCAGGCAGGGATTCTTCGCCTGGCAGCTCAGGACGGACGGCGCCATGATGGATCCCAATTCCGCGTCAGACGGCGAGGAATACATCGTGACGGCCCTGTTTTTCGCGTCAGCCCGTTGGGGCGACGGCGCGGGCCTCTTCAATTACAGGTCCGAGGCCCAGGCCATTCTGGACGCCATGCTGTCGAAGAACGGATCCGCGGCAGAAGATTCGGTTATTACCAACATGTTTAACCGAGACCACAAACAGGTCGTGTTCGTGCCCACCGGGCTCGCGGACGAGATCACGGATCCCTCCTATCACCTTCCGTCCTTCTATGAGATATGGGCGCTCCGCGCGGACAAGGATCATGCATTCTGGAAAGCGGCCGCGGATACAAGCCGTTCCTTTTTCCGCAAAGCCCTTCACCCGGTTACGGGCCTGAGCCCCGATTACGCGCATTTCGACGGCACGCCCGCGGACATGTGGAACGGCGGGCACAAGGATTTCCGTTTTGACGCGTTCCGCACGATCATGAACATCGCCATGGATCACGTTTGGTTTTCCAAGGATCCCTGGCAAGTCGAGGCATGCAACCGGCTCCAGGGATTCTTCCGGTCCAAAGGAATGGACAATTACGTCAACCAGTACACGATCGACGGGAAACCTCTCTCGAAAGAGAACAGCGGCGCTTTGGTCGCGGCGAACGCGGTCGCGAGCCTGGCCGCGACTGATCCCGGACGCGCCGATTTCGTGAAGGCCCTGTGGGACCAGAAGGTTCCGGACGGGAAATACCGCTATTATGACGGGCTCCTGCACCTGATGGCGTTTCTGCATGTGAGCGGGAATTTCCGGATTTACATGCCCGGGAACCCGACAGGCGCGGGGAAATAGGTCCGGGCAGGCCCGGCAATGTCCTCCAGATGAAAGGGATTCGGATGAAAACCGCAAGACTGATGTTGGTTCCCTGCCCGAACGGATTGCGAGGCTCCCGATCGCCGTTCAGGAAATGCTCCCTGATCCTTGCGATCCTGTTGAGCGCGGTAGGGTTGTCCGCGACCCAAATGAGCATTCCGGTCGAGGTGATCACCAACCGGCAGGATTGGCGGGATGGATCGGTCATTCTGCACGACTCCGGCCGTTCGACTCCTCTGGCCGCGGATTCCGCGGATTTTCCGGGCGTGATACGCGCGTTGAAAAATATCGGAACGGACATCGGACGCGTGACAGGCACGGAACCGGAGATCCTGTTCAGCCGGCTCCCGGATTCCGGGGAAGTGGTCATCGCCGGTACGCTCGGAAAGAGCGTTTTAATCGATCAACTTGCGCGGGAAGGCAGAATCGAGACGTCCCGCATATCCGGACGCTGGGAGGCCACTCTCTTCCAGGTCGTGGAAAAACCATTCCCCGGAGTAAGACGGGCCCTGGTGATCGCGGGAAGCGACAAGCGCGGGACCATTTACGGCCTGTATGAATTGTCCGGCTCTGCCGGCGTGTCTCCGTGGTATTGGTGGGCCGATGTGCCGGTTGCCAGGAGCCAATGGCTGGCTGTCACGCCCGGCTGGCGGGTTGACGACGGACCGGCGGTGAAATATCGCGGCATCTTCATCAATGACGAGGCGCCCTGCCTGTCCGGCTGGACGCGTGAGAAGTTCGGAGGATTCAATCATCTGTTTTACGAAAAAGTGTTCGAGCTCATCCTCCGGTTGAAGGGGAATTACCTGTGGCCCGCCATGTGGGGCAACGCTTTCAATACGGACGATCCGCTGAACCCCATTCTCGCGGACGAATACGGAATCGTGATGGGCACGTCGCACCACGAACCCATGCTTCGCGCCCAGCAGGAGTGGAAGCAGTTCGGCAAGGGCGAGTGGAACTACGACCACAACGAGCAGGGGCTGAAGGAATTCTGGAAGCAGGGGATCGTCGCCATGGACGGCCGCGAGAGCATCGTGACCGTGGGCATGCGGGGCGACGGGGACATGCCCATGACCGAGGGCGCCAACATCGCCCTGCTTGAACGCATCGTCGCGGACCAGAGGAAGATTATCGCGGAGGTCACGGGCAAGGACCCGTCCGAGACGCCCCAGGACTGGGCCCTGTACAAGGAGGTTCAGGAGTACTATGACAAAGGTATGCGTGTGCCCGACGACGTGACTTTGCTCCTCTGCGACGACAACTGGGGGAACGTCCGGCGCCTGCCCGACCCGAAGGACAAGCCGCGGTCCGGGGGGTACGGCATGTACTACCATTTCGACTTCGTGGGCGGGCCGCGGAATTACAAGTGGCTCAATACCAATCCCATCGCACGAATCTGGGAGCAGATGCACCTCTGCCACGAATACGGTGTCGACCGGATCTGGATCGTGAACGTGGGCGACATCAAGCCCATGGAATATCCGCTTTCGTTCTTTCTGGATTATGCGTGGGATCCGGACCAATGGTCGGCTGATCGCCTGATGGACTATGCTGCGGATTGGTCCGGACAGCAGTTCGGGTTCGAACACGACACTGAAATCGCCAATCTGTTGACCGGTTATTTACTGTACAGTTCCAGGCGCAAGCCCGAGATGCTGGGCCCGGAGACCTTCTCCCTGGCCAACTACCGCGAGGCCGACCGGATCGTCGAGGAATGGCGGTCCCTTGAGGCGAAAGCCAGGGAAATTCAGAAGAATTTATCCCCGGAATATCACGACGCGTTCTACCAGCTCGTTCTGCACCCCATCGAGGCCTGCGCCAACCTGAACGACCTGTACGTCACGGTCGCGAAGAACCGGCTGTACGCGAAGCAGGGAAGGGCATCCGCCAACGACCTGGCGCAGAGAGCGAAGGATCTCTTCGCCAGGGACGCGGAAATATCCCGCTTCTACAACCAGGTTCTGGCGGGCGGCAAGTGGAACCACATGATGGACCAGACCCACATCAGTTACACTTACTGGCAGCAGCCAGACAAGGACGCCATGCCGAAGGTGGAGGAAATCCAGATACCGAAAAAGGGGGGAATGGGTGTGGCCGTCGAGGGGTCCGAACTCTGGTGGCCGGAAGAGGAGGGGAACGCGGTGCTTCCGGAGATGGACGCTTTCGCGAAGCAGACACGCTTCATCGACATATTCAGCCGGGAGCGGAAGAGCGTCAAGTTCAAGGTACGGTCTGGAGCGCCGTGGCTTTCGATCACACCGGAGCGCGGAGAGGTCCAGAAGGAGCAGAGGTTGACCGTGGCCGTGGACTGGGCCAGGGTGCCGGAGGGGAAACACCGGGTGCCGATCACCGTGGAGGGGCCCGGGAAGACCAGAGTGCTCGTGCATGCGGATGTGTTCAATCCCTCCGTCCGGGCGGAATCCTATCGCGACGCGTTCATCGAGAGCGAAGGAGTGGTCTCGATCGAGTCGGTCCACTGGTCCGCGGTCACAGAGCCGGATCCCATTCAATGGAAACGGATTCCGGGATTCGGCAGAACATTATCCGGAGTCACGCCGTTCCCGGTCACGGCGGAGCCGGTCGTTCCGGGAGGGGAATCGCCGGCCGTCGAATACAAGCTGAACCTGTTCCACGAAGGCGATATGACGGTTCATGCGTATTTCGCTCCGACCCAGAATTTCACGGCCGGACCGGGATTCCGTTACGGCATTTCATTTGACGAAGGGCCGATTCAGATCGTGAATGTCCACAAAAACGACACCATCCCGGACTGGAAATACCCGCAGTGGTGGAACCAGGCGGTGGGCGAGAACATCCGCATCTATCAGACGAAGCATGAAGGATTGACGCCGGGAAACCACGTCCTGAAATTCTGGATGGTCGATCCGGGGCTGGTCCTGCAGAAGCTGGTTGTGGACGCGGGCGGGCTGAAACCGAGCTATCTCGGACCGCCGGAGAGCCCTCGCAAATAAGTTCCGGGTTCCGGGTGATTGAAACATTAGACGCTCCGGGAGGTTCCAAACCTCCCCGCTGCGCGGGACCAAGCTATCGTATTCTCGGAATATTGAAGGCCCGGAGCGTTTCTGATTTTTTGGGGGCTGGCTCAGAAATTCAAATCACGCTGCGCGGGACCAGGCTGTCGTATGATCGAGATATTGAAGGCCCGGAGCGTTTTTCGGGCTGAAGTCTTCGATGAACGGCATTCATTGTTCGATCCAGTATTCTGGGACGGAGCCTTCATTCCTCGGAGATATTCAGTCCCGCCACCCCAGAACCATGGTGATCGAACCGGCTGTCTCCATGACCCTCTCAAATCCGAATCGTTCATAGAGCCGCAATGCCGGATTATCCGCGCCGACACTCAGGCTGACGCCCGGCGCGAGAGACTTCGCGTCATCCAGCACATGGCCGAGCAGGGTAGCGCCGATTCCCCGGCCGCGAAAGGCCGGCTCCACGGCCATGGAAAGCTCGGGAATATCCGGGGCCACAAATCCGTAGCCCCGTTCCTCCCCTTTCCAGAAGCGGAGCCAGGCGGCCCCGACGTCTCTGCCGCCGATCCGGCCGGCGAAACCGGAGTCTCCCTCTCTCCCCCAATTCTTCACATACCGCGCGATCTCGGGCTGATCCAGAATGGAACGGGAAAATGGGGGGTGCCCGGGAGGGACGTGGAGGGCCAGGTAGAGCATTTCCCGCAGAAAGGGGCCGTCCTGTATGGCCAATGGCCGGTATTCGATGGTGTTCATGGCAAGATTGTTGAAAATGTTCCGGGTTCCGTGTTTGGAGTTCCGGGTTATCGTAACAAGAAACGCTCCGGGAGGTTCTCAACCTCCCCGCTGCGCGGGACCAAGCTATCCTATTCTCAGTATATTGAAGGCCCGGAACGTTTTACCGACTGGAATTCGGCTTTTACCGCGGGCAATATAAAGGTTCGAAGCCTGAATTCCATTCATCCGGACCGGGGCGGCTCCGCAGGTTCGGCATGCACGACTACGTCATCCACCGCCTTGAACGCGGCCTTGATTTTCATTTCCACCTGAGCCGTCAACTGGTGCGCATCGGCCAGGGGCAGATCCCGGCCGGTCGTGATGTGGCAGCTGATCAGGGTTCCGGAGGCGCTCCGATGGATGAACACATCGTGTATGTCCTCAATGCGCCTGTCCTTCAGAATTTTGTCCCGCAGCAGGCGAAGCTTCCCAGGATCCAGTTCCTCCTTGCTCCCGTTGCCCAGGAACTCAAGCGTCTCGATATGCGTCTGAATTTCACCGAGTTCGGGTATCTCCTTTCTCAATTCCTCCTCCAGGAGATCGACCATCCGGTGTGCCCGTTCCAGGGTCAGGTCGAGCGCCAGCTTGACGTGAAGGCTGACGAAGTATTTGCCGGTTTTTTCCTCCCGGTAGCATTGGATGTTGTGGACCTCGTGGATCTCCGGGTAGTTTTCGGCGACGACGTTCACGGTCTCGATGAAGGTCTCATCCTCTGACGAAGGGTGGAAATGAACCATGACCTCGCTTCCCGGAGACACCGACCGGACTTCAGCCTCGATTTTTTCCGCGAGTTCATGGCTCCCGTGCAGGGACAGGAGTCGACGCGCGGACAGGGTCAGCTCGATGAAAGCCGAGGGCCCGGACTGACGGACGCGGAGTTTTTCGACTTTCCGGATCTCGGGAATGGCCTCGATCCGCGCGGTAATTTTTTCGCTTAAGCCGGACGGCGCGCGGTCGAGCAGTTCGCCGATCGCCCGTTTCGAAAGACGGAGGCTGGCAATCGCGACCAGGACGGCCACGCCGAGCGCGGCGATGGAATCGAGGGAGTCGTATCCGAGATTGACGCCGATCAGGCCGATAATGACCACGGCGGACGACAGGATGTCCGAGGAATAGTGTAGAGCGTCCGCCTCGAGCGCCTGCGAAGCGTATTGCTTCGCGCCGCGGGAGAGGATGCGCGAGATCAGAATATCCAGCACAAGGGAAACGCCCATGACCGCGTAGGCCCAGGCCGTCACATCCAGATGCACGGGTTTGCCCGTCAGGCGCTGGACGGCCTCGTACACGATCCACACGCAGGTGCCGAGCAGGAGCAGGGCTTCGGCCAGCGCGGACAGATTTTCGATCTTGCCGTGGCCGTACGGATGCTCCGCGTCGGGCGGTTTTTCGGAGATGCGCACTGAGAAGAACGTGATCAGGGCCGCCACGAGATCCAGCAGGGAATGCAGGGCCTCGGAGAGGATGCCCAGGCTCCCGGTGAGAAGGCCGACGGCGAGCTTGAGGACGGTCAGGGTGATGCCGACGAGGACCGAGTAGAGCGCGATGCGGATTTTATGCGGTTTGGTTTCCATGAAGGAATATGGGTCGATTTCACGAACTTTTCAAGCGGAAAATGATGCGGGCCCGTTTTCCGTCCGCGACGCCATCACACCGGCCGTGCTTTCGAAAACGTCTCGCGGAAAAGGATTTCCGCACCGGCCAGCCTCCGGTAGAGCCGGATGTCGCGGAGGTGGGGCGCCCAGTTGACCAGGAGGTTGGCCAGGGCCTCCCACATGGCCACCCAGGCCGCGATGGTGATCCCGCCGAGCAGGATGCCGCCGACTACGCCGGCCGTCTCCGCGAAAAAGCGGTTCAGGGTGATGTCCCCGGCCAGGAGCAGGAATCCGCCCGCTCCGAGCCAGAGCGAGGTGTCGAACATCCGTTTCATGCTCCGGGACTCGATTCCCTCGCGGTACTCGAAATAGCGGCGGATGCTGGCCCGAACCCGTTCCATGAGGGATTCATCCGGCAGGCGGTCGAGGTTCAGCCTCACGACGAAGGGATTGCTCCCGATTTCACGGCCCGATTCCGCGAGGTAATCCGCGAATTCGTCGTTCAAGTCCTTTTTGATGAACGGGACGGCGCGTTCGAAGCGGTCGTACAGGTCCTCCACGGATTCCACGGACACGTCGATCGCGACCCGGCCGTCTTCCAGCTGGGTGTACCGTTCGAGAAGCCGTTTTCGTGAGATGCTCGTTCTGACCCTCCTTTGCGGTCATTCCGTCACAATCGTCCGTCCGCTTTGTGACGGCCGGATCCTCGGACCCGGTCAGTCCAGGAGACGCTTTTCACCCTTCAGGTTCCGGATATCCGTCACGTCCTGCGACACCTCGAGGCAGCCCTTGTACGCGCTGGAACCGTCCCGGACCGCGAAGTACCGGATGTGAACAAATCGCCCCTTCATCTGAATCCAGAACTCCGCGACATCCCTTCGGCCGGCACGGAAATCCTCCAGTATTTTCTTCACGACATGGACGCTCTTCGGCGGGTGGCAGTTCTCGACCTTGCGTCCGATGACGCCCGAGCTCCGCGGGAATATCCTCTCCTTCGTGTCCGAATAATACGCCACCTCGTCCTTTTCGTCCACGAATGACACGTCCACGGGCAGATGCCTGAGCAGGAGGTTGGCCTGCTCCAATGTCAAGCGGCCCGTGTCGAAGGCGAGAGCGCCGGGGTGTGCCGATGCGGAAGAACCTTGCGCGGTGACTCCGGTTTCCTGGACGCGGGCTGTTGTTCCGGCCGGAAGGGCAGGAACGGACGGAGCGGAAAATGCGGGTTCGACCCACGCGTATCCGATTTCGGCCTCCCCGTGCCGGACCGCTTCCCATTCCTCCGCGGACAGAGTTTCGAGTGCCAGCGGGAAGAGGATGCGCTCTTCCTTGTAGATCATGTCGCGCAGCGCGGTGACCGCCACCCGGGCCACGCCCGCGAACCCGGCCACATCCCCCTGATCGAGCAGGGCCCGGCAGGACTTGATCTGGCCGCGGATGTCGTCATCGAGCGCCCACATGACCTGGGTCGGGCCGGTCACGCCGTGTTTCTCCAGGATGGGGAAGAGCTGGTTTTCCTTGCGGAGGTAATGCAGGTCGATTTGCGCCAGACCTTCAAAAAGCCGGTCCAGGTTTTTCGAGAAAGACCGGAACGTTTCCGCGTCCGGAGGATCCCCGATCCGGCCGAGGACGGAGTCGATTTTACCCAGAAGGCTCTCGCAGGCCCGGTTTTCGGCCATGAACGTGTCCACCGGGTGCCCTTTCGGCGCGGAGGCCGCCTGCTTCGCCTCCAGCGATTCCTGGAACACTTTCACGTGCACGTCGCACAGCCGCTTCACTTCGGTTTCAGGCATGCCTTCGGAAATGAGCTTCTGTTCCATGGACGCGATCTCGACCGCGTTGACATCCTTGATCAGAGTCGAGAACCGTCTCTTGGCATCCTCGAAGTCGCCTCCCTCGTGCAGGTCGCGGATGATGGCCTTGAGCACCTCATGGCGGGTTTCCGGATCCGATTCGGGTCCGGACGCGGCCCCGTCCATCAGGATTTCAGGCCCTGTGCCGGTCTCCTTCCGTATCTTTTCCGAAATGCGCCGGAGCAGGTCCTCCACGGGAACGCCGCCGATCGCAGCCGCCTGGGAGAGGCCTGCGGCCTTTCCCACGGTTTTTCGGAGCATGGGATTTTTCAGCAGGCTGAATTTGGGCGAGATTTCCTGCATGAAATCGATCAGGAAAGGATATGTCTCGATCAGGTCCGAGATTTTGGTTCCGGGCGTCAACTGCATTTCCCGATCTCCTGTTTCAGATGTGGGTCTTGGATTCCTGTTTACGATGCCGGATGAACGCGGAATGAGCGTTTTCACGGTATAATATGCTAATGAATATTTCAATTGAAGTCAAGGGAGAAAAAAACAAGTCCGCATTGTTGCGGGCAATGCGGACTTCAGGGGTTGTGAAGAAAGGAGGTTTTTGTTTCTGGTTGTAGGATAGGCAAACAAGATGCCAGAGCCCATGATTATTCTATGTAATTATAATTTATGGTTTTACAAATTTAGGGATTTTATCTCGGGCTATTTCAAGTTGAGATATATTTATACAAAACGCAATTTATATTACATTTTGAAATAAGTATGACGAAAAAGACATATTTTACTTAAAATTGAAATTTTTATAATTGCAATATGAAATCACGTTTTTGTCTGTTTGCTTTCTGAGAAAAGTTTGTTTTTGAAGCTCCGGTTGGAATCTTTTGGATTCGTTTGTATCGTAATCCTGTCCACCCTGAATCTTCCCATTTTTTTTAAATCCATGTCCTTCCATTTCATCCTTGCCTATCCGTGTTCCATTAATTTTCTACCGACTTGACAATAAATACAGAATTCCCTAACTTTCAATGAGTTACTTCTAAATCCTTCCTTCGCATTCCTAATGACGAGGAGTCCATGTCGCGTCCTGTTCTCGATAAAGTGTACAATCCCCTTGAAGTGGAATCACGCTGGTATCAGTACTGGATGGACAACCGGCTTTTCCACGCGGACCCGAAAAGCCCGAAACCCAAGTACACGGTGATGATCCCGCCGCCCAATGTGACAGGCATGCTGACCATGGGGCACATCCTCAACAACACGCTCCAGGACCTGCTGGTCCGCTGGAAGCGCATGGACGGGTTCGAATCCCTGTGGATGCCGGGCACGGACCACGCCGGCATTGCGACGCAGAACAGGGTCGAGGCCGCGCTCAAGGCCGAGGGCCTGACCCGCCACGACCTGGGCCGCGAGAGGCTCATCGCCCGCGTCTGGGAATGGAAGGAGAAATACGGCGGCATCATCCTGCAGCAGCTGCGCAAACTGGGCGCCTCCTGCGACTGGGAGCGGGAGCGCTTCACCATGGACGAAGGGCTATCCAAAGCCGTGCGCGAGGTGTTCGTCCGCCTGTATGAAAAGAAACTGATCTACCGCGGCCGCCGGCTGATCAACTGGTGCCCGCGCTGTCAGACCGCGCTGGCCGACGAGGAGGCGCCCGCCTCGGACGTCAACGGAAAATTCTGGACCATCGCCTATCCCCTCGAGGGATCGGACCAGGTCATCCGGGTATCGACCACGCGGCCCGAAACCCTGCTCGGCGACACCGCGGTCGCGGTGCACCCGGACGATGACCGGTACAGGGCCCTGGTCGGAAAAACGGTGATCCTGCCGCTCATGAACCGGCGTATCCCGATCGTCGCGGACGAATACGCCGATCCGGGGAAGGGGAGCGGCGCGGTGAAGATCACGCCGGCGCACGATTTCAATGATTTCGAAGTTGGCCAACGGCACGGCCTCGAGGCGATATCCGTCATCGACGACCGGGGCGCGATGAACGCCAACGCGGGCCCGTACCAGGGTCTCGACCGGTTCGAGGCGCGGAAGCGGATTCTGGACGACCTCGCAGGCAAGGGCCTGCTCCTGTCCGACGAGCCCCGGGTCACGCCCATCCCGCACTGCTATCGGTGCGCCACGGTCGTGGAGCCCTACCTGTCGGACCAGTGGTTCGTGAAGATGCAGCCCCTGGCCGAGCCGGCCCTCGCCGCCGTGGAGCAGGGCCGCGTCCATTTTCACCCGAAGCAGTGGGAGGAGACATATTTCCACTGGATGCGGAACATCCGCGACTGGTGCATCAGCCGCCAGGTCTGGTGGGGCCATCGCATCCCGGTCTGGACCTGTGAAAACGGGCACATGTCCGTACACCGGGAGGACAATCCCGCGGCCTGCCCCGAATGCGGCAGTAAAAAACTGGAGCAGGATCCAGACGTACTCGACACGTGGTTCTCCTCCTGGCTGTGGCCGTTCTCCACGCTCGGATGGCCGGAGAAGACCGACGACCTGAAGGCGTTCTTTCCCACCGATTCGCTCGTGACGGGCCCGGATATCATCTTCTTCTGGGTGGCGCGGATGATCATGGCCTCGCTCGAGTTCACCGGCGACGTGCCGTTCAAGGACGTGTATTTCAACGGCATGATACGCGATCTGACCGGCCGCAAGATGTCCAAATCGCTCGGCAACTCCCCGGATCCCATCTGGCTCATCGACGGCGCGGACGCGAAGACCGTGGGCGAATTCGCGAAGCAGAACCCCTCGTACAAGGCCGGCGTGCCGGCCTACGGCGCGGACGCCATCCGCCTCACCATGGTGTTTCAGACGCCGCTGGGCGGAGACGTGCACTTCGACCACCCGCTGGTGGAAATGGGGCAGAAATTCGCGAACAAACTGTGGAACGCGTCCCGCTTCGTGATGATGAACCTCGGCGAGAACCAGGTTCTGGAGGATCCGATCCGGGCCGGCGGCTCCGGCCCGTCCGACCTCGCGGACCGCTGGATTCTCAGCCGGCTTCATGCCGCGGCAGGGGAAATCCGCTCCGGCCTCGAGCAGTTCCGGTTCAATGAGGCCGCCCAGGCGCTGTACCGTTTCGTCTGGTCGGAGTACTGCGACTGGTACCTCGAGCTTGCGAAACCCAGGCTCTACGACGCGGGGAATCCGGCGGCGCAGGCCTCGGCCAGGGCCACGGCGCTCCACGTCCTGGAATCCATACTCCGGCTGGGCCATCCGTTCATGCCCTTCATCACCGAGGCGATCTGGCAGTCCCTGCCGGTCCCCGCGGACCCCGCAGTCCAGGTCCAGACCATCCTCAACCGGCCCTATCCGAAAACCGATCCGTCCCTGGCGGACGCCGAGGCCGAGGCCGCGGTCGGCCTGATTCAGGAGGCCATCGGCGCGGTGCGCAACATCCGGAGCGGCATGAATGTGCCGCCGGAGAAAAAGGCCGGCCTCATCCTGAGGGGCAATGAGGCGAAATGCCGCCTGCTCATGGCGAACGCGGCCTATTTCGACAAGCTCGCGAACATCGAATCCGTGATCGTCCAGAAGGGCGGCGAGAAGCCCGCGGGCGCGGCGGCCGGCCTGGTCGGAGACGTCGAGCTGTTTCTGCCGCTCGGCGGGCTCATCGACCTCGCGAAGGAGAAGGAGCGGATCTCGAAGGAGATCGGCCGCATGGAGGGCCTTTTCAAGGGACTGCAGGGGAAGCTTTCGAACGCGGATTTCATCGGCCGCGCGCCGCAGGAGGTCGTGGAAAAGGAGCGCCGGAAGCTGGCGGATTTCGAGGAGAAGCTGGGGACGCTGAGGAAACAGCTTGCGACGCTGGGGTGAAAAGCGAGTTCATAGTTCATGGTTCATAGTTCAAAGAAAAAGTTCCGGAACCCGGAACCCGGAACCCGGAACCCGGAACCCGGAACCCGGAACCCGGAA
>CAZNXX010000033.1:0-23518 GCA_964577095.1 uncultured bacterium | reverse complement strand
CGCGAAGGCGTATTCCTGCAAATCCGCGGTGAAAGCGGGGGAGAAGCTGAGCGCCCTTGAAATGGAGTCCCTTGTCGACCGGCTGTTCGCGGCCGAAAACCCCTATTTCTGCCCGCACGGCCGGCCGGTGGTCGTGAACCTGACCGTCGAGGAGATCGACCGGCGCTTCGGCCGGAATCCGCAATGAACCGGGCGGGCCTTGGGCAACCGGCCGTTCCGGTCATCGTGGGACCCACGGCCTCGGGCAAAACCGGGCTGTCTCTGATGGTGGCGAGGCGCGTCCCGGCGGAGATCGTTTCCGCGGATTCGCGCCAGGTGTACAAGGGAATGGACATCGGGACCGCAAAACCGGACCCGGACGCCAGACGCCTCGCGCCGCACCACTGCATCGACATCGCGGATCCTTCCGATGTCTTCAGCGCCGGCATGTTCGCGGAAGCGGGCCGGGCCGCGGTGGCCGATATCCTGTCCAGGGGCCGCCTGCCCGTGGCGGTCGGCGGATCGGGTCTCTATCTTCGGGCGCTCGTGGACGGGTTGTTCGACGGCGGGTTCCGGGATCATGGCCTGCGGAGCCGGCTGAACCGCGAGGCGGCCGAATCAGGAACCGCCGCGCTTCATGACCGCCTTCGCGCCGCCGATCCGGATGCGGCGGAAAGAATCCATCCGAACGACCTCAAGCGCATCGTCCGCGCCCTCGAAGTGGCGGAATTGTCCGGCCGGCCGATGTCCCGGATGCAGCGGGAGGAAACGCGGCGCGCTGATTTCAACGCGCGGTGGTATGGGGTCCGCTGGCCGCGGGAAAGCCTCAATCGGCGCATCGATGACCGCGTGGACCGGATGATGCGGGCCGGTTTTCTGGAGGAGGTCCGCGGCCTCCTGGCTTCCGGCCGGACCGCGGCGGATCCGGCCATGGACGCGCTCGGGTACCGGGAACTGACGGCTCATCTTCAGGGCCGCCTGACACTGGAGGATGCGGTTGAGGCGATCAAAAGGCGCACCCGTCAGTTCGCGAAACGGCAGATGACCTGGTTCAGGCCGGACAGCCGGATTCGCTGGTTCGACGCGAATGCGGAATCGGATTTCGAGACATTCGCGGAAGTGATCGCGCATGAAGCCGCTTCAACCGGTTGACCGGGACGGAATGGACGGCACAAGACGGACCCGTCCGGCCGCCTGCCGTCCCGCGGCTTTTACGGAAACCGACAATCATCTAACGAGAGGTGTGTCATGAAAACCATCCCGGGAAAATTCCGGTATTTCGCGGTGCCGGCCTTCCTCGTCCTTTTCCTGCCCTGCGCCGCGGATGAGGGGATGTGGACATTCGACAATCCGCCGCTCAAGCCGCTCAGGGAAAAGTACGGTTTTGACGCGGGACAGGAATGGCTCGACCACGTGCGCCTGGCCAGCGTCCGGTTCATGGACGGCGGGTCGGGATCTTTCGTGAGCCCCAACGGGCTCGTGCTGACCAATCACCATGTCGCGGTCGGACAGCTCCAGAAAATGTCCACCGCGGAAAAGGATTTCGTGTCCGTCGGCTTCTACGCCGCGAAACCGGAGGACGAATCGCCCTGCCCGGACCTCGAGGTCAATGTGCTGGTCTCCATGGAGAACGTCACCGGCCGCGTACGGTCCGCCGTCTCGGACAAGATGACCGCCGAACAGGCGCTGAAGGCCCGGGAAGCCGAGATCGCGGCCATTGAGAACGAGTGTCAGGAGAAAACCGGCTTGAAGCCCGAAGTGGTCCCGCTGTACCACGGTGGCGAATACTGGCTGTACCGTTACAAGAAATACACCGACATCCGCCTGGTCATGGCGCCTGAGCGCATGGCTGCGTATTACGGCGGGGACTCGGACAATTTCACCTTTCCCCGGTACGATCTGGACATGGCCTTCTTCCGCGTTTACGAGAACGGCCAGCCGGTGCGTCCTGAGGCCTGGCTGAAATGGAACCCGGCAGGCGCGGGCGAGGAGGAGCTGGTGTTCGTGTCCGGGCATCCGGGCTCGACCGACCGGCTCTACACCCTGGCCCAGCTCGAATATCAGCGGGATCTGCAGTATCCGATGACACTCAAGTACATCGGCCGCCGCATCGACATTCTGCACGAGTACATGAAAGCCGGACCCGAACAGCACCGCCGCGGCCTGATTCAGCTGTTCGGCCTCGAGAACTCCAAGAAAGCGCTTTCGGGGGAATACCTGGGACTGATGGACCCGTCCCTGTTCGTCAAGAAAAAGGCGGAGGAGGACGCGCTCCGTAAAACCGTCGCCTCCAAACCGGAGTGGAAGAAGGCGTATTCCGGCGCATGGAAAAGCATCGAGAAGGCCGTCGCCAAACAGAGGGAGAGGGCCCGGTTCAACTTTTACAGGCGCGTGATCGGATCGCGCCTCTATGGAACCGCGAATCAGATCGTTTTTTACACCGCTGAGACCGTGAAGCCGGAATCCGAGCGTCTGGACGGATATCACGCCTCCCAGCTGGAGGAACTGAAATTCAATCTATTCTCTCCAGCGCCGGTTTACAAGGACCTCGAGGAGGCGAACCTCGCCGGGTGCCTGAAGCTGTCCCTGGAGGAGCTCGGACCGGACGATCCGTTCATGAAACTCGTTCTGGACGGCCGGACTCCGGAAGCGGCTGCGGCTGACCTGATCCGCGGGACGGGGCTGGAATCCGTGGAGATGCGCAGACGGCTCATCGAAGGGGGCCGGGCGGCGGTGGACACCTGCCGGGACCCGCTCATCGTGCTGGCCCGCAAACTCGAGCCGACGGCCCGGGAAGGCATTCAGTGGCGCAAGAAGAATGTCGAGAGCGTCATGTCCGCGGGCACGGAGCAGGTCGCGCAGGCCGTGTTCGCGGCCTATGGCAAGGCCCAGTATCCGGACGCCACCTTCACGCTGCGGCTTTCCTACGGAGCCGTCCGCGGATACCCGATGAACGGCACGCTCGCGCCCTATAAAACGACCCTGTACGGGCTGTACGACCGCGCGCTCAGTTTCGACCGCAAGGGAGATTTCGAGCCGCCCGCGCGCTTCTGGGAGCGTCATGACAGCCTGAACCTGGCCACGCCGGTTAATTTCGTATCCACATGCGATATCATCGGCGGCAATTCCGGATCGCCGGTTCTGAACCGATCCGGTGAACTGGTCGGACTGGTGTTCGACGGGAACACCGAGAGCCTGGTCGGCCGCTTCGTGTACGACGACGCGAAGAACCGGACCGTGGCGGTTCACTCGGCCTACATCATCGAGGCGTTGCGGAAACTGTACGACGCTTCCATCCTGGCCGATGAAATAGAGGGGAAATGAAGCGCGGGAAATCCGCCGCAGCAGTGAAACGGCCCGTCGCCGGCCGGCGCACACCGCCGGCCGGCCGGGGGGCCTTTCGGGCCGATGCCGGCCGGTACGAAAGAACGGTTTACCGGGCCTGCGGCTGCAGCGGGCTGAAACTGCCGCCGGTGTCACTCGGGTTGTGGCACAATTTCGGGGACGTCGACCGGGCCGCGGACGGACGGAGGCTCGTGCTCCGGGCCTTTGACCTGGGCGTGACGCATTTCGACCTGGCCAACAACTACGGCCCGCCTCCCGGATCGGCCGAAACGAACTTCGGCCGCATCCTGAAGGCCGATCTGGCTTCGCACCGCGACGAGCTCATCATTTCCACGAAGGCGGGATACCGGATGTGGCCCGGCCCCTACGGAGAATGGGGTTCGCGCAAAACCCTGCTGGCGAGCCTGGACCGGAGCCTGGAGCGCCTGGGCCTGGAGTCCGTGGACATCTTTTATTCACACCGTTACGATCCGGAAACGCCCTTGGAGGAAACTGCCTCCGCTCTCGTGCAGGCCGTGCGCTCCGGAAAGGCCCTGTACGCGGGCATATCGAATTACCCGCCCGGCCCGACCGGGGCCATCGCGTCGCTGCTGAAGACCGAGGGTGTGCGTCTGCTCATCCATCAGATGAAGTATTCCATGTTCGTCCGTGAGCCGGAATCGGGTCTGTTCGGAGCGCTCGAGTCCGGGGGCATCGGCGGCATCGCCTTCTCGCCACTGGCCCAGGGGCTCCTGACCGACCGGTACCGGACGGGCATTCCGGCCGATTCACGCGCCGCGAAGCCGCACGGATTTCTGCAGGAATCGGAAATCACCCCGGAACGACTGAACAGGATCCGATCGCTGAACGCAGTCGCGCAGAGGCGCGGACAGACCCTGGCCCAGATGGCCATTGCCTGGGTGCTTCGTCAGCCGGTGGTTACGTCCGCGCTGGTCGGCGCGAGCCGGGTGGAACAGCTCGAATCCAACCTGAGAGCGACGGAGCATCCGGCTTTCGGAGAAAGCGAACTGGCTGAAATCGACGGCATACTTGGTTCCTGAACGGCTCCCTGCGGGCGCACCATAAGGCGCGCGAACTTTTTCCCCGTTCTTCCGTAACATGGAGAGACAGTTCAACGCGACAGGCAAATTGAGGAGAACGGGATGAAACATTCAGGAACGGGAAAACGGATCCGGACGGCTGTCGTCGCAGCTGCGGCTCTGGCCGTGTCCATGGCCTTCAGCGCGGACGAAACAGTGACGCGTTCGTTCGATGCGGAGCCGGGCGGATGCCTGGTGGTGGACATCGACATGGGGAAGATCGAAGTGAAGTCGCACCCCTCGAATGAGGTGCGGATCGACGCGGAATTCGGAAGGGAAGGATGGAGCCGAGACCGGATACTCCGGTTCATCGATGCTTTCGGACTGGAGTTCAGTCATGCCGGCGGTACGGTGACGGTGCGTTCGGATTACGGACGGGAAAAAGGCAGGTCCTGGTTTTCCCGGGACAGGCATCCGGATATCCGCGTCCGGATTCTGGTTCCGGCCGTGTTCGACGCCGCACTGCGCACATCCGGCGGATCGGTCACGGTGGGCGATCTGCAGGGACGGGTGGACGCGAAGACTTCAGGCGGAGGCCTTGAATTCGGCAGCATCCGCGGGACCGTGACCGGCAGGACGTCGGGCGGGTCCGTGACCGTGGGGGACTGCAGCGGAGACGTGGATGCGCAGACTTCGGGCGGCGGCATCCGCGTGGGCCGCACGGAAGGGAATGTCCGCGTCCGGACGTCGGGCGGCTCCATCACGCTGGAGTCGGTTTCGGGGGATGTGACAGCGAAAACCTCGGGCGGCTCCATACACGCGATTCTCACGCAGAACCCGACGGCCGACTGCGTTTTCGAGACATCCGGAGGCGGCATCACGGTGGCCGCGCCAGCGGATCTGAAGGCCGACATCGACGCCGGCACCAGCGGCGGTCGGGTCTCGACCGATTTTCCGGTCACGGTGACGGGCGCCATAGACCCCCACCGGCTGTCGGCCCAAATCAACGGCGGCGGACCGCGGTTGTTTCTGCGCACCTCGGGCGGGAGTATCCGGCTGGAGAAGACGCCCTGAAGCGGCGTCCGGGGTCGGTGATCCGTCCGGGCATGCTCTGAACAGTCAATCGGACCGGGCGCTTTCGTTTCTCCGGCAGGGGCTCCGGTCGCGCCCGGCCGGCCGCTTCCGGAGCGGGGCTGAGGCCGTCTTCAGAATCCCCAAATTCTTTTATCGGGAAAGGTGATTTGAAATTTCCGACCCGAAAAAGCCGGCTTTTTCTACTCCTGAAGCTGTTGATCACGGCCGTGGCCATGCTGATCCTGGTCCGCGCCGTGGACGTCCGGGAGATTCTCGGGGCGCTCAGAAATCCCGTCCGGCCCGACTGCCTGGCCGCGGCCGCGATTCTGCTCGTTCCGAATCTGCTCCTGCAGTGGATACGATGGCATCTCCTGCTCCGGCTGATCAATCCGCACACGCCGGTGTCCGATTCCGTCGCCTCGCTCTTCGGCGGCATGGTGGCCGGATTCGTCACGCCCGGCCGCATCGGCGAAATCGGCCGCACGCTGTTCCTGAAGCATGAGGACCGGCTGCAGGCCGTGGGATTGATCGTCATGGACAAGCTGTACGCATTCTTCCCGGTCGCGGCTGCCGGTTTCTGGGGGCTGGTGCTTTTAGTGTCCTATCAGTACGGGTATGCCCCGTTTCTGGTCTGGCCGATGTTCTTCGGCGCCGCTTTTTTCACGGTCGTTTCACTGATCGTGATTCTGCATCCGGAATGGATCCGCTCTTTTCTCTATTACCTTTCCATGCTGATGCCCGCCCGGGAAAAGCTCAAACGCATCATTTCGTGCATCGACCGTTTCAGCCGTCGGGACGCCCTGCTGCAGGCCGGGCTGGCATCCCTGCTGTACGGGGTGTACATTCTTCAGTTCTGCCTGCTGGCGTTCGCATTTCAGCCCATCCCCTGGACCACGGCGCTCACCGTAACCACATCGGTGATTCTGGTCAAGACCATACTGCCCGTTTCCATCGGAGATCTCGGAATCCGGGAAGGAGCGTCCGTTTATTTCTTTACCCGTTTCAACGTGGAACAGGCGACGGCTTTCAACGCCTCGCTTCTGCTTTTTGTGCTCAATGTGCTGGTTCCAACAATACTGGGGCTTATTTTCATTCCGCGTATGGGATGGCAGGAGAGGAAGGACGTGAAACGGCATAAATAAATACAACCCCAGTATTCACATATTATTAAGTGACGGCATGATTATTGCAAATATTAATCATGCCGTTTTTTTATTCGGCAGCAGTGTTTGCCCGTATTCACTTGCCGGTTGCAGAATCAGGAACAGGAGGATGCCTATGGCTTTTTCCAAGAGAAAAAAAACGATGAAACCTGTTGTAAATAAAGAAAAAAGGAAAAATCCCGGAAAACGTCCCGACACTCTGAGTCTGGGCATGGTGTTGCTCGCAGCGATCGTGGTCGCGGGCAGTTATATCAATTACCGGATCTCGCACGCCCGCATGGAAAAACTGGGCCAGGACGTGATCAATCTCCGTTCAGCGATGAACATCGACAGCGTCCGGCAGTATGAGATCCAGAAAGTCATGAAGATCATCGATCTGCACAACAAGAATCTGTCTGCCATTGAATCGTACGATATCGCCAATGAAATTTACGAGCTTTCCCAGAAATACCCGAATCTCAACACCGAGCTGATCTGCGCGATGATCACGCACGAGAGCGCGGGCACCTGGAGTCCGACCGTTGTGTCCAAGGCCAATGCCATGGGGCTGATGCAGATCATGCCCGTGACCGGTTATTTTCTCGCGGAATACGAGGGCATTTCCTGGGATTCCGCGGAGAATGTGCTCTTCAATCCCATCTACAACCTGAGAATCGGTACCCGTCTGATGTCCACGCTGATCACGCGTTACGGACTCGACGGCGCTCTGGCCGCCTACAATGGAGGCGAGAAACAAGCCGCGGTCTGGCTCGCCAACGGCCGTGATGACAAGTATCTCTTCCTGGAAACCCGCGGGTATGTGCCTGCAGTCCGGAGGCTGTACGCGCTGTACCAGTCGCAGCGTCTATGACGATTCGCGCCAATACGAAAATGAAAAAGCCCGGGCCGATGGTCCGGGCTTTTTTTGTCGATTGAGGACGCGTCCGGCGGCGGCCGCCTGTACCGGGCCGGAATCGGTCAGGGACCCGACTCGCGGATGCGGGGCAGGGCGTTCATCAGGCCGCGGATCACGGTTTCCGTGTGGCGTTCGAAGGAAGGGTCCGGCGAGTCGAACGAGGCGCTCCAGACAACCGCGCCGGTCTCCGGAACGATGAGGCGTACCCGGGAGGAATGGATGACGGGTTCCTCGCCGTAGGTCCGGATGGCGTACTGGACGCCCGTCTCAATGACCGCGTCGAGGGGTTGAATGGACGCGGCCAGGAAGGCCAGCCGGGAGACGGAAAGTGAATCCGTGAAAAGGCGGTTGAAGAAGGTTTTCGGGTTGGCGGCTTTCGCTTCGGACCGCAGGCGGTCATCCACGGAAGTGATCAGCTTATCCCAGCTGACCACATCGATTCCGCTGCGGATCAGGGCGGATTCAATGGCGGTGTTGAAGCGCATGGACACATCATCGTTCCCTCCCACGACCACGGCGGACCGGACGCCGGATCGCGCCGCCTGGGACACGCGTTCTCCGGACGGCGGCGGCGCGTCCACGGCCGACGGCCTGCGGGTCCGGGACGGATGCAGTCCGAGTCCCATGCCGGCATAGAAGAAACGGGCGTTTTTTCCGCTGCTGGAGACGCCGCCCTTGAGAATCAGCGAATGGACGTCGAGGAAGGGAACGGAAAATCCGGCTTCACCCCGCAATTCGCCGTGAAACAGTTCGGAGGATTCGAATCGGTAGGATTCCCCTCCGGTCCAGTTCTGCCTGCGCTCGTACAGGGAGGTGAATCCGCATCCGGACTGAACGAAAAACCGGCCGATCGGGAGCCGAAGCATGGGAATGAGCGAAACCCGCGTGAAATTGCGGTAGTCGCCCGGCGAGTCGGCCGGCGTAAAGGCCCCCACGGAGGCATCCGCGCCGATGCTCAGCCATTTCCATCCGGCCGCGAATCCCGCGGCCGGAGCCATCACCCAGCCCTCCTTGAAATCGTAATTACAGACCAGAGCTTCAGCACGCCATTCCGCGGCGGACAGGGGGCGGACCGCGCAGAACGCGAGCCCGAGAATCAAGCGGATGGTCGGACGGCCGAGCCTCATGATGACCTCCTCATGAAATACTTTGAGAATGCTGCTGATGCCACATCCGGAGCGCCCGCAATCCCGCTTCCAGAACAGCGTCCGCAGGCAGGTTCGATTCCGGGCGCCGCCGCAGGGAAGGCCGCCATTCGCCGCCGGCCAGTGAATCGCGGGCGGTCAGCATGCCGGCAATCCTGCATCCGATTGATTTCGCGACCGAGAACAGCGCGGCGCTTTCCATGTCCACGGCTTCGCATCCGTCCGCCAGGAGGCGCCGGATCTTTCCCGCGGTCTCGCGGTAGGGGGCATCCGTGGTCCAGACCGAAGTCTCGCGGAAAAGCAGACCCCGTTCGGACAACGACTCGCGGACCGCGTCGTGCAGTTCCGGATCCGGCAGGGAGAATCGGGACGGCGGCGCGTAATGGAAGGACGTTCCCTCGTCGCGCACGGCGCGGAGCGGCAGAATAATATCGTGGCGCAGAATGCCGTCCGTCAGGCCGCCGCATGAACCGGTGAACAGACAGACTTCGGCCCCCAGTTCGCAGGTTTCTTCGAGGATCATGGCGGACAACGGCGCACCGATGCCGCAGTCGATGAAGGCCATGGGGACTCCCTCGAAACCGAACAGGAGATAGGGACGGCCGGGCCGTATGGTGAGCGTGGAACAGGACGGAAATCTGCGTTTCAGGCGCTGATAATGGCCCGGTTCGAATCCCAGCAGGCAATACCGGGGCAGACGATGGACATCGCCCGCTGTCCTGCCGAGACGTTGCCGGATGAAGCTCGCGGCCGTGAAAACGGCAGGTTCTTCATGGGAGCCGTGGAGCAATTCGATGGATTCCATGACGGTTTCTTGCATCGGGAAGTCGTTCCATAGAACAGCGTTCGCCGGAACAGGGTCCAAAATGATAAAATACATAAAAATCCCCTTGGTTCAAAGAGGATTTTAAAAACCTGTTATTTTGATGAAAAAGCTTGACTTTAAAGGATTAAACCGATAAATTTTAACAATCCTTCACAATTGAAAAATTTCCGGCCGGTTTTATATCAGTATTGGCTTGGCGGCTGCTTGATACAGGTTACGGCAATTATTTGTAAATAAAAGAGTAAATGCAGTATTTTCTTTTCGGTTCAGATGTTGGCAAAATCTTTGCAGCATTGGATACTTGAATCATTGTCACGGAATTGGTAATACAGCCTTTGGGAGGTCATTTCATGAAGAGAATCACCGTGTACGCATCGATCGCCGTTCTTCTTACGGTGTGGTCCGGATTGCTTCCCGCCCAGGGTTTGCAGCTGAGCCAGCCGGATCAGTTCGGCGTCTCTCTCACGGCCATGCATCCCGATGTGGAGGGGATCAAGTCCAGCGCCATGGGCCCCGGGATTGAAGTGTACGCCAAGTACAATCTGTCTCCGACATTCGCGGTTTCAGCGGGCACCGGTTACAGTACAGCCATGGACAAGTCCTTTTCATGGGAACAACGGAAAATGGACTTTTTCCCGACTTTCGAGCTCAAGGCCATACTCCAGCCGTCCCAGAACAATGTGGTCACGCCCATGGCCTTTGCCGGTCTGAACGCGTTCGGGTGGAAGTCGACTTTCAAGCAGGGCACTCAGACGATCAAGGGTGACACGTATTACGACGGCGCTTTCGTGATCGGCGCGGGTCTCCAATTCACGCTGAACGAGAAAACTTCATTCGTGGTCTCCGGAGACTACCGCTATGCGTTCACGGCTGAAGGGGATGAGAAGCCCAAATTCTGGGCCGCGAAAGCCGGCCTGGCCTTCTCCATGAAACCGCCGTCGCGTTCCTTCCGGAAGGAGGACGAAATCGAATACCCCATGGGCGAACAGGAACTCGCGACTCTGGACGACCTCTTCCGGGAGGACTCGCCAAAGGGTTCGAGCGACGATGACGCGCTGTCCCTTCTGTTCCAGCCGGAGCAGAGCGCCGCGTCCGGATTGGACGAATCGGAGGACGAGGATTTCGCCGATCTTTTCGGGGAGGAAACCGAGGAGGGCGCGTCCACTCCGGAGCAGAGCGCATCGTCCGGATATCCGGACACGGACATCGGCCAGCTCATGGCCAAGGTGGACCGACTGAAAACGGAGATGGACCAGCGGTCCAGGCAGATCGACGAGCTTCAGGCCAAGGTCGGCGAAGGCCTTCCCGCGGGCACAGCCGCCGGGCCGGCGATCGGAGAAGGCGAATTCAAGTCGCGCTACGAGGCCGCGCTGAATCAGTTCCACATGCGCAACTACCGGGATGCCATTTCCCGCTTTCAGGCGCTGGCCGCTTCCAATCCGCGGAACATGCTGGCCAGCAACTGTCACTACTGGATCGGCGAGAGTTACAATGCCATGGGCGATTACCGGTCCGCGCTCGCCGCGTTCAAAACCGTGCTCTCGTATTCCTCCTCCTACAAACTGGACGATGCGCTCATCATGAGCGGCCTCTGCTACCTCAAGCTTGGCGACAGCAGCACGGCGCGGGCCCAGTTTCAGGAACTCGTCAGCCAGTATCCCCAGAGCGAATACGCGCCGAAAGCCATGCGTTATCTCGGCACGCTCTGAGCGTTTCTTCCCCGGAAATCGAAAGCCCCGGCCATTCGGCCGGGGCTTTTTTTTATGCCGGGGATGCATCCGATTCCGGGCCGCGACAGATGGTCACGAACGGTTCAGTTTAAAAATACCACGGAAACAGACACGGATGGACACGGCAAAAGAGGGAGGAATCGGGTTTTCCGCGGATGACGACCTTTTTCAAGGTGGAAGTCCGTATGGATGGTGGGGAATCGATGTTACCCGATCGACCCTTTCCTTCCATGATCCTCCGTGTCCGTCCGTGGCGGCTCTTCGATCTTTCCGGATGGGCTGAAGCAAAAGCGCCTGCGGATTGTGATGATCCTGCGGGGTTGTTCATTCCGAACCGGGACCGCGATGCGACATCGGATCAGGTTACGATCCGGGTTTCGACTTCGGTTTTCCGGCCGGACGGGTCCGAGGCTTTTTCCGTTTTTCCGGACCGGCGGCCGCGGCGTCACCCGACAGCCTGCGGCGATACGCGACCGCGGCCACGATGATGCTGATCTCATAGAGAATGAGGAGGGGAACGGCGAGGAGTATCTGGTTCAGGGGATCGGGCGTGGGCGTGACCACGGCCGACAGGACAAAGATCGCGACGATGCTGTACTTGCGGATGCGCCTGAGAAGCGCCGGCGTGACCAGGCCGATGCGGGCCAGGAAAAAAGCGGCCACGGGCAGTTCGAACACCAGTCCCGTGAGCAGGATGAGCCGCATGAGAAAAGACGCGTATTCATTGACGTTGATCACGGCTTCGATGGAATCGGTTCCCATGCCGTACAGGAACGGCAGGATGGCCGGAATCATCACGCCGTAGGCGAATGCGGCACCGGCGGTGAAGCACAGGACGGCGCTGAACAGCAGGGGCGGAAACAGCCTCCGTTCGCGCGGGAGAAGGCCGGGCGCGATGAACTGCCAGAGCTGGTACAGGACCACGGGAAGCGCGACGGTCAATCCGGCGGCAATTGCGATTTCCATGCGCAGCATGAGCATGCCGGCCGGCTTGAGAAAAATCAGGCGGGCCGGATCGGGAAGCCGGTCGTTCGGCAGGGTCAGGATGTCCAGAATGCGGCCGCTCAGCGGGAACGCGGTTCCGGCCGCGACCACGACCGCGGTCAGGGATTTCAGGATGCGCCACCGGAGTTCCTCGAGATGGTCGAGGAAGGGCATCTCACGGTTCTGGTTCTTTCCGCGTTTCATGAATTCCCCCGGGGGTTCTTCGGGTTCATCGGCGGCCGGGCCGGTTTTCGGCGGGACAGGAGGGCGTGGATGCCGTTCATGAGCAGGAGCGCGATTCCGGCGCCTTCCGGCCAGGGACCCCGGAGACGGAGCAGGACCGTGAGGCCCCCGAATCCGGCTCCGAACAGCCAACGGTGGACCGGCCGAACCGGGGAGGTGACGGGATCCGTGGCCATGAAGAACAGCATGAAGAGAAACGCGCCGTGCGGGAGAAACAGGAGCGGATCCCCGGAAAAAACGCCGTCCGTTCCTCCGAATACCCAGAACAGCGCAATCGATGACAGCAGGCCGGCGATCGGGATTTTCCATCCGATGACGCGGCGGTACAGCAGAATTCCGGCGCCGAACAGGATGAGCAGGGTCGAGGTTTCGGCCGCGCAGGAACCCGGATGGGCCGTGAAACGTCCGGGCAGGGATTCGATGAGCCGCGACAGGGTCATGGTCGCGTCCGCGATGCGGTCCGCGGACTGGGATTCGGGGCGCATCAGCACGGCGTGTCCGGCGCGCCACCGGATCAGGGGAGAGGCTGCGGTGAGACCGTCCGGTGCGCGCCAGTCCGACGCGAACGCTGCAGGAACAACGAGCATGAGCATGAAGCGCCCGCAGAGCGCGGGATTCAGGGGATTCCCGCCCAATCCGCCGAAAACCAGCCTGGCCAGGCCGACCGCGAGAACGGCGCCTGCCGCGGGCATCCACAGGGGGGCCGCCAGCGGCAGGCTCAGGGAGAGAAGCAGACCGGTGAGAAACGCGCTTCCGTCCGAAGGCGGCGGCGTCGTCACATGCCCGCGTCGGAGGCTTTGAGCCGCCCATTCCGCGGCGGAGGCCGCGATCACTGCGGAAAGGATGAACCAGGCGGCGCGAAGGCCGTGTGTCCAGACCGACGCCGCGGCCAGCGGCGCCAGTGCCGCGGCCGTGGTCCACATCATTTTCCGGACCGAATCATTGTCGCGGATGAAGGGGGCGCTACCCCCGGGAAAGCGGACGTTTCCGGGCGTCATTCGGCCTCCCGCCCGGGAGCCGGGACCGGCGGGAAGACGCGGACCAGCGGCCGTCGGGCCGGACAGATATAGGCGCATGAGCCGCAGCGGATGCAGGACACGACGCCTTCCAGCCGGACCAGGTCCTCCCGGCCGCTCCGCAGGAAAGCCTCGATCCGGTACGGGGCCAGGCCGGCGGGACAGCAGTCCGAGCAGCGGCCGCATCGGATGCAGGCGGTTTCCGGAAGGGGGGCGAGCCCGCGGCCGTCCATGACCGTCAGACCGGCGGTCCAGGCCGTAACCGGGACCGCGTCGCAGGTAAGAGCCACGCCGGACATGGGACCGCCGTGTATGAGCAGAACCGTGTCCGATGTGTATCCGCCGCAGGCCTCGACGCATGCCGAGACCGGCGTTCCCAGGGGCACGGACAGATTACGCGGGTTGCGTATGCCGTTCCCGGCCACCGTCAGGACGCGCCGGGTCTGGGGCAGGCCCCGGGTCACCGCGTCGGTCACGGCCAGTGTCGCGGTGACGCTCTGCACGAGAACTCCCGTCTTTCCGCCCTGTCTCGATCCGGAGGAAACCGTCTTGAGGCCGAGGGACGCCAGCAGCGCGATTTCGCTGTGGCCGGGATACTTGGAGTCGAGATAGAGAACGGACACGGATCGGAGCCGGCGCACCGCTTTCCGCAGGGACTTGAGCGGACCGCGGTTGTCCGACGGAACGGCGATGATGCCTTTTCGGCTGCCGGTCATCCGCATGGTCAGGCGCAGGCCGAGAACGATTTCAGCGGAACGTTCGACCAGGAGGCGGTGGTCGGAGGCAAGATAGGGTTCGGATTCCATGGCATTGACGACCACGGTGTGGACCGCGACGGCCGGTCCGGACGGGGATGCGTCCGCCGGCGGATCCGGACGCTCGGCCGCGAAAACGGCAGGGCCGGCCGGTTCTGTCACGCCGGCTTCCAGAACGCGTTGACGCAGTTCTTCCGGGGATTTTTCGAGAAAGGATTCGTGTCCGTGTTCCGGATCCGTCTGCGGTCTGTCCGCGGCGCCCGGCCCGTCCGGGCTTCCGGTCTCTTTCGGGACGCGGAGCACGAGGGAGCGGACATCCGGGCCTTTCGCCATCGGACGGGGCGCGATCATGACGACCGTGCCGGAGGCCGAGGCGTGGAGGGGAAAACCGTCGGCGGTGCGGGCCACGATCTGTCCGGCGCGCACACGGTCGCCTTTTTGAACCAGCGGGAGAAAACGGATTCCCGGAGGGACCTCCAACGGCCAGATCAGCTGATCGGGAAGCGGGAGTTCAGTGACGGCGCAATTCTGCGTTTCCGATTTCCGGCGCGGCGGATGCACACCGCCCCGGAAGGTGAGGCGGGCCATGCCTACTCCTGGGGGGGGTCCTGCTCCGGACCGGTCCCGTCCTGCCGGAGCCCGTTGAGCTCGCGCAGGAATTCGTCCTTGTCCCTGAAATTCCGGTACACGGACGCGAACCGGACATAGGCCACTTCGTCGATCCGCCGCAGGGACTGAATGACCCCCTCCCCGATGCGGCGGCTGTCGATTTCGTTCATGAATTCCATCTCATCCTCGATGTCGTCCGCGATCCGCTCGACGGCCTCGAAGGAGATGGGGCGTTTGGTGCAGGCGATCTGAATGCTGCGGATGAGCTTGCGGCGGTCATAGGGCTCGCGGCGGCCGTCGCTCTTGATGACGGAGACGGATTTATCCTCGATGGCCTCGACCGTGAAGAACCGTCGGCCGCATTTGAGGCAGTGGCGTTTCCGGCGCACGGCTTTTCCGTCCTGCACCAGCCGGGTGTCGACCACCCGGTCTTCGTCAATGCCGCAGGCGGGGCATTTCATGTCGGAACCGCGTCCGGCGTCCCGGAGACGAAGAGCCGCGCCTTCAGGCCGCCTTCGGCGGCCATTTCCATGGCCAGCCCGTCCGGGTATCCCTCCGCGAAAATCACCTCGCGGATCGAGGCGTTGAGGATCATTTTCATGCAGAGCACGCAGGGGTAGTGGGTCGAGTAAAGCACGCATCCCTCGATACTGGTTCCCGAGGTGGCGGCCTGGATGATGGCGTTCTGTTCCGCGTGCAGCCCCCGGCAGAGCTCATGCCTTTCCCCCGAGGGGATTTTCAGATTGTCGCGGAGGCATCCGACATCGAGACAATGCGGCAATCCCTTCGGAACGCCGTTGTACCCGGTGGCGAGAATGCGCTTGTCCTTCACCATGACGGCCCCGACTTTTCTCCGCAGGCAGGTCGACCGGCTGGACACCAGCCGTGTGATCTGCATGAAATAGTCGTCCCACGATGGGCGGCCGCGGGTGCCGGTCGGGGGCAGGGTCATGGACGGCAGCCGCCCGGCAGGGGGAAGGCGCCGCACAGCTCGGCCGACTCGGCCCGGACCGCGCGGAGCGTGGATTCGTCCGAGACCGACGATAGCACCCGGTGAATCAGGTCGGCGATCCGGCGCATCTCGGGCTCCTTCATTCCGCGGGTGGTCATGGCGGGCGTGCCGACCCGGATGCCGCTTGTGACCGCGGGGCTCTGGGTGTCGAAGGGCACCATGTTCTTGTTCACCGTGATGCCTGCCTGATCGAGCGCCGCGGTGGCCGCCTTGCCGGTGATGCCCCGGTCCGTCAGGTCGAGGAGGAGCAGGTGATTGTCCGTTCCGCCGGACACGAGCGCGACGCCGTGTTCGGTCAGGCGCTCGGCCATGGCTTTCGCGTTCCGGATGATCTGCTCGCAGTAGGAACGGTATTCCGGTCCGAGGTTTTCGCCCAGGGCGACGGCCTTGGCCGCGATGACATGCATGAGCGGACCGCCCTGCATGCCGGGCATGACGGAGCCGTCGATGACCTCGGACAGTTTTTTCACGCGGCCCGATTTGGCCGCTTTGAGGCCCATCGGGTTCTCCCGGTCCTTCCCGAGGAGGATCATGCCGCCCCGGGGGCCGCGCAGGGTCTTGTGGGTCGTCGTGGTCACGATGTCGCACAGGGGAAGCGGGTCTGGGTGAAGGCCCGTGGCCACCAGACCGGCCGGGTGGGCGATATCGGCCATCAGGAGCGCGCCGACACGGTCCGCGATCTCGCGGAACCGGGCGAAATCGATGAACCGGGGGTAGGCGCTGGCGCCGGTGACGATGAGCCTGGGCTTGTGCTCGAGCGCCTGACGCAGGGCCAGATCGTAATCAATGGTGCCGGTCTCCTTTTGCACGCCGTAGGAGACGAACCGGTAGAGCTGTCCGGAGAAATTGACCGGGCTGCCGTGGGTGAGGTGGCCTCCGTGGGCCAGGTCCATGCCGAGCACCGTGTCGCCCGGCTTGATGAACACCATGTAGGCGGCCATGTTCGCCTGCGAGCCCGAATGCGGCTGCACGTTGGCGTATTCGCACTTGAAGAGCTTGCGGGCGCGTTCGCGGGCCAGGTTTTCGGCCTCGTCGACGAATTCGCATCCGCCGTAGTAACGCGCCCCGGGGTAGCCTTCCGCGTACTTGTTCGTCATCACGCTGCCCATGGCCTCGAGCACCGCCGCGCTGACGAAGTTCTCGGAAGCGATCAGTTCCAGCGTGCCTGCCTGCCGTGTCGTTTCCCTGGCCAGGGCTTCGGCGACGGCCGGATCGGATTGTTTCAGGGATTTCAAGGAAGGCTCCTATTTGCCTGTGAGTTGACGGATTTTGACGACCCGGCGTTCATGGCGGCCCCCCGATTCGAAGCCGGTTTCGAGGAAAGCGTCCGTAATCGCGGCCGCCAGGTCGGGCGGCGTGAAACTGCCGGACAGGGCCAGCACGTTGGCGTCATTGTGGCGCCGCGAAAGGCGGGCGTCCTCCTCGGTCCGGCACAGCGCCGCGCGCACACCGGGCACCTTGTTCGCGGCGATGGACATGCCGATGCCCGTGTGGCAGACGAGAACGCCGCGGTCGGCCTTTCCCCCGGACACGGCCCTCGCCACCGCGACGCCGAAGTCCGGATAATCCACCGAATCCTTCGAATGGGTTCCGAAATCCTCGACTTCGATCCCCGCCGACGCCAGCCGCGCCTTCAGCGCCTCCTTGAGCGCGAATCCCGCGTGATCCGCTCCGATCGCTATCTTCATGGACAGAACCGTCTCCCCGACGCTGTTATCTCCGCGTGAACCATTTCTCCGCGAGCGAGGCGGACACGCTCACCCGGATGAAATTCTCCTCGAAACCGTTGTCCGAAAGGCTTCCCCGCCTGCCGAACGCGACCGCTGCGTCCATCCGCGAGGCCGCGTTGCCGAGCGGAAGACCGGCGCCCACGGTGCCCGCGATTTCGCGCACCGATCCGTCCCGGCCGTCGGTCATGTAAAACCGGCCGATGGAAAATCCGGCCCGGTAAGCCGTGCGTTTGAAAAAGCCGTCGGTGGGGAGCGGGCCGGGTAGCCATTCCAGTCCGAACGCCAGGCGTTCCGCGTCCGCCAGATGGGGAGCGGAACGGCCGTTGACGGTCATCCGGCTCCATTCCTCGGTCGAATACTCCGCCGCGGCCAGAAATCCCTTCGGCAGCAGCCCGTGCAGACCGACGCCCCAGACTGCGGGCATTCTGATTTTTCCCGTGTGCAGGGCGGGCGTTCCGGACAGCGGATCGGCGTAGCGTTCCATCTCCGTATCCGCGTCGAATCCCGGCCTGTAGGATGCGCCCAGGGACAGCACGGGGAGCGGATGCACAATGCACCCGGCCGTGAAGGCAAACCCCTTCATCCGGCTGGACAGCAGGTTCGTGGTGCCGGTGAAGCCCGTGCCGTTGAACACGATGCGCCAGGTCTCGTCGAGCTTTCCGAAGAAGTAATGGGCCTTCAGTCCGAAATCGGCCCAGTGCCGGATACGAAAGGCGAACGCGGCATCCGCGCTGTTCAGCCCCCCTGACGCCTCGACCGATTTGTTGAAGGTTTCCCCGGCCAGGGAATCGGGGTAGGAGAGCCGGTAATCGGCGCGCGTGCAGGGCGACAGGCCGAATGCGGCCGAGAGGCCGCGTCCGAAAGGCAGGGCGAGCGTGAATCCGTTGAAATTGGAATACGGGGACCGGGACGAACCGGAAGCGTCCTTGAAGGTGTTGTTGTCTGAAACGTATTCAATGTCCAGACGCGTCAGCCGGATCTCGGCCAGGGAAGCGGGGTTCCGGGAACCGGCTGAAGAGGGATCCGCGAGTGAAATCGAAACGCCGCCCATTCCCGCGTACCGCGCGCCCGCGAGCCCGGCCGGATATCCGACCCCGCCCGAGGACAGAACCGAGGCCCCGCAGGTCGGAGCGGACGGGCCGGCCGCATGGATCAGGAGGGCCGCCCACACCGGAAGCGGCAGCTTGAAAGCCGCCCGGAGCGGAATCCCGGCGGACGGCGGCGCCGTGATTTTTCGTAGTCGATTGAGGATCATGCGTTTTTCCTATCTGTGCTCTAGAACCGGGACGTGGGCGGCAGAGAATAGAACAATTCCAGCCTGGGGATGAGGCTGCTGTCCGGCGCGGAACCGGAGAAGGGGGAACACCCGGCGGGATCGGAAGTTTCCAGCGCTCCCCTCAGCATCAGTCCTCCGTTCCGGACCACGCCTGAGGTCCACCGCTGCACCAGGGACGTGATCGAAACCGCGGTCGAGTCGGACGTGAAAATGCCGCTGACCGAGCGGGTCGAATCCAGGACCGTCGGGGGCACTGTCCACGGCGAATCGGTCACGGGGTATACGTAGAAGGAGAATTCCGGATCCGAAGAGGGGAAAACGCCGTCGACGTCATTGTGCAGGATGAGCCGGGCGCGGTTGATCGTGGCTTCCCGGGGGATGACCGACACATCGAAAAACAGGAGGATGCGCTCGGCTGTGCCGTTCTGCATCCGCAGGCGCCCTTCGGACGGCGGCGCTCCGTTGCGGGCCGTGAACGCGTCTTTCCGGGTCGGCACGATCACCGTGTCTGCCGTGTCTCCGGCCGCGATAAACAGGAGAACGGGGGAGGAGGCAACGCCCGCTTCGCGGCTGTAGAGCCTGAATATGCAGTCCGGGTCCCCGGCCCGAAGCGCGACTCCCGGCCTTCCGGCCGCATTTTCCGGGTTCACCAGGGAGAGGGCCAGGTCGAGCGGGAGAGCGACTTCAACGTCGGATGTATCGGATGCGTCAACCGTGCATTCGGCGAAAGGGGGTCCGGTTTCGGCGGGTCGGCTGTCCCAGGTCAGTCCGGTTTCGTCCCAGTCCGATCCGGTCTCGGAGAACAACAGCCGGACTGCGCCGGATGCGGAGACCGCATACGGAAAGGCCTGGAACGTCAGAACGGCCCGTGTGACGGTCGAGTCCACCGACAGGGTGTCGAAGACGAAGAAAGCCGCTGTTTCGATTCCGGACTGTGCGCCGGTGAAGAGATAATACCCGGTGCCGCAGGAAACGGATTGCGTGAATACCGTGTCTCTGGATGCCGTGACTGCCAGCCGGTTCTCGGAGCCCGGGTTTTCCTGGTCATACAAACCGGATCCGACCGGAGTCGCTTTTTCCTGGCCGCAGTTCAAAACAGCCAGCGCCGTGCCCAGCAAACACAGAGACACTCTGCTCGGTCTCATGGAAATCCTTTGACTAAGTGTTTAATAATACTGTCGGTAGATTGATGACAGTTTACGATTTTTTTCAGCGTTTGTCAAGGTATAAAAACCGCTTCCCCGTACTGGCAAGTTTTTCCGTTCTGGTCGATTTTCAGTTTATTTTGACTCATTTGTGTATAGTGTAATAATATGAAAATAAATGTCTTACGAGATCGAACAGTCCCTGGTATGGCTTTTGCTTTGGAAAGTCCTGGCAATAGGAGAAAGACCCGTGAAAAACCCAACTCAAGTGAGGAATTGGATGCGCACTTCAGTCATCACCAAGGGGGAAACATTCCGGATCCGTGCATTGGGTCTTCTCGTCCTGTTGCCACAGCTCGTGTTCGGCGCGGGCGCCACGGTGTCC
This sequence comes from uncultured bacterium, assembly GCA_964577095.1. Lineage (GTDB taxonomy): Bacteria > Zhuqueibacterota > QNDG01 > QNDG01 > DTFT01 > JAFGAX01. The sequence continues at coordinate 3,187 of CAZNXX010000033.1, read as the reverse complement.
TGGCAGGCCAACACGGAATCGGATCTGGCCGGTTACCAGATCTATTACGGAACCAGCCGGAATTTCTATTCCGTGATCCTGGATGTCGGCAAGGTCACGACCTACAATGTCACGGGCCTGACCGCCGGCACCACGTACTATTTCGCACTGACCGCGGTCGACCAGAGCGGCAATGAGAGCGAGTACTCGACGGAAGTTTCGTACAAGGTCGAGGACACCCAGCCGCCGACCGTGGCCTCCGCGGTCTGCGAAGGCGGCGACCTGGTCAAGGTCGTGTTCAGCGAGCCCGTGGAAAAAGCCTCCGCGGAAGTGGCCTCCAATTATGCGGTCAACAACGGCATCGTCGTGCAGGCCGCCGCGCTTCAATCGGACCTGAAAACCGTCCATCTGGTCACCACCCAGCATGCCAACCGCTACTACATCCTCACCATCAACAACGTCAAGGACAGGGCCACGGTTCCCAATACCATCGCCGCCGGCACCACCCGCGAATACAGCTGGGAAGGCGGGGACCAGACGCCGCCGACGATCGCCGGCATCGAACTGATCCGGAGCGACTATCTCGTGGTCACGTTCAGCGAGGCCCTCGACCAGGCCAGCGCCCTCGCTCTCGCCAATTACGCCATTTCACCGTCGGTCGCGATTCAGAGCATCTCGATCAACAATACGTTCAAGCAGGTCACGTTGAACACCGCCGCGCACGCCTCGGGCACGAACTACACCCTCACCGTCAACAACGTCCGCGACGCCTCCGGATCCGCCAACGTGATCGCCGCCAATTCCAAGGTCACCTATGTCTGCAACACCGGCGACGCGACTCCGCCGGTCCCCATCGCCGCCCGCATCACCACCGCCAGCCAGCTTCAGATCGAATTCAGCGAGCCGGTCGAGACCGTCTCGGCGCAGACACTCTCCAATTACGCGATCAGCCCGTCGGTCACCGTGTCGTCGGCCGTGCTGAACACCGCCAAAACCACGGTGACGCTGACCACGTCGTCCCATGCCGCAGGCAACTACACCGTCACGGTGCGTAATGTCAAGGATCTGAACGCCACGCCCAACACACTGACATCGGCGTCTTTGAGCTACGCCTACACGCCGGCGGACGTCATCGCGCCGACGCTGGTGCAGGCCGTGCTCAGCACCAACACCTTCCTGAAGGTCACGTTCAGCGAGGCCGTCGATCCGGCCACGGCGCAGACGGCCACCAACTACGTCATCACGCCCTCGGTCGCGGTCCAGTCGGCCATGCTTGACGTGACCCAGAAGAACGTCGTGCTGACCACCGCGCCCCACGCGGCGGGCAGCTACTCCCTGAAGGTGTCCAATGTGCGCGACATCGCCAACGTGCCGAACACCATCATCGCCAACAGCCCGGCCGCCTACACCTACGCGCCGGGCGACGTGGAGCCGCCCTCTCTGAGAAGCTTCTCCCTGCACGGGGCGAACCTGCTGGAACTGGTGTTCAGCGAGGCGCTGGACCGGACCAGCGCCGAGACGGCATCGAATTTCTCCATCAGCGGCGGCGTTTCCGTCACGGCCGCCTCGCTGGTCGGCACCGGGCTGAACCAGATCTACCTGACGACCGGCACGCACACGCCGGGTCAGGCCTACACCGTGACCATCACGGGCATCCGCGACAAGGCGACGGTGCCCAACATCATCCCGGCCAGCATTCAGGCGGGCTACACCTACCAGGTCGCCGACGCGGTCGCGCCCCGGCTTCTCGCTGCGTCCCTGCAGGGCGGAAACCAGTGGCTGGAGCTGACCTTCAGCGAGCCCCTCGACCCGGCCACGGCGCAGACGGCCTCCAATTACACCCTCTCGAACGGCATTCAGGCGGTCCAGGCGACGCTGAACGACGCGGGCACCGGCGTGTTCCTGAAGACCAGCGCCCACGTCCCGGGAACCGCCTACACCGTCACCGTGAGGAACGTCAAGGACCTGGCAACGCCGGGCAACGTCATCGGCGCCGACAATCAGAAGTCCTACACCTGCGTATCGCAGGACATCCTGCCGCCTCAGCTGGTGCGCGCCGAACTGATGGGCGTCAACCTGCTGCAGCTGGTTTTCAACGAACCGCTCGATCTGACGGCCGCCGCGAACACCGCCGGTTACACGATCAGCGGCGGCGTTTCCGTGCTCAAGGCCGCGGTCGACAACAGCCAGACCCAGGTTTTTCTGACCACCACGCCGCACCAGCGGGGCGCCTACACGGTCACCGTGAAGGGGCTGAAGGACATCGCCGCGGCGCCCAACACGCTGGTTCAGGCCCAGACGGCCTATGCCTACACCCCGGCCGACACCACGGCGCCCGTCCTGATTTCGACCTCGGCGGTCAACGCCTACACCATCGAACTGCTTTTCTCCGAAGCGCTGGACCGGACGTCCGCGGAAACCGTGGCCAATTACAGCGTCTCGAGCGGCGTGGTGGTGAAGAGCGCGACCCTCGACGTCGCGGCGGTCAAGGTTCTGCTGGCTACGTCGCAGCAGATCGAAGGTTCGTACTCCGTGACGGTCAACAATGTCCTGGACGCGTCGGGCAGCAACCGCATCCGTGGCAACACGGTCAGCCAGTACGCGTTCGCCAGCATCGACCTCACCAAGCCGACCATCACGGCCGTCAGCCTGAGGGGCGACAACATGCTGGTCGTCGATTTCAGCGAGTCCCTGAGCCGCGAATCCGCCCAGGCGGTCGCGAATTACCGCATCAGCAACAATGTCGAGGTGAAAAGCGCCTACCTGGCGCTCAACGACAAGGAAGTCGTTCTCGGCACGACATCGCATTCCACCGGCGTCTATGTACTCACGGTCAACGGCGTGACGGACGCTTCCACCCAGAAGAACCCCATCGCCCAGTACTCTCAGGTGCAGTATGTCTGGAACCCGCCCGACACGGTGCAGCCGGCCCTGGTGTCGGCCACGCTCCATTCCATCAATCTGCTGGAACTGAAATTCAGCGAAAAGATCGCCGCGGCAGAGGCCGCCAAAGCGGCCAACTACGCGATCTCCCCGCCGGTGACCGTCATCAGCGCGGTTCTGGACAACTCCCAGGCCAGCGTCTGGCTGTATACGGGAAACCACGACAAGGGCACCTATTCGGTCACCGCCTCGAACCTGAAGGATCTCGCATTCGTGCCCAACGGCCTCGGCAATCCGAAAAGCGCCGTGTACCAGTTCACGCCCC
>CAZNXX010000032.1:17132-23768 GCA_964577095.1 uncultured bacterium | reverse complement strand
TCTCGTGAGACGACCACTGGATGAGGCCTTTGAACGGTTTTCAAAAACAGTGTCGGAAATCGACCAGGCGGATCTGTCGGATCTTAAAACCCGGATTTTCTCCGAAATAGACGTGATCGCGGAACTGATCGATCAGGCGCCGGAGCCGGAGCAGGAACGCGACCGGTTCTTCCGCATGTGCGCGATGTTCGATCAGAGCCTGATGCACCAGCGTACACGATGGAAGCCCATGGGTTATGCGGGCGATTTTCTCGTGATCGACTGGATCTACACGCAGAAGACGGCGGATTCCGGGCTCGGTCGAAAATTCGACGAGCTTTTCCACATGTATGAAGCCGCTCAAGCCGTGAGGAACCGAAAGGATTACTTCATCCGGACCTGCGCCGAGCTGTCCAAAAACAAGGCTTCACGCGTTGATGTCCTGGACCTCGCCTGCGGATCCTGCCGCGACGTGCTCGAGGCGCACCGTGTCTGCAACAACGGCGTTCGCTACCATTTTCACTGCGTGGACCAGGAGCCCAGAGCCATTGAGTACGCCCAATCCCTGATCCGGGGGACGGAAGCGGAGTCCTATGTGCGTCTGGAGAACCGGAACGTGTTCAACCTGCACTCGCAGGACCGGTATGACCTGATCTGGTCCGCCGGACTGTTCGACTATCTGAACGACCGGGCTGCGGCGATGCTCATCCGGAAATGCTGGAAATTCCTCAAACCCGGAGGGCTGTTCGTGTTCGGCAATTTCAGCCCCGACAATCCGACCCGGAAGGGCATGGAACTGGTTTCGAAATGGAACCTCCTCCACAGGAGCGTGAATCAGCTCATTCAGATCTGCCGATTGTCCGGAGTGGAGGCCAGATCCGTGGAAGTGGAAAGCGAATCTCTCGGGATCAATCTTTTCTGCAGACTGGAGAAATAAGAATTCATAGTTTATGGTTCATAGTTCCCCATCCGTTCAGGTTAATGAGACTGGAACCTCCCCATAAAAAAGGTTTCCGTCTCATTTGTTTTTATACTCCAGACCAGAACTTGAACTCGATTGACTTCTCTTCGACTATGAATAATGAACGATGAACCATGAACACGCGGGAAGCCAGAAAAACCAACCGTCCCCATCGGATTTTTGGATGATTTTATCGGATCGAAAATCCAATTTCCCTTTGACATCCACTTCCGAATTGAATAAATTGCCTGTTCAGAAGCGTTCTCGAACCGGAAAGGATCATCCATGAAACTCAACGCAACGGGTGGACTCATCATGCTTAATCTCCTTCTGTCGACCGCCGCGGAGCCGTCCGTGAAACCCGCTGAACGCCGGGACATTCCCCTGCCCCTGACCTGGAATCTGGCCGATCTGTATGAGTCGGACGAAGCGTGGTTGAAAAGCCGGGACAGTCTGGCGGCGGGATTCGAACGGATCGACGCCTATAAGGGAAGGCTGACGGAATCCGCAGGAACCCTGCTTGAGGCACTGGACCTGGTCGCCTCGGTGAACCGGGAATTCGGCAGGCTTTCCGGATACGCGGGAATGGCCTCGGACGAGGACACGCGGAATCCGGAACGCATGGCCCGGCGCCAGGAAATGTCGCAAATCGGCACGAACTGGCAGTCCAGACTCGCTTTTCTGGAACCGGAGCTGGTCCACTTGACTCCGGAGCGGATGGAGGCCCTGATTCTGGAGAACCCGCGTCTTGCTGAATACCGGATGTACCTGACGGATCTCATCCGGCGGAAGGCCCACATGCTGTCAGAGCCGGAAGAGCGTATCGTGGCCGAGGCGGGTCTGGTCACGGACGGGCCGTATTCCATCTACAGCATATTCGCGAACGCCGACTTCCCCTATCCGTCCGTGACTCTGGGGAACGGCGAAACGGTGAAGCTCGATCAGTCGGGTTACGCGAAATACCGGCAGGTGCCGGACCGCAGCGACCGGGAGCGGGTTTTTTCGACATTCTGGGAGGCCATGAGGAAATTCGAGGGCACTTTCGGCGTTCAGCTGTACTCCAATCTCAAAAAGGATCTTTTCTACGCGCGGGCCCGAGGCTATGCCTCGTGCCTGGAGAGCGCCCTGGACGGGCCGAATGTGCCCGTCGATGTCTACCATTCCCTGGTCCGGAACGTCAATGACGCGCTCCCGACATTCCACCGCTACCTCCTGCTGAGAAAACGCATGCTCGGAGTGGACACCCTGAAATACTCCGATCTCTATGCGCCCGTTGTGCGCTCGGTGGACATGGAATTCCCATACGGGAAAGCACGCGAAGCGGTTCTGGAATCCCTGAAACCCATGGGCAGGGAGTACGTTGCGTCCGTGCGGGCGGCTTTCGACGGCCGCTGGATCGACGTCCCGCCAACGCCGGGCAAACGGTCGGGCGCGTATTCGAACGGTTCCGCGTACGACGTGCATCCCTACATCCTTCTCAATTACAACGGCCGGTACCAGGATGTCAGCACGCTCGCGCACGAGATGGGGCACGCCATGCACAGCGCGCTTTCCAACAAAACCCAGCCTTTTCCGACCTCGGATTACCCGATTTTCGTGGCCGAGGTCGCCTCGACATTCAACGAGGCGCTTCTCGTCCGGTCGATGCTGGCCGCCATCCGCGACGACGACACGCGGCTGTCCCTGCTGATGGAAAACCTGGACAACATCAAGGGTACCGTGTTTAGGCAGACGCAATTCGCCGAGTTCGAGCTGTCCGTGCACCAGGCGGTGGAGAGGGGAGAGGCGCTCACCGGAGAGACCCTGACCCGGATGTACGGAGATTTGCTGAGGAAGTATTATGGCCATGACAGCGGGGTGTGCCGGATCGACGGAGAAGTGTGCGTGGAATGGGCCTACATCCCCCATTTTTACTACAACTTTTACGTGTATCAGTATGCCACGGCTTTCACGGCATCGGTCGCCCTTTCAGAGAAGGTCCTGTCCGGAGAGAAGGGCGCGCTCGACCGATACCTGGAATTCCTGTCCTCCGGGGGAAAGGATTACCCGATTGCCCTCCTGCGGCGCGCTGGCGTCGACATGACCACGGCTGAACCCTTCCGGCTCACCATGGAGGCCATGAACCGGACCATGGATGAAATCGAGAAGATACTGGATAGAAAGTCCGAAGCCAAGCGCTGAGAAGAATGGAACACGGATCGGACGGATTGGACGGATTCGAACGGATATAAAAATCGGAATGACTTTTTTTCAAACCTGTGAAACGCGTTACACGTTCAAATGCAAAAAAAACGGAAGCCATCGCTTCCGTTTTTTTTATTGCGTGATACGGACGGAGAACCGGGCGGCCGGCGTGTCATTCGGATAGAACGTCTGCCAGCATGCGGACGGCCTTGTCCAGGGCAGGCGCGTCGCTCATCGTATAATTCAGCCGCATGGTCTCGTTCCCCTCTCCCGGCTCCGTGAAAAAGAACTTTCCGGGCACAAATGCCACGCCGCGTTCAATCGCCTTGTGGTACAGGCTTTCCGTATCCAGCCCGGCAGGACCTTCCACCCAGATGAACATCCCGCCGTCCGGCTTGTTCCATCTGCAGGTTTTCGGCATGTACCGGTCCAGCGCGTGCAGCAGCGCCTCCTGTTTGGGCCTGTAAATTCCCAGAATTTCGGGCAGATGCTTGTCGAGAAATCCTCCCGATATATATTCCGCGGCCAGGGCCTGAGTGCAGGTGGAGGTGTGCAGGTCGATGCCCTGTTTGGCGAGAACCATCCAGCGGCGGACGGGTTCGGGCGCGACCACATAGCCGATGCGGAGTCCCGGTGCGAAAACCTTGGAGAGCGATCCGCAGTACACCACGTGGTCCGGCGCCAGCGATTTTACGGCCGGCAGGGCCAGGCCGCGGTACCGGAGGTCACCATAGGGATCGTCCTCCACCAGCAGGGCGCCGCGACGGACGATGATCTCCGCGAGCGCCTGCCGCCGTTCTCCTGAAAGCGTCCGTCCCGTGGGATTCTGGAAATTGGGAATCAGATAGATGAATTTCACCCGTTCCCGTTCCAGAAGACGGTCCAGGGATCCGGGGACCATGCCGTCTTCATCCGTGTCGACGCGCAGGTAGCGCGGCTCGAAGGGGTTGAAGGCGGTCAGGGCGCCGAGATAGGTGGGCGCCTCGACCGCGACTGCGTCGCCTTTCGAGAGCAGGATCATGCCGAGCTGGAGCAGGGCTCCCTGGGAACCGGTGGTGATCCGGATGGCCTCGGAATCGGCATGGATTCCCTTCTTCTGGAGCCAGACGGACAGCGCTTCGCAGAGCGGCATGAATCCCTCGGTCCGGTCGTACTGGAAGGCCGAAGATCCATATTTCCGGAGAATGCGGTCCCCGAGCTCGCGGATGATGTCCATGGGGAAGGAGTCGGGCGATGGGATTCCGCCGGCCAGAGAAATCATGCCCGGTCTGGCGACCACTTTGAGGATTTCCCGTATGGCGTTGGCGGACATCAGGCGCGTCCGGTCGGCAAGCAGGGTTTCGAATGGCATGGCGGCTCCGGGGTGGGTTCGGCAGGGGGTCCTGGGGAATCGGCCTGAAATCAATTTAGCGAAATGCACAGGGGCAGTCAAGCGAATAATACCCCGAACGCAGCGGGGGAAGCATCTTTTCATTGATTTTCATGACGAAAGTTTCTATTTTATCACGTTCCTTCGTCCCGACACCGAAAGGATGACCCGCATGCTGGTGGCCGTGACCGCCGATCTTCACCTGACGCCCCGTCTGGAACATCCCGAACGCTTCATCGTGCTTGAGAACATCCTGTCCCGGATGCGCGAAACGGGTCTTTCCGAGCTGATCATCGCGGGAGACCTTTTCGACCAGGAGATCCGGAATGTCTCGGATTTCGAGGCCGTCTGCCGCGATCCGCTCAACCGCGACATCCGTTTCCATCTTCTGCCGGGCAATCACGACGCCGGTCTTTCCCGGAAAGCCTTCGCGGCGGAAAACGTGACGGTTCACTCCGCGCCTGAGATTTACAAACCCGATCCGGCGAGCCTGCCGGTCTGCCTCATGCCCTATCGGAACGATCAGACCATGGGTGAGGCCCTCGCCCCGCACGCCGCGGGTTTCGTGCCCGGTGCGTGGATTCTGATCGGGCACGGCGACTGGATGGAGGGCATGCGCGAGCCCAACCCCCTGGAACCGGGCGTGTATATGCCCTTCACCCGCGTGGACATGGAATCCCTCAAACCAGTCCGCGTCATTCTCGGCCATGTTCACAAGCCCCTGGATCTGGGATGCCTGCATTATCCCGGTTCCCCTTGCGGGTTGGACGTCACGGAAACCGGGCGCAGGCGTTTTATCGTGCTGGACACGGAATCCGGTTTCGTCCAGTTCCATCCCGTCGATGCCGGGCCCCTGTTCTTCGACGAATCCATTGTCGTACTGCCGCTGGAGGACGAAGGCGCGTATCTGAGCCGCATCCTGGCGTCCATGATCCGGGGGTGGGGTTTGCGGGATTCCGAGAAGGAGCGGGCGCGGGTGCGGCTCAAGGTGTCCGGGTACACGACCGACAAACGGCGGCTGGCCGATTTGATACGGAAGGGCCTTGAGGGATTCCGCCTGATCCCGGACGGCGAGGCCGATCTGACTGAAGTGTCCGTTTCGGAGGATGTGGAACGCGCGCAGCTCGCCGACCGCGTCAGGCGCCAGATTGAGAGTATGGACTGGCCGGCCGGACCGGATGCGCCGGGACGTGACGCCGCGTTTCTGCACGCTGTGCGCACCATCTACGAACCCTGACCCCCGGAGCCGGTTTCTCATGCCTGTCCGAATCACTGAAATCAACCTCAAGCAAGTGGGTCCCATCGAAAATGTGACCTTCAGGCCGGGTCTTCTGAACTGCATTTTCGGACGGAACGAGAGGGGCAAAACCTACCTGGTCGAATTCCTGGTGCGTTCCCTTTTCCGGGGAGGAAGGGAATGGCGGCTCCGGCCCGCGCGCGGAGCCGGGAGGATCACCGTCGAGGGCCTGAGCGAACGGCCCGACGTCTTCTCGCCCACGTCATCGAAAAAGCTGGAACATTTCTGGGATCAGGGCGATTCGGATCTTCCCCCGGATTTCGCCAGACTGCTCGTGGTCAAGGGCGCTGAGACGGAATTTATCCGCGGCGAGGGCGGCGTCGACCGGTCGGTCATCAAGGCATTTCTATCCGGTGTTGACGCCAACGAACGCATCCTGAACCGGATTTCCAAAACCGTCCGCGCCACGCGTTTCGAAAACCGGATTCTTGTGGGGCCCAACCAGGGGGAGAAGAAGGACCTCGGCCGGATCGAGGAGCAGTTGAAGGAACTGAACACACTTTTTGATCAGCTCGACAAGGGGTATTCAGGCGGTCCCCGGACCATGCTCTCCGAGCGGAAGACCGAAATCGAGGCCGAGATCGCGGAACAGCTCAGGTCCAAACGGCGCGAGGCGTACCGTCTTTCGCAGGCGATCCGGAACGCGGAGGAGGAGCGGAGCCGGATCGACGAGGAGGCGCTGAAATCCCTCAGGCCGAAAATGCACCTGCTGGAGCAGAAGCGCGCGGATCTGGATCGCAGGCAGGTTCAGCAGCGCGAAGCGGAGCGCAGGAGCGAGCATTACGAGTGGCTGAGAAGCGCCAAGGACGCCTACCGCGAGCGCATGGACCGGAAGCCCGCTTCGGT
>CAZNXX010000032.1:0-17032 GCA_964577095.1 uncultured bacterium | reverse complement strand
CTGCAGGGCGTGACCCATGACCTGGACGAGCACAACCGGAAGCTCGATCAGCTCAAGCAGATGATCTGCCGTCAGACCGGGGATGACATCACGCGGGCCTGGCCGGACCTGATCATGAACCTGCAGCGGAAACGGGAGCAGGTGCTGTCCAATTACCGGGACCAGTATGCAGCCATTCTCGGTAAAATCGCGCTGACCCAGGTGCTCGAAGCGCTTGACCGGAGCGAGGACAACCGCATCCGGGACGGGCTCGATTCAACCGAAGTGACCGGCACTCTCCGCAGGCTGACCGGCCGGTACAGCCGCCTCCGGATGGAGGGGGACAGCCTGCTGGTTTCGGACGATCACAATGAATTTCCAATCACCGAACTCAGCACGGGCGCCCAGGAACAGACCCTGCTGTCGCTCCGGATCGGTTTCGCCTCGCGTCTGCTCCGGCAGAACCGGGTTTTTCTTCTTCTGGACGATGCCTTCCAGTACTCCGACTGGGAACGCCGGCGCGGCATGGTGGACGCGGTCGCGGGCCTGGCCGAAGGCGGGTGGCAGGTGCTGTATTTCACCATGGACGATCATCTGCTGGGTTTGTTCGATGAAAGAGGAAAGGCGCTCGGCCGGGATTACAGCCGCCTGCTTCTCCGCTAGTCCTCTCATCCTCCTCACCTCTCCCGAAAACGGAGCGTGGTCATGAATCAGACGATTCTGGACAGGTTCTTCCGGTACGTCGCCATCGACACCCAGTCCAAAGAAGGCGTCGAGGACCGGTATCCCAGCACGGAAAAGCAGAAGACCCTGTCCGAACTTCTCGCCGGTGAATTGCGAAGCCTCGGCCTGCGGGACGCGGTCATGGAGGATTCCGGGGTGGTGATGGCCACCCTGGAATCGAATCTGGCCGGATCCCGGGCGGCCGCCGTTCCGGTCATCGGATGGCTGGCCCATGTCGACACCTCCCCGGACGTGTCCGGAGCGGGGGTGAAACCGGTGACGCACACGGATTACCGGGGCGGAGACATCCCCCTTCCGGGGGATCCGTCTCAGGTCATCCGCGTCCAGGAAAATCCGGAACTCCTGCGCCACATCGGGGAAACCCTGATCACTTCGGACGGCACAACCCTTCTCGGCGCGGACAACAAGGCGGGCATCGCCATCATCATGACCGCGCTCGAGCGGCTGATCGGGGACCCGTCGATTCCGCGGGGCCGGATCCGCGTCGGATTTACGCCCGATGAGGAGGTCGGAAACGGCACGGCCCGATTCGATGTCGGCCGTTTCGCCGCGCATGCGGCCTACACCGTCGACGGCAGCACGCTGGGCGAAATCGAGAATGAAACCTTCAACGCCAGCGCGGCGTCGTTCACCGTGCACGGGGTCAACGTGCATCCGGGTTACGCCAGGGGCAAACTGGTCAACGCGGTGCGGATCGCGGCCGACCTCATCGCGGAACTGCGCGGGGACCCCGCGCCCGAGAGCACGGAGAATCGGGATGGCTATCTGCATCCCTGCGCGGTGGAGGGGGGCGTGGAGAAGGCGGTCGTGCGGGTGCTGATACGGGATTTCGAATCGGAGGGGGTGGAGGCGAAGAGACGCAGGCTCGAAGAGATCCGCGGCCGCGTCGAGGCGGCCTGGCCGGGCTGCCGGATCGAGTTGGACATCCGTGAGTCCTACCGGAACATGCGGCTTGTGCTGGGTCATCATCCGGCGGTCACGGAGGCCGCGGTCGAGGCGGTTCGCCGCGCGGGGGTGGAACCCCGCCTGCAGATCATCCGCGGCGGAACGGACGGCGCGAAGCTCTGCTTCATGGGACTGCCCACGCCGAACCTCTTCACCGGCGGTCAGAATTTTCACAGCCGGCAGGAATGGATTTCCGTGACGGACATGGAAAAGGCGGTGGAGACGCTGGTCCAGCTCGCGCGGGTGTGGGTGGAGAGGTCGGAGGCCGTGGTGTGAAAGAGTCGGGCTCCCCGGATCCGAAGGACCCCGGGAGCCGGGAGCTTCAGGCAAGGCCCGCGAAAAACAGCTTCCAGAACGGATCCGGACCGGGCTCGGTCAGGTCCGTTTCCTTCCCGTTTCTCTTCAACCGGTTCGATATCAGCTTCGCGTCGAAGCGCCCGATGATCCAGACGGGCAGGCCCAGGTCCGCCAGGGCCTTGCGCACGGCGTCGGCGCGCCGGGGATCCACGGCCGCGAGCAGGGTGCCCTCGCTGATGGCCGCCCAGGGGTCGAATTCCAGGCAGTCTGAAACCGCACGGATGTCCGCGGGGATTTCCACGCCGTCCAGATCGGCCAGCAGGGACAGCCCGGAAGCCGCGTGCATCTCCCAGAGCCCGCCGAGGACGCCGCCCTCCGTGGCATCGTGCATGGCATGCACGCCGCCGGCGGCGAAAGCGGCGGCCGCGTCCGCCACCACCGTGATCTGGTCGGTGCGGGACAGCGCGGTCTTCAGGAGCTCTCCGGGCACCGTTCGCCCGAGCTTCTCGCGATAGAGCACGCTCAGCAGGGCTGTCGCTTCGATGGACGGGCCCTTGGTCATCAGGATGAGGTCCCCGTCCCTGGAACCGCCGGGCGAGATCCATTGATCCGGAGCCGCGAAACCCCATACCGTTACGCCGCCCACGACGGGCACCCGCACGGCGTCGTACCAGCCGGTGTGGCCGCCCGCGATGGTGATGCCCAGCCCGGACGCGGCTTCAGAAATGGAGGCGACGATCCGTTCCGCGTCGGATTCGGGCGATGCGCCGGGCATGAGCAGGGTATAGGTCATGAATTCCGGCTTGACGCCCGTGACCGCGACGTCGCTGGCGCCGATATGGACGGTGAACCACCCCATCAGTTCCAACGGCAGTCCGACCGCCGGGAAAATCGGGTCCTCGGCCACGGCCATGACGCGGCCGTCGCGGAGTCTCAGCACGGCCGCGTCAAGGCCCGGGCCCGGACCGACCAGGAGATCCGCGGAGGGTTTTCCGAAACGGCCGGATAAAATGGATTTCAGCCTGGAAGGACCCGGTTTGCCGCTGATTTTTTCCGTCATTCCGTCAGGCCTCTCCGAGTATCCTGCGGACATCCTCGACTTTACCGGTCAGGCGGCCCGTCGCCTCCGCCCGGTCGTCCATGGCCACATGCGTGAGAACTCGGGGCGAGAGTTCCCGCATGCGCTCGTGGCATCTCCGGATCACGTTCCAGACTTCGTCCGGTTCTCCCTCCACCGTGGTTTCCATGGCGCCCAGCCTGTAGTCGAGGCCGGACGCGTCGATGATGCGGATGATGTCCGCGACGTATTCTTTCAGTTCCTCGCCGACGCTGATCGGAACGACGGAAAAACTGGCCAGCATGATGCATTCTCCTTTTTGATGTGACCCGGACGGACGCGACGGCCGGTTCTCCGGGCACAGGCACGGATCCGCGGCCGGGCGGTTTCGGAAGCGGTCAAACCCGGTTTTTCAGCATCCATTCCGCCGGTTCCGGAAGCGGTCAAGCCCGGTTTTTCATCATCCATTCCGCCGGTTCGGGATAAAGATAGACCTGCCGTTCCAGATAGGGCTCCCCGAATGTCCGTATGTGGTGGCGCAGAAGCGTGATCGGCGCAGCGAGGGGGGCGAACCCGTCGTGGTACCGGGTGATCCATTCCCCCAGCTCCGACTTGTCTTCGGGCGTCAGACGCTTCTTGAAATAACCCATGGCGTGATGCAGCACATTGGTGTGCTTCTTCCTTGTGGCGGCCAGCCGGAGCGTGTCCGCGAGCAGTTCGTGATAGCGGCCGGCCGTCGATTCCAGGGTGGACGGCCGCGCCGAGGCGGCCAGGCCGCCGAGCGCGGTCACTCTTGCGGGGCTGTGCGACATGACGAGAAGCTTGTGGTCCGCGTGAAACTCCATCAGGCGCCGGACGGTGAATGTGCCGGCCAGCAGGGCTTTCCACCTGCGATACACGAACACCCGTTCGATGAAGTTCCCGCGGATGCCTTCGTCGTTCAGACGGCCTTCGTCCTCGACTGGAATCATCGGAAAATGTTCCATGAACGCGGCCGCGAACAGTCCCGGACCCTTGGCTGACGGGACGCCCGCGGCGCTGTACCGTTTGGCGTCGCGCATGGCGGAGGAAGGCGAACGCGACTTGAAGACGAAGCCGTCGAGGTTCATCTTCTCCAGTCGGGCGATCCGCTTCGCGGACCAGTTCTCCATCCGGTCGGTGTGGTCGATGCCCGATTTCACGGTGACCAGGCGCGGCGGGCCGGAGAGCCCGATCAGGCGCATCGCTTCACGGGGAACCGGAAGCCCGCATTCCACCTCCGGGCAGACCGGGACCCACTCGACAAACGGGCCGTAACCGTCGCGCAGGAGGCGGTCGAGCTTGTGCCCCCCGTCATAGCGGACGGGGCGGCCGAGGAGGCAGGCGCTGATGCCGAGAAGGGGCTTGTTCAGGCCGTCGGCGGATGGAGTGGGTTTCGTCATGATTCCAATTTACTCTGTTTTTGAAGGTTTGGCAATAAAAAAAATCCGCGGTCCCGGCGGAAGCCGGAAACCGCGGATTGATCCGTTTCACGAAACCGGAAGAGCGGGGGAGGGGGTTCAGCCCATGACCACCTTCACCTTGTGGGTTTTCCCGTCCTTGAACACCGGAATCACGTTCCCGGGCACTTTGCGGCCGTCGACCGTCGTCTCCTTCACGCCGCGGTTCACGTGCCTGGGATTCGTCACGTCGATCTGGTACCGGCAGCCGCGGAACACGCGGCGGATGGTGAATCCCTTCCAGTCTTTCGGCACGCAGGGGTCGATGCGGAGCCCCGCGTACTCAGGCCGGATGCCGAGCAGGTACTGGGAAACGGCGTAGAAATTGGCGGACGCGGTTCCCGTGAGCCAGGAGTTCTTGCCTTCGCCGAAGCGCCTGGAATCGGGGCCCGCGATCATCTGGCAGTAGATGTAGGGCTCGGCCTTGTGCAGGTCGCTGATGGCCTCGCGCTCGGCCGGGCATATCGTGCGGTAGTACATCATGGCGTTCTCGCCGCGGCCCAGATTGCACTCGGCGATCACGACCCATCCGTTGGGATGGCAGAACACGCCCGCGTTTTCCTTCACGCCGGGCGGGTAACTCGTGATCTCGCCCTTGTAAAAATCGTAATCTGAATACGCGGGCTGCTGTACGACGACCCCGTGCTTCGAATACAGGTGCTTCTTGAGGGAATCCATGGCCTTCTCCAGTCGGCCGTCGTCCAGTCCGATGCCGGCCCAGCCCATGAAGGCCTGGGGTTCGATGAAAATTTTGCCTTCCGGGTTTTCGCGGGAGCCGATCTTTTTCCCGAATCGGTCGTAGGCCCTCAGGAACCACTCCCCGTCCCAACCGTGCCTGTTGATGGCGCGGATCATGTCCGCGACGGCCTTGACCGCGCGGCGGGCGGTTGCCGCGTCCTTGCGCTGCCGGGCCATGGCCTCGAGTTCACGGCCAGCCCAGACGAACTGGGCCGCGATCATGAGGGATTCCGGAACGCGGCCGATCCGGTCCGTGAGTTCCGCGGCCGTGGCGTCCGCCTGGAAGGTGTCGCCCGGCTTGATGGAGGTCATGGTCAGGTTCAGGCAGTCGTTCCAGTCGGCCCGGCCGATGAGCGGCAGTTTGTGGGGTCCGAGATGTTTCAGAATGTACCCGAAGGAGAGCTTCAGGTGCTCATACAGGGTCGCGCGGTCCTTCGGGTTGTTGTCGAAGTCGGCCTTGGCGTTCAGGATGGTCCAGTCGCCGGTTTCCTTGATGTAGGCCGCGGTGGCCAGAATGAGCCAGCACGGGTCGTCGTTGAATCCCGCGCCCACGTCCGCGTTTCCTTTCTTGTCCAGCAGCTGGTACTGATGGTAGCAGGCGCCGTTCCGCCACTGGATGGCGGCCAGGTCGAGTATGCGCTGGCGCGATTTCTCCTTCGGCAGGAAGTGGACCACACCCAGCAGGTCCTGGCAGGCGTCCCGGAAGCCGATGCCGCGGCCGATGCCCGTCTCGAAGAAGGACGTGCTTCTCGCCATGTTGTAGGTGATGAAACACTGGTACTGGTTCCAGATGTTCACCATGGTGTCCAGTTCCTTCTTGGGAGTGGACACCTGGAGGTTGTCAAAAAGGCCGTCCCACATTTTCCGGAGCGCCAGAAAGGCCTTTTCGGACTGGGCGCGGTCGGAGTACTTGCGAATGACGGCCCGAACCCGTCTCTTGTTCAGCACGCCCTTGGATGAAAACTTCTCCTTTTCGGGATTCTCCGCATAGCCCAGCAGGAAATTGATCTTCTTCGTTTCTCCAGGCTGAAGCGTCATCCGGAGGTGGTGCGAGCCGATCGGATTCCAGCCGCAGGCCAGCGAGTCCCTCGACCGCCCGTCCCGAACCGCGGCCGGTTCGTGAAATCCGTTGTACGGCCCGAGAAAGGCGTCCCGGTCCGTGTCCGTGCCTTCGGTTTTCTCGCTCGACGAGAAGAACGCGAAATGGTTCCGGCGCTCGCGGTACTCGGTTTTGTGGTAGATGACGCCGTCCTCGACCTCGACTTCCCCGAGATTCAGCGTGCGCTGCAGGTTGGTGGCGTCGGTGAGCGCCTCCCACAGGCAGAATTCCACGAAGGTGAAAAGGCTGATCGATTTCGTCTCAGCCGAACGGTTGACGACATCCATCTCCCACACTTCCAGCGTCTCTCCGGGCGGAACGAAGAAACGGATGGAGACGCCGATGCCGTCCTTCTCGCTCGAGAGAACGGTGTACCCCTGCCCGTGGCGGCATTCGTAGAAATCCAGCGGCTGTTTGACCGGAAGCCACCCGGGAGACCAGAACGCGCCGGTCTGATTGTCCCGGACATAAAAATACCGTCCGCCGCCGTCCATGGGGACATTGTTGTAGCGGTAGCGGGTCAACCGCAGTTTCCTCGCGTCGATCATGAACGTGTATCCGGAGCCGGTGTTGGAGATCATCCCGAAAAAGCCGTCCTGGCCGAGATAGTTGATCCACGGCATGGGCGTATCCGGTTTTTCGATGATGTATTCCCTCTTCTCATTGTCGAAGTAACCGAATTTCATAAGTTTACCCTTCCCTATGAGTGACGGGTCATAATCTCCGGAAACGTTTGCATAATTTAACCGAAAATGACTGACGAATCAAGGGATTTATTGACTTTTTCTCGGTCTGCCTGTATATTGCGTTGCACGTTCAACACAGGGAGAGAGTGATGCCTTTCATCGACACCGCGCTTTTCAAGTGGGTCCTGCTTCCTTTCCTCATATTCCTGGCGCGTATCTGCGACGTCTCAATCGGAACGATCCGGCTCCTGTTTCTGCAGCGGGGCCACAAGCTCTGGGCGCCTCTTCTCGGTTTTTTTGAGGTCATCATCTGGCTTCTCGTCATCCGGCAGATCATGCAGAACCTGAACAACTGGGTCTGTTATTTCGCCTACGGGTCCGGATTCGCGATGGGCAATTACATCGGGATCATGCTGGAGGAAAAACTCGCCTACGGCCGGCTGGTGCTCAGGATCATCACGCAGGCGCCAGCCGGAAAACTCGCGGCTTCGCTCCGCTCCATGGGTTACGGCGTCACCCAGCTCGACGCCAAGGGAGCCACCGGTCCGGTGAATCTGCTGTTGGCCGTGATCGAGCGCAAGGACCTGGTCCGGGCCGTGGATTGGATCGAGGCCCATCATCCGGGCGCATTCTTTTCCATCGAGGACACCCGTACCGTTCATGCAGGAACTTTCCCCGGCCGAAAGCCGTTCCCCTCCCTCGGTAAGAGGTCTGCAGGCCTCCTCAAGCGTATTCCGGGGAATCCGGACGCGCCCTGAAACGAACCTGCCGCGCTGGACAAAAATGACGGCATATCCGGTCCGCGGCCTGAGTCCACCGATGATTGCGGACCGTCCATTATGACTCGCACAGTCAAACGTCATTTTTTCGCGCTTCTGCTTCTCGTGCCAATCGGTCTATCCACAAAATGGTACTCGGGTCCGTTTGAACCCTGGGTCAGGGATTCCTCGGGTGGAATTCTGTATGAGATTTTCTGGATATGGCTGATCGGAATATTCTGGCCGAAGGGGAGACCCTGGATTGCCGGAGTTGTTGTCTTCACAATCACGACAGCGGTTGAATTCCTGCAGCTTTGGCATTATTCGTTACTGGAAAATATCCGCGCGACCTTTATCGGGAGAACTCTCCTCGGAACGTCATTTACGTGGACGGACCTGCCGTATTACGCAATCGGATCCGTTTTGGGCGTAACCGGGACAACTCTGATGAGGGGCAGGGATGGAGTCGGTGCGTGGCGGGGAAAGGACAAAAAAACCCCCGACAGGCTGAAGAGATGAAGCAAATCCTATCGGGGGCGCCTTAGGGGGAAATCCTGAGACTGAATGCCGTCTCCGGCATAATTATGCAACTTTTTATCGGAAATGTCAAGTCAATTTTTTTGACATTTTTGAGATATTTCCGGTTCCGGCCTGTGCCACCGCCGGGCTTTCGGGGGTTCCGTCAACCGGCCGTCTTTCTCCGGAAAGCCGCCTGAAGCCGCCTCAAGACAGGCCCGGGCAGGCCGTTTCCGACCGGCCTGCCGTCCAGAACGACCACAGGCATCAGTTCCGTGCTGCTTCCCATGATGATGATTTCGTCCGCATTCCTGAAACGCGGCTCCGTCACCGGTTCCTCGATGAACGGAATGCCCTCGTCCGAACAGCACTCGCGCACCACATCGCGTGTGATCCCGTCCAGAATGGCCGTTCCGGTCGGGTGTGTCTCCACGGCTCCGCCGAACACGGCCGCCACATTGGTATGGGTCCCTTCGGTGACCGCGCCGCCGCGGATGAAAATGGCCTCTTCGGCGCCGGCTTCGGCGGCCGCCTGGGCGGCCAGCACATTCGGAAGCAGGCCGATGGATTTGATGTCGCAGTGTCCCCAACGCGTGTCGGGCACGGTGATCGCCGGCACGCCGTTCCGCCACTTGTCCTCCGGCGGCGTCACCGGCACCAGGACCGCGTAAACCGTGGGGGGGACCGGGGGGTTCGGGAAGGGATGCTTCCTGGGCGACGCGCCCCGCGTCATCTGGAGATAGAGCGCGGTTTCCGCCTGTTCCATCCCGTTCCGGCGGATCAGTTCGGACGCGACGGCTTCGAAATCGACGCCCGCGGGCGGCGCCAGGCGGATCTGGGCGAGGCTGCCGGCGAAACGGCGCAGGTGCTCCCGGATGCGGAACGGCTTTCCCCTGTAATTGCGGACGAATTCATAGGTGCCGTCCGCCAGCATGAATCCCCGGTCTTCTGGATCGATGCGGACCTCGGACTTATCCATGTACCGGCCGTTGAAATAGACGATCATGCGTCGGGTCTCCGTTCCGACCCGCGGCGGCGGCGGGTGGCGCCGCTGCCGGCTGAACCGCGGTTCATTCGTCCTCCGATTCCGGGGCTTTCTGTTCACGGCGCCTGTCCTGCAGGCGCCGGTTTGCGTCCATCTCGATCTTGCGGAGCCGGATGTTCTCGGGCGTCACCTCGACCAGCTCGTCCTCGGCGATGAACTCGATGCTCTGATCCAGCGAAAACGGGCGAGGGGGCCGCAGGGTAACGGTCGCCTCGGCCGTCGAGCTTCGCATGTTCCCGAGCTTTTTTTCCTTCGTGATGTTGATCTCCAGATCGCCGTTCCGGTTGCGTTCTCCCACGATCATGCCGGTGTAAACGGGAGTGCCCACCTCCACAAACAGCTCCCCGCGGTCTGCCATGGCGATCACCGCGTAGCTGGTCACCCGTCCGGAACGGTCGGCCACGAGCGCGCCCGACGACCGCTGGGGGATGGGGCCGAACCAGGGCTGGTATCCGTCGAAAATCGAGTTCATGACGCCCGCGCCCTTGGTATCGGTGAGAAACTGGCTGCGGAATCCGATCAGGCCCCGGGAGGGGATCAGGAACTCCATCATGACGCGGCCGTGGCCGCTGTTCTGCAGATTGGTCATGCGGCCCTTGCGGGCCGACAGCCGCTCGGTCATGATGCCCACGCAGTCCTCGGGGATGTCGATGTAAATGTGCTCCACCGGCTCGACCGTGATGCCGTCCGTTTCCTTGGTGATCACATGCGGTTTCGAAACCATGAATTCATACCCCTCGCGCCGCATGGTCTCGATCAGGATGGCCATCTGGAGCTCTCCGCGGCCGCAAACCTCGAAGGCGTCCTTGCGCGCGAGCGGCCGGACCTGGATGGCGACGTTCTTCAGCGTCTCCGTTTCAAGGCGGGATTTCAGGTGCCGGGAGGTGAGGTACTTGCCCTCCTTTCCCGAGAAGGGACTGTTGTTCACGTAGAAAATCATCGACACGGTAGGCTCGTCCACGTGGATGCGGGGAAGCGGCGAGGGATTCTCGACGGACGAGATGGTGTCCCCGATCCGGACGTTTTCAAGCCCGGCCAGAGCGATGATGTCGCCGGCCTCGGCTTTCGCCGAGGGTCTGCGGGAGAGGTTCTGGAATGCGTACAGGGCGGTGAGCTTGATCGGAGACACGATTCCGTTCTCGCCGCACAGGGACACGGGTTTGCCCATCTCGAGCGTGCCGTTGATCAGCCGGCCCACCGCGATCTGGCCGACGTAGGAATCATAGTCGAGGTTGGTGACGAGCAGCTGGGGGGTTGCATCGTCGTCTGCGAGCGGTCCGGGAATTCGCTTCAGGATGGTCTCGAAAAGCGGCTGGAGGTCGGTGGATGCGTCCCCGGGCTTTTCGTGAGCCACGCCGGTTTTGGCGTTCGTGTAAAGAATGGGGAATTCGATGTGCTCGTCACCCGCGTCCAGGTCGATGAAGAGGTCGTACACTTCGTTGATGACCTCCTGGATGCGGGCGTCGTTCCGGTCGATCTTGTTGATGACGAGCACGATCGGAAGGTGGAGCGCCAGGGCTTTCTTGACGACGAAGCGCGTCTGGGGAAGCGGGCCTTCGCTCGCGTCCACCAGAAGAAGCGCGCCGTCCACCATGTTGAGACTGCGCTCGACTTCGCCCCCGAAATCCGCGTGGCCGGGCGTGTCGACGATGTTGATCTTCACGCCCCGGTACCAGATAGCCGTGTTTTTCGCCATGATGGTGATGCCGCGCTCCCGTTCCAGGTCGAGATTGTCCATGAACCGGTCCTCGACGATCTGGTTGTCCCGGAAACTGCCGCTCTGGCGCAGCATGGCGTCGACCAACGTGGTTTTTCCGTGGTCCACGTGGGCGATGATGGCGATATTCCGCAGGGTGCTTTTTCTTGATTGGGTCATAGGGGGGTTAAGTTAATGAATTTTTTCGAAATGTCAAGGGGAAAGAAGAATTTCTTCTCAGGGATTTCGGGTCCGGCATCAGGACGGGTCCCGTCCAGAAAGGGATTGCCTGAACTCCTGAAAATGTTTATTTTATTCTGTCGGACCGATTTGTGAGATGTCAGGGGGAAACGGATGCGGAAAGGAGCCCGCGGGTGATCGGCTGGAACACGCGGCGGGAGACGTTCAAGGCATTGGACAGGTGCCTGGACCAGGCGTTGCGCCTTCCGGATGTGGATCCGCTGAAAAGCAGGATCGTGGTCTTCAGCGACCAGCATCGGGGGGACGGCCGGTCCGCCAGCGACGACTTTCTGCGCAACCGGCACATCTACCGGTACGCCCTGATGCGCTACTACCGCCGGGGCTATCGGCTGGTCGTGAACGGGGATTCGGAGGACTGCTGGGAGACCGATCCGGAGCGCATCCTGAAGGCCTACAGCCGCACGGCTTACGCTGAGGAAAAGCGGTTTCACGACGCCGGCCGGGCGGTGCGCATTTACGGCAATCATGACCGCGACTGGGCCGATCCCGTCCGGGTCCGGAAATATCTCGCGCCTGTTCTGGGGGATGTGTCCGTGCATCCGGCGGTGCTCATCGGAAATCGTGTTCTCGTGATCCACGGGCACCAGGGTGATCCCCGGGCCGACCGAAGCCCGGTCCGGAGCCGCTGGATCGTCCGGCACCTGTGGGCGCCCATCCAGGAAATGGGGTGGACGGACCGGCTGTGGCCGCTCCTGCGCCGGGTCGGCCTGCTCGAGTACAGCCGGGCCTCGGCCAACAACTACATCCGCCGGGAAAGGGACCAGCTGCTATACGAGTGGGCCAAGTCGAAGCGCCTGCTGCTCATCGCGGGTCACACGCACCGTGGCATGTTCCGGTCCTTCTCGAAAATCGATCAGATCCGCAAATTGCAGGAGCGGCTGGAATCCGCCCTGGCCGGGACCATGCTCCGGGAGGAGCGGCTGCTGGCGCTCACGGCCCGGGATCGGATCCGCGGCGTCATCCGCCGGTCGCGCGAGGAATTGAGGCGCGATAAGAACCGGATCCGGCTGGACGGGGATCCCGTTCCCTGCTATTTCAACGCGGGGAGCTGCGTCTTCTCGGACGGCATCACCGGAATCGAAATCGACCGCGGCACGATCCGGTTGGTCAAATGGGAGGCGTCAGACACAGTGTGCGCGGGGGAGGAGAAGAAACGCTCCTGGGACCTGTTCGTCACCATCCAGCGCAAGATCTACGAGAGCGCGGACCTGCGGGAGATTCTCACCCGGATCGGGGAACCGGCGGCTCTGTCCCGAAAGATCAACGGCCGCCGGCCGTGAAAAGCCCTCTCTTCTTCCACAGATAGAGACAAGACCAGACCGCGAAAACCGTGAACGGCAGGAACCAAACGCTCCCCGGACTCAACCGTCCCAGCTGAAGATCGCGCGCCCATACGGCCAGGAGCGCGTACACCCACAGCACATTGGCCAGTTGAGCCGCCGTCCATCCCGGAAACGACATCCGGAGCAGTCCGACCCACCCGATCAGGAGAAGCGGGAGCGCGACAACGCAGTCCGCGACGAGGAACCCGAACGTGGAGGCGGCGGTCGCCGGATCCATGACGGCCGGCGTCGCGGACGGGAGATACAGCCGGAACGCCACGAAGGCCCAGAACAGGATCGAGAAAAAGAAGCCGGCCGCGTTGACCGCGGCGATCAGCGTCACCGGGCCCGGCCGGTCCGCCTTCGACGGAACAGGGTTCATGATTCCTCCTCGCGGCGTCCGCATTTCGACCGCGGCTTCACCGGCCGCGGGTGCGGTTCATTCCCATGTCAGATGCAATGCGTCGAGCGAATTCGGATTCTCGTCCGGACCGGATTCAGGCAGACCGTTCAGGATCTCCGAGAACCGTTCCCGGTCCAGCCCGTTGCGCTCCGCGACCGATCTCAGCCAGACCGTCTCGGATTCATCCGGAATGCCGTCCGCGCGGGAGAGCCGGAGGCCGTCCCGGATGAAGGATTCGGCCACGGCCGCGTTCGAGAACACCGGCGGATCGTCCCGCAGATACGGATTGATCAGGGCGTCGCGGATGGTCGTCTCGACGAATTCCCTTTCGTAATCGAAACCGCGGCCGACCGCCATCAGCATTTCTTTCTCGGAGTCGAGGATGACGCCGTCCCTGCAGACCAGGAGCAGGAGTCCCTTGAAATAGAGGGCGCGGTCCTTCAGTGTGATTTCCATGCGATCATTCTCCCGCCGCGCGACTGAAGGCGGCCCGGGCCTTCAATAATGAATTCGTAAAATCTCTTGGTCCGGCGAAGCCGGGATCAGCGGTTCAGCAGGCTCCAGGCGAACCAGAGAACAGGCGCCTGTCCGTGCATGTCGCCGGTTGTCCTCGGCCTGTCCAGGTAGTAGGGGACCGAGTTTCCCTTGCCCGTGCCGACGCAGACATCGGCGATTCTGCCGTCCGGCCCGATGGTTTTCACCAGCCCGAGCCAGGCTTTGCGGCGCGCGGTCTCGAATGCCGGATCCTTCAGCAGACCCTCGTACAGACCGACGGAAATCGCGTACCCGAACATGGCCGATGAGGAGGTTTCCTTCCAGGATTCCCCGTGGTCGATGAGCTGGCGCCACAGGCCGTCCTCGGCCTGGAATCGGAGAAGGGCGTTCATCATCCGGAGATAGCCGCCGAGCAGGAAATCGCGGCGGGGATGATTCTCCGGAAGCTCGGAGAGCAGTTCCGCCAGCCCGGCCGCCACCCATCCGTTTCCGCGTCCCCAGAAAAACGGCGAATTCTCCCCGTGATGGAACAGCCCGTTCGGCTGCTGCAGTTTACGGAGATACGCGTCGATCTCGAGCGCCGCGCGGTCGAGGTACAGGGGATTTCCGGTCACCCGGAAGGCCTGGACCTGCAGGCTGCCGATCATCCAGATGTCGTCGATCCAGTACCGCGTCTGATCCGTCATCCCGTCGGGAAGGGGATTCGCCCACTGGCCGTCCGCCAGGGCCAGTCCCTGGGCCCGGAACGGGACGGATCCGGTCCGCAGGGCCAGTTCCAGCGGCAGGATGCCGTACACGTTCGCATCGACGTGATCCGCTGTGTTCACGATCCCTTCGTCGATCACGCGCCGGTAACGCGCTGAAAGACGGGCGACAGCCGCTGAATCGCCGACGCGGGCGGCCAGGCGGACCGCGCCGAATCCGGCGCAGGCTTCCGCGTAGTGGACGGCGCTCACGGTCCCGGAGCGGTACATCATGAAATCGGGCCTGGACAGCAGGTCTTCCGTGACGAGCCTTCCGATCCGCTCGGGAGATTCGGCCGCGGACCAGAATACGGGACTGTCCGTTCCGGGGACTGCCGGGGGGCGGCCGCAGAAAACGAACGCCGCGGCTGACCAGAGAAGGAGAAAATCGATCCGTTTCGACATGGAATGAACTCCTGTGGAGAGTTTGAAAAGGTTCGGACGCGGGCCCCGTTCTAACGGTTCACAAAAACCGGCTGAATCCAGGCCCGGCGGCCCTGTTCATCGGTGACGCGGGCGCGGACATAAGGTACCGGACCGGAGAGCGTGTACGCGGCCGGGTTGTCGGCCGTCCACTTCAGGACCCGGCCGGCCGGTCCGATGAATTCCGTGACGAAGCGGCTGTCGCCCGCGTCGCGAACCGTAATCTCGATTTGACTGGATGAAACGCGAAGCCGTTCGATCTCGACACCGGTGCTGGAATAGAACAGGCCGGCTTCGAGATTGGCCATGATTTCGGCCGCGTCCAGCCGGCGAGCCAGCACAGCCACCCATCCGCGGCCGGGATTTGGAAGATCCGGGGAAAACCGGCCGTAGACGTGCGCGTCGTCAGAGGCAACGGCATAGAGACGCTTTCCGGCGGTCAGCAGGCTGTCCCAGGCCTGTTCCAGGCCCGGGTGCAGGGAATCGCCCTCGTTGTTCACGCCCGGGAAACCCACGAAAAGCTCGAACAGACGACAGTCCTTCCCGGCTGCGAGATCCATCGCGCCGAGGCGCCACTGGTAATTCGGATGATTGCAGACCGGAACGCCGCCCTGTTTCCTCACCGAGGCGATGCTCCGGCTGAGGGCGGCGGCAACGGATCCGTCCGTCACGCGGGGGACGGCGCTGCGGATGTTCAGCCCGCTGATCTCGACGTCGATTCCGCCTCCGACCGCCGTGATTTCCTCCCCGGGTATGGGAAGGAAGGAACTGTCCGCCAGCTCCGTGAACGCGGACGGGAAGACCACGGTGTCATGGTCCGTGATCACGAGAAAACGGTACCCGTTCTCCTTGTACCACATCGCGGCCGCCTGAACCGTCGTATCGGTTTCACCGGGCCTGGCATGGGTGTGCGTCACCCCTTTGAACCAGATCATTCCGGTCGAATCCGTCTTCTCAAAACGGCCGGATGGGGCGCAGGCGGCAAAAACGGCGGACATGAGCAAACCCATCCGAATTCGGCTTTTCATGCGTTCCTCGAACCGTCCCAGGGGAATCCGCGGCCGCTGTTTTCCCGCGACATATTCAACAATGGAATATAGGACATATCTGTAAATTTATCAAGGGGAAAGATGACTCTTTAGACCTGTCATCCGAGGCGTGAGCGACGACGACCGAAGCGGGCGGCAGTGACCAACGGATCAGGCCACGGAACCATGAGCCCGCACCTGTGGGGCCGGGCTGTTGCTCATGGCGATCATTCGGATCGGGTGGAACACGGCCGACGGCAGTGTTGGACAATGGAAACGGAATGGATGAGACGGACCGGGTTCAGTTTTCCCGAGCTGAATATTCCAGGAACCAGGCATACATCAGGTTCTCGAACATCCGGTGCGTTGTCTGCAGATGGGTCTGGATGCCTTCGCGGATTTTCTCTTCCGACTGAATGAATGAGCCCAGCGCGGTATGTTCCCTCGAGTGGGCGAGCATGGATTCAATGCCGGCCGCGTCCGCTTCGAGGTGGAATTGAAGAGCCATGACATGATCTTCGTAGAGGAATCCCTGATTGGGGCACCCGTCGGTTTCCGCGATTCTGAAGCACATGGGGGGTATGGCGAAGGTTTCGCCGTGCCAGTGAAAGGCCATCCATGAGTCCGGAAAATGCTTGAAGACAGGAAGGCTCTTCGCGACCGGGGCCAGCCGGACCGGATGCCATCCGATTTCCGGGTACGGATTCTGATAGATCGAGGCGTTCAGAACACGGCCGATGAGCTGGGCGCCCAGACAGATACCCAGCACTTTTTTCCTCTTTTTGATGCATTTTTCTATGAAATCCATTTCCCGGATCAGCCAGGGGAATCTTGCGGTATCATGAACCGACATCGGTCCACCCAGGACAATAAGAAAATCGAACAGTGAAGGATCAGGAAACCATTCAGATTCGGTCATCCTGCTAAATGTAACAATATCAGATGAATACCTTGCCCAGGGTATGATGTGTCCTGGAGTTTCGTACGATACGTGCTGAACGATGTGTATTCGCATTTCCAGTCAGTCTTGAATAGGGTAAATTCCGGCACATGATTGGACACCGCTTGCATGACTGCAAATTCCATTCCCGGAATTTACTCCGCGGAAACACCTGCCGGTTCAGTCCATTCACGCGGTTTTCCGGGTGTCCCCGATCATGCCCACTCCTCCTTGAGTATTTCACCGGTGCGCGACAGGACGACCATTTTAACCGGAATTTTTCTGGATGCCGCGGCAACCGCCTCCCGGGCCAGCCGGAGAAGCCCGCCGCAGCAGGGGACTTCCATAATGACAACGGTCAGGGTGTTGATCATGGCCT
>CAZNXX010000031.1:0-24017 GCA_964577095.1 uncultured bacterium | reverse complement strand
TCGGCGTGAAACCCCGGCGCCGGACGCTGTCCCAGTGCCTCCACGACCTGGCGCCCCACAGACAATGACCCACGGAACATGAAGGAATCCTGATGAATCACACGACACGGTCCGCCGTATTTCTGCTGGCCTTTCTTTCTTTCGGACGGATCGCGGCGCAGCACGATTCGCTGTCCTGCCAGTCCGCCCTGAACCGTGTTCTCCGCGCCAAGGCGGACATGCACGTCCTGAACGAGTATGACCCCGACACCTTCCTCAAGCGGTTTCCGGATTACCGCGCGGATTTTTCGGCCTTTCTCGATTCCCTCGACCGCCGAGGACTCTGGCGCTTCATCCCTGATCCCATGGAACTGCGGATCGAGAAAACACGGATCGATTTCTACGCCGATCCGACGCCCGAAAAGCGGGCGGCGCGGGCCTCGCTCGAGAGAACGGTCGCCCTGCTTCGGCCCGACGTCTCCGCCGGGGATCCGGCCGGCCGACACACCATGGAATACGCGGAACTCTGCCATTACCTGGCTGTCCTGTACTATCAGAGCGGGGAGACCGAAAAGCAGGTCCGGATCTGCGCGGATGCCGTGTCCGCGCTCGAGCGGATGCGGGCCGGAGGCGAGCCCCCTCCGCTGCTGGAATGGATGATCCGGACCAAGTGGGCCAATGCCCTGGCGGCTGCCGCGCCGGCCGAGGCCCTCGCCGTGATCGAACCGGTCCGGTTGCTCGATGTCCGCGTCTACGACGGGTACGCCGTCAACCCCTGGCGGAAGGAACGGCTGGAGAACACGCTGGCGGCCGCCTGGGAGTCCCTGGGCGGCGCGCGGGCCGCGGGCGGCGACGCGCAGGGCGCGGTCGCGGCCTATGAAAAAGCCATGGAATTCACGCGTCCCGACCGTCTCACCTGGGACAGCATCGTGCTCGGCATCGTGAAACTGCAGGCCGGGGCGGGAAACGAAGCGGAAGTGGAGCGCTGGGCTCGGACCGTGGAGCGGCAGAAACCGCAGGCCCTGCTCTCCTTATACCTGGCGGCCGGCGGCGCCTATGACGCCGGGCGGAACCTCGAGCCGGCCTCCCGGGCCTACGGCCGCGCGTTCGATCTGCTCCGCAAGGCCTCGGCGGAGGAGCAGATCCGCGTGCTGTCCTCCCTGGTCCGCGTCTACGCCGATCTGGGACTGCAGGACCGCATCTTCGAGACGCTCAACCAGGCCATGAAGGACAAGGATTTCATCCGGAACGACGAATTGAGCTACTCCTTCGCCGAAGCCTGTTTTTCGATCGGCACGGAAGTGCGGCGGAACGGCGGGAAGCCGGACGCGTATTACAGGGCCGCGGAGCGTGTGCTCGACCGGAAAGTTTCGGAGCGGCCGGACTTTTTCGGGAATCCCTACGCCGGCCGCTTCCGCGTGCTGGCGGTGCGGCTCGGCATGGCGTCGGGAGACGACGGCGACCTGGACAAGGCCTCGGGCCGGATCAACGAGATCCTCGCGGGATACCGGGACGCGGCGCGGCGCCTGGGGCTCAAGGGCGATTACGCGAGCGACGACGTGGTGTTCGCCAAACGCATGGCCGGCCGGATCGCCGAGATCCGGGGTGACGCCGCGGGAGCCATCGCCGTCTACAAGGAACTGCTGTCGGATTACGCGGAAACGCCGCCGCGCGGGAGCCTGATGAAATACGCGTCCGCGGAGGGCGCGGATTCCGCGGCGGCGGCGCTCTTCCGGATCTCGGAACAGTACCTCCGGTCGAAGGATTTCGCCGCCGCCCTGGAGCCCTGCGAGTGGGCGGCCCGGCGGGACCATTTGCCGGCCGCAATCCGCGAGAAAGCTGAGTTTCTCGCGGGCCGGGCCGCGTATCACTGGGGCTTCGCGGAACAGGATCGTTTCGGCCAGGCCCTGACGGCGTTCAACCGGATCCGCCCGGAGAGCCGGTACCGGCCGCAGGCCGGTTTCATGACCGCCCTCTGCCAATGGCATCTCGGATTCCGCGACGCGTCCGTCGACAACCTGAGCGGCTGTTTCGCGGCCCTGCGGCCGGAATCGGCGGACGGCCCGATGACCGATTTCCTGCTGGGCGAGAACGTGACGGGTTTTTCCCGTGTCATCGCGGAAAGCGTCTTCATGCTGGGCGACGCCGGACGGGCCGAATCCCTCATGCGCTCAGTCCTGGACGCGGTCGGCCGCATCCGGCTCGACACCCCCGAAGAGGCCCAGGGCCTGTACGCGCTCGCGCGCTTCACGCTCCGCAACGGTCCGCCGGACGCCGCCAAATGGCGGAAGGCCGACGGCCTGCTCGACGCGTTCTTCGCGAACCGGCACGCCCTGGATGACCGGTGGACGTTTTTCCGCGCGGGCGAACTGAAGATGGACATCGATTTCGAGCTCGGCCGATTGACGGCGGACGCCATCCGGCGCCAGATCGGCCAATTGCGGGAGTTCAACGATTCCGGGGACGAGCTCCGGCGCATTGTCGCGTCCCGGGAGTTCTACGGGGGTCCGGGCATGGTGTCGCTCGAGAACCCGGACGTCGCCGGCCTGAAGGAGAGCGTTCAGGAGCTCCTCGCGAAATGCCACTACATGCTCGGCCGCGTGGCCGGACGCGGCCGCCGCTGGGACGAGGCCGTCGCGGCTTACGATGCCGTGCTGGACGGTTACGGCCGTTTCGATCTGTACGCGTCGCGTTCCCTCTACCAGAAGGGACTCATCTATCTTACCGCGCTGAACCGCGTGGATCGGGCCGTGGACCTCTTCATCGATCTCTTCCGTCGATATGACGGTTCCGGGCTCGCGGACCAGGCCATGGAGGATCTCCGCGACGCGGAACGCGTGGCCGCCCGGCCTTCTGAAGTCGCGGTTTGGCTCAGGGCCTGCCGCCGGATGTTCCGTGTGTCGGACGATCGGGACCTGTCCCGGTTCGCCGCCCATCTCGCCATGGTGCTCGCCGAGCGCCATGTCGGAACCGACGACCGGTACACGCGAGACCGGGAGGTGATCGCGGCCCTCACCGACGGGCTCGCCTGGCTCACCGCGCCGAAAGACACGGCTCGTATCGGCGCCGATGACATCGCGCGGGCGAATCTTCTGCTGGCCCGGGCGTACCGCCTGGAGTCCGACCTGCGACCCGCCTCCATCCGGCACCGGTACGGGGTGACCTACCCCGAGGCCAATGTCCGAAAGGAGAACGCGTGCTACAGCCGCGTCATGGCGCTCGACGCCTCAGCGGCCGCGTTCGACGAGGCGCAATGGCGCATGGCGGTCAACCTGGCGCTGACGGGCAGTCCGGAGGAGAGCAAGAAAGTGATGTGGGTCCAGCGGTCCTCGGACCGCGGCCGGCTGAATCTGCGCGGAGCCTATGAGAAGGAAATCGGCGTCCTGGTCGCCTATGCCGCGCCGGACCGAGCCCGGGCCTACAACCGCGACATCGCCGTGTCGGTCGAAGCCATACTCGACGAAACCCGGGGAAACGGCCTGCTTCCGTATCTCCGCGACATGTTCGACGGCACGCGGCGGCAGGTCGAGGTGCTGAAACGCAGGACCGGACGGCCGGACATCATGCCCGAGGTGCTGGACCTGACTCTGTATCCCGGGGGCAAATGGTCCGGGAGCGTGCTGTAGTCACGGCTTCCGCTTGCCGGATTCCTTAAAAAAAGAATCACCACGGAGGAACACGGAATTGCACGGAGAGGGTTCGACATTCTCAATCCTCCGTGTTTCTCCGTGTGCTTCCGAGGTTCTCTTTTACTTTCAGGAGAGGGACCTTGTGCAGACAGGGTGACAGGATGAAAGCGGTTCCGTGAGCGGAATGGATCCGAATCCGGGAGGCGGCGAGGAGACGTCCGCGGCCGCGCGCGTCCGTCCCGCGGCCGGATTGGAAGTCGATCCCGGCCTGCTCGATCCCTTTCTGCACACCGCGGCCGTGACCGCGTTTTACCGCCATTTTTCGGTTTCCCCCAAACCGCCGGGCCCGGACGGCCTCGTCGAAATACTGTCGCACTTCTCGAAACTCCCCTACGAAAACCTCAGCAAGATCATCCGTCACCACGAAGCCGGGGAGATGGAGAAAAAACTGCGCTTCCCGATCGAGGTCATGGACGGATATGCGCGGCACCGGTTCGGAGGCACCTGCTTCTCCCTCACGTTCTTCCTGCAGACCCTTCTCGCGCATGCCGGTTACCGGTGTTACCCCGTGATGGCGGACATGAAGTGGGCGCCTGACAGCCACTGCGCCATGATCGTCCTCATGGACGGCCGGCGGCATCTCGTGGACCCGGGATACCTGCTGAACCGCCCCATGGAGATGACGCTCGAGAAGCCCCGGGTTTATGACTCGGAATTCACGGGCGTCGAGCTGGTCCGCCTCGGATCCGGCGATTCCGAGGTCTGCGAGGTCCGCACCTTCAACCGGACGGAGACGAAGAGCCGCTACCGTTTCCGCGACGTACCGTGCCCGGCCGTCGAATTCCTCAGGCACTGGACGGATTCGTTCGGGTGGAACTCGATGCACGGCCTCTGCCTGACACGCGCCGAGAAGGGCCGGATGGTCTACATCCACAAGCATTACATGCGCGAGTCGACGTTCGAGGGAAAACGGAGTTTCAAAATACGGGACAATTATCACGAGAGCATCCGGCGGGCTTTCGGCATCGAGGCGGAGATCACGGAGCGGGCCCTGGCCGCGCTCGAGGCCAACATGGCGCGGGAGCGCGCGTCGGGGCTGTGGAAACCGAAGGAAAAACGTTCAAACGTTTGAACGTTCAAACGTGCGAACGTTCAGAAGAATCCGCTGAAAGGTGGAACCGTGAAACCCGAAGAACCCGGACCGGTCAAGCTCGTGGTCGGCGTCCTGTATTCGGACGATGGTTTTCTCGAAAAGGGCCTCACCCTCCTGTCCGAGATCCACGGACCGGTGGATTACAGAAGTCCTGCGTTTCCCTTCGACCGCACGGATTATTATGTGCCGGAAATGGGATCCCCGATATTCAGGATTTTTGTTTCTCACGAGCGGCTCATCCACCCCCGGGACCTGGCCCGGATCAAGATCGGGACCAATGCCCTGGAGGAGGAGCTGGCTGTTCGATTACGCTCCGGGAGGTTTGAAAACGCCCCGGTCCCGGAGCCTCTGTCGAAGCAGACTCCGTCCGAAACCTCCGGGAGGTTTGAGAACCTCCCGGAGGTTGTTTCCCGCCGTAAAGTCAATTTCGACCCCGGTTATATGGATTACGACAAGTTCGTTCTCGCCTCGGCCAAGTACAACGGCCAGAAAGTGTACCTCGATCTGGGAATATGGGCCGACCTGACTCTCCACTATGAAAAGGGCCGGTTCGACCCCTATCCCTGGAGTTTCCCGGATTTCAAGTCCGGACTGTATCAGTCGGTTTTCATGGAAATCCGGGCGCGCTTCAAGGCGCAGCGGAAGCCGCAACTATCAGTCCAAAATAAGGCTTGACAATCAGGCAAATTCTCATTACTATATTCACCCGATGACAGAAAAGTCCAGAATCATGGACGGCCAGGGGATCGCGCGCACCCTGAAACGTCTGACGCACGAGATACTCGAGCGGAACTCCGGGTGCGAGGACCTCGTACTGGTCGGCATCCGGAACCGCGGGGACGTGCTGGCGCAGCGCATTCTCAAGGCCATGTCCTCCATCGAAAGCAGGGAAGTCCCCTACGGCGTTCTCGATATCACGCTGTACCGGGACGATTTCCAGCGGCTCGCCGACAGCCCCGTGATCGGGGAGACGGACATCCCCATCGACATCACCGACCGGAAGGTCGTTCTGGTCGACGACGTGCTGTTCACCGGCCGCACGATACGGGCCGCGATGGACGCGCTGATGGACTTCGGCAGACCCTCCTCCGTCCAGCTGGCCGTGCTCATCGACCGGGGCCACCGGGAGCTTCCCATTCACGCCGACTTTGTCGGACAGACGGTTTCCACCCGGAAATCAGACGGTGTCCAGGTCCGGCTCGAGGAGACGGACGGGGAGGACGGCGTCGTGCTGGTCGTGTCGTGACAGCCCCGGCCGGAACGGATCATGAAGACGCAGGACGCCATCCGGAACGCCGCATGCAGATGAAAAGCCGCCACCTGCTGGGCCTCGAAGGCATGCCGGCCGAGGAGATCGAACTCATCCTCGACACCGCCGCCTCCCTGAAACCCATTCTCGACCGGCCCATCCCCAAGGTCCCCACCCTCCGCGGCAAGACCGTCGCGAACCTGTTCTACGAACCCTCCACGCGCACGCGTTTCTCCTTCGAACTCGCCGAGAAGCGGCTGTCGGCCGATTCGGTGAGCTTCTCGCAGTCGGGATCCAGCGTCTCCAAGGGCGAGACCCTGAAAGACACCGTCCGCAACCTGCAGGCCATGAAAATCGACACCGTGGTCATCCGGCACGGCGCCTCCGGCGCGCCGCATTTCCTCGCAGGATGCCTCGACGCGTCCGTGGTCAACGCGGGAGACGGCACGCACGAGCATCCGACCCAGGCCCTGCTCGACATGATGACGCTGCGCGAAAAGTTGGGGAAAATCAAAGGGCTCAAGGTCGCCATTTTGGGCGACATTCTGCACAGCCGGGTAGCCCGTTCCAACATCCACGGCCTTTCGGCCGCGGGCGCGTCGGTCGGCATCTGCGGACCGGCGACGCTCATGCCCGCCGGCGTGAACGAGCTTCCCGTCCGCGTCTACCGGAACCTCGACGAGGCGCTGGAGGACGCGGATGTTTTCATCGTGCTCCGCATCCAGATGGAGCGGCAGAAGCTGGGGATGTTCCCGTCCCTCCGGGAGTACCGGTCCCTGTTCGGCCTGACCACGGAGCGGCTGGAACCGCTGAAAAAGGAGATCACCATCCTGCATCCGGGTCCGATCAACCGAGGCGTCGAAATCGACGACGCCGTCGCGGACGGGCGCCATTCCGTGATCCTCGACCAGGTGACCAACGGCGTGGCCGTGCGCATGGCCGTGCTGTACCTGCTCTCCGGCGGCCGGGGGAAGATCGAAATGGAGGATCATGGCCAGGCCTGATTTCAAGCCGGTCCGGGCGGGGGCTGTGTGCGTCACAGGCGCCCGCCTCCTCGACCCCGCGTCGAAGCTCGACGCGGCCGCGGACCTGCTGGTCGCGGACGGACGCATCGTGAAAATCGGGGCCGCGGCCGGGGAGGGGTTCGAGGGTCTCCGGATCGACGGCGCCGGCCTCACCGTGGTTCCGGGTTTCGTGGACCTGCACACGCATCTCCGCGAGCCGGGCCGCGAGGACGAGGAGACGATCCGGTCGGGCGCCGAGGCGGCCGCGGCCGGGGGGTTCACGGAAATCGCCTGCATGCCCAACACGAACCCGCCGGTCGACGACCGGCCCTCCGTGGAATTCGTACGCGGGCGCGCGGCCGGCCTGGTCACCGAAGTACACCCGATCGCGGCCGTCACCAAGGGGCAGCGGGGCGAGGAACTGGTAGAGATGGCCGACTGCGCGGAGGCGGGGGCCGTGGCCTTTTCGGACGACGGCCGGCCCGTTGAAAAGGCGTCGGTCCTGCGGCGCGCCGTGGAATACGCCGGTATGACCGGCCGGCCGGTGATTTCGCACAGCGAGGACCTTTCGCTTTCCGACGGCGGGGTCATGCACGAAGGCATCCGTTCCACCCGGCTCGGGCTCCGGGGCATTCCGTCCATCAGCGAGGAAGTCGCCGTCGACCGCGACATCCGCATCGCGGAATACGTCCGCGGCCGCATCCACATCGCGCACGTGTCCACGGCCGGATCGGTCCGGCTCATCCGCGAGGCCAAGGCGCGCGGCGTGGCCGTGACCGCCGAGACCTGCCCGCATTATCTGACGCTCACGGACGAGGCTGTTCAGGGATACGACACCCACGCCAAGATAAACCCGCCGCTCCGCACCGCGGACGACCGGGCCGCGCTCTGGGAGGGGCTGAAGGACGGCACGATCGACGCCGTGTCCACGGACCACGCCCCGCATTCTGCGGAGGAGAAGGATGTGGAATTCGACGCGGCCCCGTTCGGCGTCGTCGGACTCGAGACCGCAGTGGGGCTCCTGCTGACGCACGGGGTTCACAAGCGCAAAATGACCCTGCGGGAGCTGGTGCTCGTGCTTTCGGTTCTGCCGCGGCGGATCCTCGGGCTGCCCGAGGCGCGCATCCGCGAGGGGGCAGGCGCCAATCTCACGTTTCTGCGCCCCGACGCGGCGTGGACCGTGGACCGGGACGGATTTTTTTCCAAATCGAGAAACACGCCCTTTCACGGCTGGGCGCTCAAGGGCGCGGCCGCCGGCGTGCTTCGCGGCGATCAATTCTACCTGGCCCCATAGGCCCGTTCGGATGGAGGAATCGGAATGACGACCAGCGGCTATCCACTCGTACCCAAGGAAGCGTTTCTGACCAACGGCGTGGGGCGGCACAAGGAGAAATTGCAGAGTTTCGAGATGGCCCTGCGCGACGCGGGCATCGCCCAGCTCAACCTCGTCCGCGTCTCGAGCATTTTTCCGCCGCACTGCAGGCTGATCTCCAAGGAAGCCGGCGTCAAAAAGCTGAAGGCCGGCGGCATCACGTTCTGCGTGATCAGCGACAACGCCACGAACGAGCCGCACCGCCTGGTGGCGGCGTCGGTCGGCATCGCCATTCCCAAGGATCCTTCGCAGTACGGATACCTCTCGGAGCATCATTCCTTCGGCCAGACCGACGCGGTCGCGGGCGACTACGCCGAGGATCTCGCGGCGAGCATGCTTGCCACCATTCTCGGGCTTCCCTTTGACTCCGAAAAGAGCTGGAACGAGACCAAGGAAGTGTGGAAGATCAGCGGCAAGATCGTCAGCACCCGCAACGTGGTGCAGAGCGCCATGGGGCACAAGGACGGGTGCTGGACCACGGTCGTCGCGGCGGCGGTGTTCGTTTAAACCGGAGTCTGGAACGCGGACCTTCGGCGCGGACACCGACGGCGGCGCGGACAGACGCGGATGAAGAAGAGGAAACAGGGTAATTCGTTCATCCGCTGATACACCAGGGCTTGTATTCACACTGAATTTCACTCCCGGGAGGCCGGATCGGCCTCCCGGATTTGCGATAGGGGAACCGTCCGCACGCGGACGGGCCACGCCGGCTCGTTGTGATCGACGCAACCCGGACGAACGACGGAAGGAGCGCATACGGCACCTGTTAAAGAGAAAAAATTCACCGTCCTCGGACCCGAGGGCAATTTCCTGGGCGTGGACGCGTTCTGCGGGTGGGAGGAATCGCGGATCACCATCCTGCAGGCGCCGCTTGACGTCACCACCAGTTATGTCAAGGGCACGAACCTGGGACCGAAGGCCCTGATCGAGGCTTCGCGCCAGGTTGAATACTACGACGAAGAACTGAAGACGGAAACCTACCGCCGGGGCATCGCCACGCTGCCGCCGCTGAAGTTCAAGGGCGACGACCCGGAACCCGCCGTTCAGCTCATCGAGAAAACGACCGCCGACCTGCTCACCGCGGACAAGCGCGTCGCCATGATCGGAGGCGAGCATACCGTCACGGTCGGCGCGGTGCGCGCATACCGGGCGGCTTTCCATGACCTCTCCGTCCTGCATCTCGACGCGCATGCCGATCTCCGCGAATCGTACGAGGGTTCTCCCTACAGCCACGCCTGTGTCATGGCGCGTGTCAGGGAAGTGTGTCCTTATGTCAGCGTCGGCATCCGCGCCTGGTCGCAGGAGGAAGCCAACACCATGGAGCGGGAGGGGCTTTCCATATTCGACATCCACACCATGAGGCGGAACGCCTCGTGGATGGACCAGGCCATCGAACGTCTCGGCGGAACGGTGTACATCACGTTCGACCTGGACGGCCTGGATCCGTCGATCATGCCGGCTGTGGGCACGCCCGAGCCGGGCGGCATGCAATGGGACGAGACGATCCGGTTCCTGCGGCGGGTGTTCCGCGAAAAGAATGTGGTCGGCATGGATCTGGTGGAACTGTGCCCGAGACCGGGCGCCGAGTACGGGGAATTCGCGGCGGCCAGGCTTTTTTACCGGATGATCGGATACTGGACCGCATCGGAAAATGCCGGAGCGGGCGGAAGCGGAAAATGAAAAAATGCGGTTTCGAACGATTTTTTCCGGTTTCAGGCACTTTTCCCTTGACAAGTCATTGATTTTTTATTAAAATAAAAGGCTATTATCGTTTTAGAGGAGGTTTTTTCAGTGACAACCCTTTTTATCAAGACCACCGAACCCGAACGGAAGTGGTATCTGGTGGATGCGCAAAACCAGGTGCTCGGCCGTCTGGCAAGCCAGGTGGCCCATATCCTGAAGGGCAAGCATAAGCCCACTTTTTCCATGCACTTGGATGCGGGAGACCACATCGTGGTCATCAACGCGGACAAGATCAGGGTGACGGGCCGCAAGCTCGAACAGAAACGGTACACCCGGTACACGGGATACCCGGGCGGGCTCCGCGTGACGGAATTGGGCAAGGCTGTCCGCATCAAGCCGGAGAACGTCTTCACCCACGCGGTCAGAGGCATGATGCCCCACAACCGTCTCGGCCGGCAGATGATGAAGAAACTGCGCGTGTATGCCGGCACCCAGCATCCGCACAAGGCGCAGAACCCCCAGGCGTTACCCAGCGAATTGAGGAAATAGCATGTCGAAAATCGCATCCCTGTACGCCACCGGCCGCAGAAAAGAATCCGTCGCCCGCGTCTGGCTGACCCCCGGATCGGGGAAGATTCAGGTCAACGAGCAGGAAGTGCTCGATTATTTCGGACGCAAGACGCTCGAGATGATACTCCGCCAGCCGTTCGGCGTGACCAAAACCGAAGGACAGTACGACGTCCGCGCCACCGTCAACGGCGGCGGACTGACCGGACAGGCCGGGGCCATGCTGCTGGGCATCGCGCGCGTGCTGATCAAGACCAACGCCGATTTCAAGAAAGCGCTCCGCGACGCGGGCTTTTTGACCCGCGATCCGCGCATGAAGGAACGGAAAAAGTACGGACAGCCGGGCGCCCGCAAGCGGTTCCAGTTCTCGAAACGGTAAACCGTCGGAACCCTCCGGCCGGGCCGGTTCCATCCGGTTCCGGGTCGGCGAGGGTTTACGGATTTTTGTAAATACTCACATTCCCCGACCTTCAGATGGGTGCCGAGGAACCGTTGCGGTTCCTCGGTTTTTTGAAGGGGTAACGGGAATGGCGGATCACAACCCAATTCAAAGGAGTCACCCGTGGCGGAAATCACCCTGCAGCAGCTGCTGATGGCGGGCGCGCATTTCGGACACCTGAAGCGCCGGTGGAACCCGAAAATGAAGCCCTATATCTTCATGGAACGCAGCGGCATCTACATCATCGACCTCAACAAGACCCTCAACAACCTCCTCAACGCGTGCAAGGCCGTGCAGAAGATCGTCCTCAACGGCGAGAAAATCCTGTTCGTCGGAACCAAGAAGCAGGCGAAGGACATCATCAAGGTGGAGTCCGAGCGCTGCGGCATGCCGTACGTCACCGAGCGGTGGATGGGCGGCACGCTGACCAATTTCGCGACGATCAAGAAGAGCGTGAAGCACCTCAAGAACATCGAGAAGATGGCAACCGACGGCTCCTACGATAATCTGCTGAAGAAGGAAATCCTGAACCTGGAGCGCGAGAAGGAGAAGCTCGAGAAGAGCCTCGGCGGCATCAAGGAAATGGCCCGGCTTCCCGGCGCGGTCTTCATCATCGACACCAAGAAGGAATCGATCGCCGTCGCCGAGGCCAAGAAACTCAACATCCCGGTGTTCGGCATGCTCGACACGAATTCCGATCCGGACCCGATCGATTACCCGATCCCCGCGAACGACGACGCGTTCAAGTCGATCAGTCTGATCGTTCACACCGTCGCGGATGCGGTGATCGAAGCCCGGCCCAAGGATCAGGCCGGCCTGGAAGCCGCGCTGGCGGCCGAGGGGATCGCGGCCCCGTCACCGGACGCGATGAAGGATTCCCGGTAAACCCGATCTCCGGCCGCGGGCCGGAGCCGGCAGGCGGATCAAGCCGCCGCCGGAACGCGCTTCGGACGGCCGGAGCGGACACGACAACCACCCCGAGGAGTTTCGTATGACCATATCCGCAAATGACGTGAAATCGCTCCGGGAGATGACCGGAGCCGGCATGATGGACTGCAAGGAAGCGCTCGCCCAGACCCAGGGGGACATCGAGAAAGCCGTGGAATTCCTCCGCAAGAAGGGCATGGCCTCGGCGCAGAAGCGCGCGGGACGGGAGGCCAAGGAGGGCATCATCATGTCCTACATGCATCCCGGAAGCCGCCTCGGCGTTCTGGTCGAAGTGAACTGCGAAACCGACTTTGTGGCCAAAACGGAGGATTTCCAGAACTTCGCGCGGAACGTCGCCATGCAGGTCGCCGCCACCCGCCCGACGGCCGTTCGGCGCGAAGACGTTCCGAAGGAGACGGTGGACAAGGAGCTCGAGATCTACCGCGGCCAGATGACCGACAACAAGAAACCCGCGGCCGTGATCGAGAAGATCGTGACCGGCAAGCTGGACAAGTATTTCCAGGAAGTCGTCCTGCTGGAGCAGAGCTACGTCAAGGATCCGGGCAAGACCGTGCAGGAATACCTGCTCGAGGTGTCCGGCAAGCTCGGCGAGGCCATGTCCATCCGGCGCTTCGTCCGCTTCCAGCTGGGGGAATAAAGTGGCGGCGCCCGCCCCGGCCTACAAGCGCGTCCTGCTCAAGCTGAGCGGGGAGGCGCTCCGCTTGAACCGCGAGCTGGAGATCGATCCCGCCGTGGTCCAGCGGATCGCGAGGGAGATCAAGGAGATCCAGGCCCTCGGCGTTCAGATCGGCATCGTCATCGGGGGCGGAAACATCTTCCGGGGTCTCTCCGCCTCCGCGCGGGGGATGGACCGCGTCGCGGCGGACCACATGGGCATGCTGGCCACGGTCATCAATTCCATCGCCCTTCAGGATTTCCTGGAGAAGGAGGGGGTGCCGTCGCGCGTGATGTCGGCCATCCGCCTCGAAGCCATGGCCGAACCCTACATCCGGCGGCGCGCGATGGCGCACCTGGAGAAGGGATACGTCGTGATTTTCGCGGCGGGCACGGGCAATCCCTATTTCACCACCGACACCGCCGCGGCGCTGAGGGCCATCGAAATTTCGGCGCAGGCCCTGCTCAAGGGCACCAAGGTCGACGGTATCTATTCGGCCGACCCCATCAAGGAACCCTCGGCGAAGCGGTATGCCGCGATCACCTACACCGAGGTGATCGATCAGCAGCTCGGCGTCATGGACGCGACGGCCATCACGTTCTGCCGCGAGAACCGCATCCCCATCATCGTCTTCAAGCTGCTGGAGCCCGGCAACATGAAGCGGGTCATACTCGGGGAGACGGTGGGGAGCATTGTTCAAGGAGAGAAAAATGGTTGACGCATCGCTCAAAGACGCGCGGGCGCGGATGGAGAAAAGTCTCGCCAGCACGCAGGCCGAACTGGCCCGGGTACGGACCGGGCGGGCCAGCCTGACCCTGCTCGACACGGTGCGGGTCGCCTATTACGGGAACACCGTCCCGCTCAAGCAGGTCGCCAACTGCGCCGTTCCGGAGCCCCGGCTCATCACCATCCAGCCCTGGGACCGCTCGGTTCTGGGCGAAATCGAAAAAGCCATTCTCAAGGCCGACATCGGCATCACGCCGAACAACAACGGATTCATGATCCGCCTGCCCATTCCGCCGCTCACGGAGGAGCGCCGCAAGGAGCTGGTCAAGCTGGTGCACCATCTCGGCGAGGAGGGCCGGATCGCCATCCGGAACGTCCGC
Source organism: uncultured bacterium (assembly GCA_964577095.1). Classification (GTDB taxonomy): domain Bacteria; phylum Zhuqueibacterota; class QNDG01; order QNDG01; family DTFT01; genus JAFGAX01. Next base: position 10,233 of record CAZNXX010000031.1, on the reverse strand, counting down.
CGCGACGCGCTCGAACAGCTCAAGAAGCTCGAGAAGGACAAGAAGATCTCGCAGGACGAGGAGCGGAACGGTCAGAACGAGGTGCAGAAGCTGACCGACGAGTTCGTGCGCAGGATCGACGAGTCCATCAAGACACGCGAAGCCGAGGTCATGGAAATCTGAGTTCTTTTCCCCCGCGCGTTCGAAGCCCTGGAAACTTTTTTCAGGGCTTTTGTTATTTCGGACCCAGAGGTCAGGTTCTCCAGGCAGGGGCGGATCAGATTCGGAAAGAGTTGGTAGCCGCAGGCTTTCAGCCTGCGATCTTTTCTCCAGGCAGGGGCTCCCGATTGAGACCCCGGGGTCCCGAAGCGGATCAACCGGGAATGGTCATCCTGACATCGGATTCAAATCAACGAGACCCCGGGGTCGGGTTTTTCTCCCGCCCCCGCGTTACCGTCCAGTTGACTTCAAACAAATCCATCAAAAGGAGCGATACCATGCGTTTCATCCGTCGGATGGTCCAATCTGAGCGCGAGAAATTCTTCCTGCCGGTTCTCGTGCTTCTTTTCTCCTCTGCCGCATCCCTTCAGTCCCAGGAATCGCCGAAACCCGCGGACCGGGACTCCCTGATCGCCGCGGCCAGGGAAATCATGTCCCTTCAGACCTACTGCGGCCTGGTCACGGTGGACTCCACCGGACAGCCGCATGCCCGGACCATGAATCCGTTCCCGCCGGAGGACGACATGACCGTGTGGATGGCCACGAGCACAGACAGCCGCAAGGCCCGTGAGATCAGCAGGGATCCGCGCGTCTGCCTGTATTACGCGGACCACGGAACCGCGATCGGGAACGTGAACATCGTCGGAAAGGCGACCCTGGTGAACGATCCGGAGGTCATCCGGATGAAGTGGAGGGAGTACTGGGCCCAGTCTTTTCCGGACCGGAGCAAGCTGGTGCTGATCAGGGTCGTGCCCGAGAAAATCGAGGTCCTGAATTACAAGCGGGGATTCCACAACGATCCGCGGACCTTCCAGGTGCCGGTGGCGGAGTTTTAAAATCTGTTCAAAGCAAGAATCGGGAAGGTTTGGTAGCCGCAGGCTTTCAGCCTGCGTTTTTTCAATCTCCCCGCAAGGGTTCCCGCCTCGACGCTGAGTAAATGATGAATCAAAATGAAGGTATTTACATGAAAATACCGACAATCTGATTTCCTTCCCGCAAGCCATAAAATCAATTTCTCTTGTTGTATTCGCTTGACATTATTTTTAAAGATTGTTACATTTCCTATGCAAATAAATTTATTTGACGAGGAATTGTGACATCTGGCATGAAAACCAATCTGGTTCTGGAGATATTCGGCAGGAAAGGTATAGTCCGATCTGTCGATCTCGGTCGACAGGGTGTGTCCAGAACACAAATCCGGCGACTTTGCGAGCAGGGTCTGATTGAAAGGATCAGCCGGGGCTTTTACAGCCTCCCGGGAAACGTTCTGTCTGAGAAACACAGCCTGGCGGAAGCCTGTCTGCAGGTGCCGGCCGGCGTCATCGGTCTGCTTTCCGCCCTGCGATTTCATGGTCTGACGACTCAAAATCCGTCCGAGGTGTGGATGGTTGTTCCCCGCGGGTCATGGATACCCAGAAGAGATATACCTAAAAAAAGGTATTTCTATCTCTCCGGAGCCGCTTTCACCCAGGGTGTTGAGAACGACTCCGTACAGGGGGTTCCGATCCGGGTTTACAGCGCAGCGAAAACCGTGGCTGACTGCTTCAAATTCAGGAAAAAGATCGGGATGGATGTGACGGTCGAGGCGCTTCGCGATTACCGGAAGAAGCACCCGAAAGGGATGAATGCACTCTGGCGTTTCGCGGAGATTGACCACGTCACAAGTGTGATCCGGCCCTATCTCGAGGCGCTGGGATGACGAAGCCGGAGAAAAAAGCCAATCCGGCCGCTTCAATCCGGGCACGCCTTCTGATTATGGCGCATAACCGGAACGACGAATTTCAGCATGTCCTGTCGGAATTCGCGGCGGAACGGTTTCTGTACCGACTCGGCGTTTCTCCGTATGTAGGTCGTTTTATCCTGAAAGGAGCCACGCTTTTCCGGTTCTGGTCAGAAAGCCGCCACAGGGCCACATGGGACATCGATCTTGAAGGCCTGGGCACCGGTAGCATTGAATCGGTGTCGAATGTAGTCCGAGATGTTTGCGGAATTCCATGCGAGGACGGCATCGCGTTCAACCCGGAATCGGTTGCTGGAGAGGTGATTACGCTTGAAGCGGAATACAATGGCGTTCGCATCAGTCTGAATGCCGAGTTGGACCGGGCTAGAATACCGATGCAGATTGATGTCGGTTTTGGAGATACGGTGGATCCGGAACCCCGGATGGCGAGTGTCCCGACTCTTCTCGGACATCCATCGCCGCAGGTTCTTGTTTATCCAAAGGAAACTGTCGTTGCCGAGAAAATTGAAGCAATTTTCAGCCATGGAATAATCATCAGCCGGATGAAGGATTTCTATGACATTTTTACGCTCGCGAATAATAGTGATTTCGAGGGGAAGATACTGGCACGGTCCATCAGGGCCACATTTGAAAAAAGGGGAACACCCTATCTGGAAGGCGAATCGCCGGCGCTGGAGGAGTCGCAGATGACCTCTCCGGTGAGTCTGGTACATTGGCGTGCATTCTGGAGACGGTCGCGAATCCAAGCCGATCCGGATGAAATCCGGAAAATTGCACAATCCCTGAATGCATTCATCAAACCGCTGTTGTTCGCAGTACAGTCCGGTCAGCCGTTTGAGAAAAAATGGAATCCGGGCGGGCCATGGAGAGAGAATTCGGAATGAATAAAGAAGGATATCTGCACGCAGGGGCTCCTCTCCCTGCGTTTCCGAGGACAATCGGTGATCCGGGCAAAGAAACGCTCCGGGAGGTTTGAAACCTCCCGGAGCGTCGAGAATCGGTTTCAATCCCGGGCGCAGAGGCGGGATCCCCGCTAATCGAGACCCGGGGAAAAAAATTTTCCAGGTTAATGAAGGGCTCTCCGAAGAGAAAGAAAAAACACGAAAGCATCGGCATGCAATCCAGGCGGCTCTACCTCCTTCTCTACATCCTTCTCCTCTCCCTCCTCGCCGTGGCCATTCCCGCCCGGCCGGAGACGGGTCCGCCCGCCTTCAGCCGCCTGAACACCGAAAACGGGCTGTCCTCCAGTTTCGTGAACGCGATCCGCCAGGACCCGGACGGCTTCCTCTGGGTCGCCACCACGGACGGGCTCAACCGGTTTGACGGGTATTCGTTCCGGGTCTACCGACGACTGGACGGGGACCCCGGGAGCCTTTCCTCGAACGTGGTGCACAGCCTGCATGTCGACACAAAGGGCAGGCTCTGGGTCGGCACGCAGAACGGCCTGCACCTCTACGACCGGCGCAGGGACCGGTTCGTCCGCTTCCGGAACGAAGAGGCCGCGGAATACGACGTCACCGACATCGCGGAACGCGGCGACGGAACCGTGGTTCTTTCATCCTCCTCCGCCATCCTCCGGGCCGAACCGGACGATTCCCTCTGCGTTCCCATTCTCTCGAGGCTGCTGGAGGCGCGCGGCGTGCGGCCGGCCGATTTCCACAGGCTGGAGGTCGACCGACAGGGACGGTTCTGGATCGGGATGACGAACCGCGGCCTGATCCGGGTCGACCCGTCGGCGGGATCCGTTCATGTTTTCCGGGCCGGAGTCAGAACCGGCGGCGGTCTGCTCTCCGACCGGATCCATTCGCTCCATTCGGACAGCGCCGGGACTCTCTGGGCCGGGACGGACGCGGGCCTCCACCGGTTCGACTCGGAATCCGGTTCCTTCCGCGTCTTCCGCCGGGAACCCGGAAACCCGGAATCCCTGTCGAACGACATCTGCTGGGACCTGTTTCCGGACGGACCGGCCGGGCTGTGGATCGCCACTCAGAACGGGCTCAACCGGCTGGACCGTTTATCCGGAAAGGTGCGGCGAAACCAGGCCGAACCGGCACGGCCCGGGGCGCTTCACAGCGGAAACATCCAGGCCGTTTTCCGCGACCGCTCGGGCGTTCTCTGGCTGGGCGGCACGCAGGGGCTGGAATACGCGCCGCAGGGCGGGAACCCCTTCCGCACGTTCCGGAGCATACCGGGCGACGGCCGTTCGTTGAGTCACAATTCGGTCACCTGTTTCAGCCCGGACGGAAGCAAGGGACTGTGGATCGGCACGGACGGCGGCGGACTCAACCGTTTCGATTTTCAAACCGGCCTGTTCCGCCGCGTCCGGCAGAATCCGTCCGGTTCCCGCGGCAGCGCGACAAACGCCGTGCTGGCCCTGTGGACGGACGCGGAGTCGACGGGAGGCCCGGTCTGGATCGGTGATTACCTGGACGGACTCGGCATCCTCGATCCGGGATCCGGCCGGTTCCGCGCTCTGACACCCGGCATTCCGGACCCGGCCGGCGCCGGATTCGGGGACGTTCGCGCCATACGCAGGGACAGACACGGCCGCATGTGGATCGCCACGAACGGCAGGGGCCTGTTCCGGCTGGACCGGCCGGACGGGCGGCGGTTCACGCGGTTCACGCACGACCCCGAGAATCCCTCCGGAACCCCGGTCAGCGATTTCTGCCTGACCCTGCTCGAGGACCGGGAAGGCGGACTGTGGATCGGCACCTATGTGGGCCTGTGCCGCTACGACGGAAAGACCGGCCGATTCTCCTCCTACCTGTCCGTGGACCGTGATTCCACCAGCCTCAGCCACAACTGGGTGTACGCGCTGCATGAGGACGCCAAGGGCAGGATCTGGATCGGCACGTATGCCGGGCTGAACCGGCTGGACCCGAAAACCGGCGTCTTCACCCGCTTCGGGACGCGAAACGGTTTTCCCAGCGAAGTCATGAACGGCATCCTCGAAGACGGACGCGGCAGGCTCTGGATCTCCACCAACGCCGGCCTCGTCCGTTTCGATCCGGAGACCGGCGAGACCCGGGTGTACACGCGCCAGGACGGCCTTCAGGCCGACGAGTTCATACACGGGTCCTGCCTCCGGCTTCCGGGCGGGGAAATGGTTTTCGGCGGAACCGCCGGATTCACGATTTTTCACCCGGACAGCGTGCCGGAGAGGACGGCCGAACCGGCTCCGGTCATCACGGCCGTGGAGGTCATGGCCGCGCAAAGACCCTCCGACCGGGCGTCCGCGCCAGCGCGGAAAACGCCGTCCACGGACGGCGGCGTCCGGCTGTCGCACGGCGAGGCCAAGATGTTCACCGTGCTCTTCACGGCGCCCGAGTTCGTCAAGCCGGGCAAGATCCGCTACCGGTACCGTCTCGACGGTTACCACGACGGGTGGATCGACGCGGCTGCGGGCCGTTCCGCGACCTTCACCAATCTCGACCCGGGCGCCTACACGTTCCGGGTGGCGGCGACGAACACGGACGGCGTCTGGAATCCCGCGGGCGCGGCCGAGGCGGCCATCCGCGTCACGCTCGATCCGCCGTTCTGGAAGTCGGCCTGGGCCCTCCTGCTCTACCTGCTGCTCGCCGGCGCCGTTTTGGTCGGCTATCACCGCTACCAGTCGAATCTCGTCCGGCTCCGCAGCGACCTGCGGGAGCAGACGCTGGAGAAGGAGAAGGCGCTCGAATTCGAAGCCCTGCAGTCCCGGTTCTTCGCGAACATCTCGCATGAATTCCGCACGCCCCTGACCCTGATTCTCGCGCCCCTGAAGGAAATCGCCGCGGCCGGCCGGAGCATGGAATGGCCCCTGGTTCACTCGCGGCTCCATGTCATGCAGAAGAGCGCGGAGCGCCTGCTCCGGCTGGTGAATCAGGTGATCGACTTCAACCGGATCGAGGCAGGCAGGATGACGCTGGAGCGCCGCGAGGCGGATCTGGTTTCATTCTGCCGCGGCGTCGCGGACACGTTCACCCTGATGGCCGCGGACCGGCAGGTCACGTTCACGTTCGGCAGCAACCGGCCCGTGATCGCGGCCCGGTTCGACGCGGACAAGCTCGACACCGTGGTCTTCAACCTGCTCTCCAACGCCTTCAAGTACACGCCCGGGGGCGGAAGCGTGTCCATGACCGTGCGCGCCGCGGCCGTCGGAGAAGCGGCGGAAATCGCGGTCGAGGATTCCGGGCCCGGCGTGGGCCCGGACGAATGGGGCCGTATCTTCGACCGGTTTTACAGGGGCGGCCGCGGGGGAGACAGCGGACAATCGGGGGGATCGGGCATCGGACTGTCCCTGGCCCGGGAGATCGTGGAACTGCACGGCGGCTCGATCGTCGCCGGTCCGGCGGGGGAGACGGGCGCCCGGTTCACCGTGACCCTGCCGCAGGACCCGCCGGCCGACTGTCCGGCCGCCGGGACCGGCTCCGCCCGGTCGGAGGCCCGCCCGGAGGGCGAAGCCGGTGCGGACGCTGCCGCGATGCCGGTGCCTGAGAAACAGCCGGATCCGGAAATCTCCGCGCCGGCTCACACCGTTCTGATCGTCGAGGACGACCCCGAGATGCGCTCGTATCTCATCCAGCGGCTCGGAGAGTCATTCCACGTCCTGGAAGCGCCGGACGCGGCCGCGGGCCTGGTGCTGGCCGGACGGCGGACACCCGACCTGATTCTCAGCGACATCATGATGGACGGCACGGACGGTCTCGAGCTCTGCCGCCGGTTGAAGGAAGATCCGGCAACGGGTCACATCCCCGTTGTGCTTCTGACCGCGCGGCAGGAGGAATCCGTGCAGCTCGAAGGGCTGGACAGCGGGGCGGATGACTACATCGTCAAACCCTTCACTATGGAGACGCTCAGGGCCAGGCTTCGTAATATTATTGAGACAAGGAGGCGCCTCAGGGAGCAATTCAGCAGGGAATGGCGGTCTGATCCGGCGGAACTGGCTGAAAATCCGGCGGATGCCGAATTCCTGAGGCGCGCCGTGGCTTTGATCGAATCCAACCTGTCGGATCCGGAATTCGGGGTCGAGAAACTGAGCCGCGAGATCGGGCTGAGCCGGTCCCAGCTTTTCCGGAGAATGAAAACCCTCACTTCAGAGACGCCTTTCGATTTCATACAGACCATACGGATGAGAAAAGCCGTTCAATTGCTGGAGCAGACGGACCGCTCGGTCACTGAAATCGCCTATGACGTAGGCTTCAAATATCCCTCGCATTTCAGCCAGCTCTTCCACTCCCGATTGGGCAAATCCCCGAAAGAGTTTCGTCGATCATCGAAATAACGGGCCGGAGCGTTTCGTTGTTCTGCTTCTTTTCCCCCGCTTTCAGAATATTTTCCCCTTAAAATCAATCGATTATTCACCTTTTGATCCGGTTTTACGAAAACGATTTCTCTTTTTCGATGATGTGATTCGACTTATCTCTCTGTAGATATTGAGTTTCTCAGGGTCGGGCCAAACTGTAATTGATTTTATTGAACATAGATGATGCGATAGAATACATGCAACATATTTGACCTTTTTTGGAACTTAAATGAAAGCAAAAAATTGTCTGAAATTGTATTTTTATCCGAAACCGATTTCGAAAGAATCGATTCCGGTTTCAATCCTACTTCCAAACCGTCAACGAACATCCTTTTTCGGGGTCCATGGACATCCGAACCCTCGCGCGTCTGGCCGGTGTTTCGCCGTCCACGGTTTCAAAAGCGCTGAACAACCGAAACGACGTGAGCGCCGAAACCCGCCGGAAAGTGCTTGAAATCGCCGATACCCACGGGTACAGTCCGAATTCGTTCGCGAAAGGGCTGAAAACCCGCTCCACGGAGAATGTCGGGCTCCTCTTCAGCCGGGACCGGCATGCCCTGTCCGACAATCCTTTCTATTCCAAGGTGCTCGAAGGCGTTGAATCGGAACTGTCCCTCAACAATCACAACATGATCCTGAGCATCATCCACCCCAGCCACCGCGGGCTCCCGAAAATGATACGCGAGCGGCACGTGGACGGGGTGATTCTCATCGGCATTTTCCACGAGGATTTTCTGGAGCGTTTGCGCTCCGAAGGCCTTCCGGTGGTTCTGGTCGATCCGCAGAAACAGACCGACGCCTACGCGCAGGTGCAGATCGACAATGAATACGGCGGTTTTCTCGCCACGGAGTATCTGATCCGCAACGGTCACCGCGCCATCGGGTTCGTGTCCGGCGATCTGGGCCGCATGAGTTTCCGCCAGCGGTTCGACGGGTACCGGAAGGCGCTCCGCATGCACGGTCTGGAAACCGACGACCGGCTGGTACGGATCGGGGGGCTCGAGGACGGGTACGCGCATTTCAAGACCCTGCTGGAGAGCAAGCCGCCGACCGGCATTTTCGTGGCGAACGACATCAACGCGATACGGGGATACAAGGCCGTGCACGACGCGGGCCTGCGCATTCCGGACGACGTGAGCGTGGTGGGTTTCGACGACATCGATCTGGCGGCCATGGCTTCGCCGCCGCTCACGACCGTGCGCGTGCCCAAGCGGGAATTCGGGTCCATCGCCGCGCGCACCATTCTCCGCATGGCCAGCGGCGGGGAAAACCGGCCGGTGATCGTCATGCCGGTGCAGATGGTCGAGCGCGGCTCCGTGTCGCGCCGCGACGGGGCGTCGGCGTGAGCCCCGCCGCGCGGGAGGAATGACAGCTTCAGGCGGGACGGCCCCGCCGGTCCGTGTTATCAGGAACAGGAGCATCCCATTTCATCCAGGAGGTCGGATATGGAAGTGAGAAGAAGGCCCATGGTCACGGCGCTCGTCCTCTTTTCGCTGATCCTCGCGTCAGTCGCCTTCGGCGGCGTGACCGGCAAGGTGGCCGGCAGGATCATCGACCAGAAGACCGGCACGCCGATTCCCGGCGTCAACATCCTGATCGCCGGAACCGCGCTCGGCACGGTTTCGGACCTGGACGGGAACTACGCCATTCTGCATGTGCCGCCCGGATCGGTTTCCGTCCGGGCCTCGATTCTGGGATACAGCCAGACAATCGTCCAGGGCGTGGACGTCCGGATCGACCAGACCAGCGAAGTGACCGTCCGCATGTCGCCCGAGGTCATCAAGGGCGAGACGGTCACGGTGGTGGCCGAACGGAAGGCGGTGAAGCCCGACGTGACCACGAGCGTGACCTCCGTCACCAGCCAGGAGCTGACGACGCTTCCGGTGTCGAACGTGCAGGGCGTGGTCGGCATGCAGGCGGGCATCCGGGGCCTGGACATCCGCGGCAGTTCGTCCAACAGCTCGCTGTTCATGGTGGACGGCATCACCATGCGCGACCCGCGGCGGAACCAGCCCATCGCGACGGTCCCGATCAACGCGGTCGAGGCCATCTCGATCGAGCGCGGCGGATTCAACGCCGAATACGGGCAGGTGCAGTCGGGCATCATCAACGTCGTGACCCGCGAGGGGTCGAGGGAAAAGTACCAGGTGTCGGCCGAATTCAAGGCCAGCCCGGCGCAGAAGAAGTATTTCGGCCCCTCGCCCTACGACCGCGACTCCTTCTGGATGCGGCCCTACCTGGACGACGCGGTCGCCTGGCAGGGGACCATCGCGGGCTGGGACAAGTACACCCAGCGCCAGTACGCGCAATTCGAGGGGTGGGACTCCATCTCGCGCACGCTGATGACCAACAGCGACCCGTCGGACGACCTGTCGCCGATCGGCGCGCGGAACGTGTTTCTCTACCAGCACCGTCGCCGTCCGGTGACGGACCAGGCGGATTTCGACGTCGACGCCGGGTTCGGCGGCCCCGTGCCGGTCATCGGGCGGAGCCTGGGCGGCCTGCGCTTTTTCGCGTCGTACCGGCGACACCGCGAGATGCTGATCATTCCCCTGACCCGCGACGATTATTCGGACAACGACCTGATGGTCAGCGTGCTGTCGGACATCACGCCGAACATGAAACTGCGCCTGACCGCCATGGGCGGTACGCAGTACGGCATGCTCGACAACTGGGTGTACGGGTGGGACGTCCGGTCTCCCGACCGCGTCGTGAACCGCATCGCGGGCAATTACGGAGAGGGCCTGTTCAACACCGGATGGTTCAGCCTGAACGACATCGGGTACCGGACCTATTCCGCCAAGCTGACCCACACGTTTTCGCCGAAAACATATTATGAGGCATCAATGGAACACCTTCGGCGTTCCTACTGGGGCCGGACGGCGGACCCGGTGAACCCCGCGCGGAACGTCGAGGTGGTGCCGGGCTACATTCTCAGCGAGGCCCCGTTCGGGTACGACGCGGAGATGGGGTCCAAGGCCATCAACAGCATGGGCATGGGCGGCCA
>CAZNXX010000030.1:0-24501 GCA_964577095.1 uncultured bacterium | reverse complement strand
GGCCGATGCCGTAAACCGCGGAATGACGGGTGAGACGCTTGATGGATTGAAGCATCAATTTCAATATCCTATCGGGACAGGCCCGGTGCAGGTCGCCGCTTCAACGGACCAGGACGAGTTTGCGGGACGCGTGCAGTCCCTGACCTGTCACGGTCAGGATGTAGACACCGCTTGAGACAGGCATTCCGGAATCGGCCGTTCCGTCCCACCGGAGAACAGTGCGGCCCGCCCGGAGTCCGCCGTGCGGAATGGACCGGATCGTGCGTCCCGAGGCGTCCAGAATCCGGACCTGTATCGCTCCGTCTGCGGCCGGGGATCGCTGCAGGTTGACAGCGAAGGATGTGCCTCCGTTGAAAGGATTCGGAAACGCATTTTCGAGGGTCCAGGAAGAGGGAGCCGGGGGCTCCGGCCTGTCTTCAATTCCGGTCAGACGCATGGCCTCGACCGCATCCATGGCGCCGTATCCCCATCGGTTGTGCCAGAAATCCGCTCTCATATCCGGAGTCTTGCGGCAGGACGCGATCAGAATGCCCTTGATCTCCGAACTGCTCAGGGTCGGATCCTTTTCGAACATCAATGCGATCAGGCCGGTGACATGCGGAGCCGACATGCTCGTGCCCTTTTCGGCCCAGTGCACGCTGTCGTCCGCTGTCAGGTGATCCGCGGGACGGCCGCTGATGTTCCGGGACAGGGAGGACAGGATATATTCTCCCGGAGCGGCGAGTTCCGGCTTTCCGGTGGATGAGGAACCCCGGGTGTTGGGCCGCGCCCCTCCCCCGCTCGAGAAGGCGGATATGGAACCGGTCGTGATGCCCGCGTCCGTGTATGGATTCGTGAACCCGAGGCAGGGCCATGTGTTCCGCGAGGTGAAGGACGCGACCGCGATTGCCAGCCGCGCGTGGCCGGGTTCGACGAGGAGCGTGGTATAGTCGACGCGGTCCGTCAGCACCGCGTTCATGGTGGACTCGTACAGCCAACCGTCGAACCGGCCGGGCTTGCCCGTGAAGTCGAGCCGCCACACGCCGGTCGCCAGCACGTCGGTCACGGCGGGCCCGGACCGCTTGTCCGCGACGCGGATTCGCATTTCAATGTCGTCGTTGTCCGGATCCGGTCCCGCGGACGCGTTGTCCACGGTGACGACTCCTTCGGCTGTGTCCCAGGCGCGGACGGGCGCGTTCGGGGATACAGGGCCGTATGAAACGCCTGAAGGGGTTACCACTGAAACCGTCAATCCCGTATACGGCGGGGACCAGATGTCGAACCGCACCCCGTCCTCGCTTCCTTCCGCGTTGAAAGGAACGCTGAACGGGACGCTCAGGCTGTTTGATACCGGGGAGTCGAACTGTCCCTTGAAGTGAATCGGCTTGTCCCCGTCGTTCCCAGCCGCTGTTACGACAGCCCTTCCCCCTCCTCCGAGCAGGCTGTTGATCGATTGTTCCAGCGGCGCCGTGCCGTCGTGCGGGCCCTCCTGGCTGGATTTCCCTATGCTGAGATTCACGACTGCGGGTTTTCCGTGCAGTTCCGCCTTGGTAAAGATATAGGAAACAGCCTGCGCCACCAGAGTCTCGTCTATCGGCACGGTGCCAGTCCTGACAACGATCAGGTCCGCCTCCGGCGCCATGCCCGTGTAGCGGCCCGGCGCCTTTCCATTGCCTGTTCCCCGGCCATTCCCCGCGGCGATGCCGGCCACATGCGTTCCGTGCCCGGACTCATCCCCGGCGCGGACTTTTAAGGCAGGCGAGCCGTCGATTTCATCGTCGATGTCAGCGCGGGTATATTCGCTTCCGGTCCCGAAAGGCGACGGATGCGGGCCCGCCGGGTCGGTCTGATCCCAGAGGTACAGGATGCGCGATCGGCCGTCCGGCCGGATAAAATCCAGATGCGACCAGTCGATTCCGGAATCCACGATGCCGATGATCACGCCCGCGCCGGTCGGGCCCGTGTCCGGGCCAGGCCGCACGCGGTCCATGCCCACGGCCGGGAGGCTTTCGTCCAGAAGCGTCCGGCAGGAAGCCGGAGCCTCCACCCTCAGTGCGTCAGGATGACGGAGGAGGCGGCCGACCGCATCCGTTTCCACCCGGGCGATCGCGATTCCGCCGTGCGCCGACTCCACTTTGACGCCTGGGATGGACAGGTTGTCCGGATTGCGTGAGCGTATCCAAAGACGCATGGGCTCCCGGGTTTCCAATCCGGAATCCGCATTGCCCACTCCGCTCAGCATCTCCCTCAGACGCGGTCCGAGTTTGCCACTATTGGTGTTCCATGGACCGGAAATAGAGCCGTCTGTGATGAACAGGGCGGTCAACACAGCGATAGTGCCGAGGATTAATGTAATAAAGTTGCGTTTCATATGTCTTCAGTCTATTGACATGATTCAAGTGCCAGCCACTCCATGGATCCCCGCTTGCGCGGGGATGACACACACTGGATAATCACTTTTTCCCTACCCTTTCCCGCGGATGAAACGTGGTGATCACCTCGCGCAGGAACTCACGGTCCAGATGCGTGTAGATCTGCGTGGTCGAGATGTCCGAATGCCCCAGCAGTTCCTGAACCGACCGCAGATCCGCGCCTCCCTCGAGCAGGTGGGTGGCGAAGGAATGCCGGAACGTGTGCGGGCTCACGGTCTTTTCCACGCCCGCTTCGGCTGTTCTGGCGCGTATGATTTTCCAGACGGCAAAGCGCGTGAGCGGCCTGCCTCTGAGGCTCAGGAAGAGACGGTCGCGGCTCATTCCGGCCTTCAGTTTTTCAGAACGGACGAGGTCCCTGTAGCGCCGCGTAAAATGCAAAGCCGCGTCGCCCACCGGAACGATGCGCTCCTTGCTCCCCTTGCCCAGAACCCGCACCAGCCGCTCCCGCTCGTCGAGATCGGCCAGCGTCACGGTGATCAGCTCGGTGACGCGCAGTCCCGTGGCGTACAGAAACTCCAGGAGGCTCCGGTCGCGTACGTCCTTCGGGTTTTCGCCGCTGATGGCTTCGAGAATCCGGAAGACTTCGTGAATTTCAAGAACCGCCGGCAGCTTGCGGCCCCTGCGGGGGATGTCCACGGGCCCGGTCGGATCCGCGGACGCGGCCTGCTCGGACAGGCAGAACCGGTGGAACATGCGAATGGCCGTCAAGTTGCGCGCCACGCTCGACGCGGCCATGCCGAGATCCGACAGCATGGCGATCAGGGCCCGGACATGTTCGGTTCTGACTTCCGCGGCATTCAGTACGCCTCCCTCTCCCAGGAACCGGAAGTAGCGCGTCAGGTCGTTCCGGTAGGCTTCGGCCGTCAGCGGAGACAGGCCTCGGTCCAGAGACAGGTTCCCGAGGAAGCGCGATCCGAGCCGATCCAGATCACCGGGAGGGGCCGGAGAGGAAGGGGTTGTGATTGCGTTCAAAGCCGATCTCGGTCGTTTCTCCATGTCCCGGATAAACGCGGGTCGGGTCCTCCAGAATCATCAGTCCGTCCCGTATGGACCGCATGAGGGCGCGCTCCGAGGATCCGGTAAAATCCGTCCGTCCGACCGATCCCCGGAACAGAGTATCCCCGACCAGGACGAATCCCCCGCCCGCGAAACAGACGCCTCCGGCCGTGTGACCCGGGGTATGGATCACGCGAAGCCCATCCCCGGATCCGAACGGAATGAGGTCTCCGTCTTCCAGAAATCCGTCTGCCTTCTCCGTCCGGATATCGAGTCCGAGGAACAGAGACAGATTGGCCTCCGGCCGAATCAGCATTTCCGCGTCCGCCGGATGGATCCAAACCGGGGCGGATCGCCGTGACCGGAAATCCGAAACGCCCGCGATATGATCGAAATGGCCGTGGGTCAGAAGAATGCGTTCAAGGGTCAGACGCTCCTGATCCAGGAACCGTTCCACCGCGCCGCCGGGTTCGGCCGGATCAACCAGGATGCAGGTTTTCCGGTCCGGGTCGACCAGAACATAGGTGTTGGTTTCAAGCGGACCGCAGGCGAAACACCGGATGACAAGGGAAGCATCCGTTTTCAGGACTCCCCGGCCGGCAGGGACTGGACCGACAGCGGGCACGACCGGACGCACACGCCGCAGATGTGCACGCCGATTCCCCTCTCCCTGGAAAACTCAGTCAGTTTCGCATGGCACAGGTCGAGCCTGTAGTCTCCGGGCTCAGGACCGAGCGCGCCTGCCGGACAGTCCCGAATGCAGCGATCGCATGATCCGCACCCGAAATCCGCGGGAATTCCGGGTTCAAGCGGGACGTCGATGAGCACGGTGGCGAAGCGGACGGCTGAGCCGAAACGCCGGGTCACGGTCAGATTGCTTCTCCCCCGCCAACCCAGTCCGGCGCGCTCCGCGATCATTCGATGCGACAGGTGGCCGCGATTCGCGGTCCAGTCCACCATCTGGGAGGCGGGTATCGGAAGCGCGCGGCGGCCCAGGGCAATCAGCCTCGCGGCCATGCGGAAGGCGATACGGTCGAGCAGGTTGTTCGCCTGCTGATAATGCCATTTATAGAGAAGCGTGGGACGGTCGATGATGCCGGACAGGACGGACGGGGACAAGGGTACGGCGACGGATACCGCTCGGATCAGGCCCGCGGTTTCCTCGGCGGACAGGAGAAACCGGTTTTTCATGTCCGCGATGTCCGTGACTCCGAACAGCACGGCGCCGTCGCGGAGCGCTGGTTCGCGGAGAAATGCCTCGTCCACGACCGCGGACATTATCCGTCCGATTTCGGCAGAAGCGTTTCCGTGAGGGAAAGGGCCACGCCGGACAGCATGACTTCCGGGCCGAGACGGGTGAAATCCCCGGACAGGAGGTCCGTGTCCACGTTCGCGAACAGGGAACAGGCCGCGCCCTTCTCGATGATCAGGCCGGACAGTTTTTTGTCGCCCTGACTGACGAAAGTCACCTCGCCCAGCATGTCGCTGGCGACGTAACCGGAGCAGAAGTGCAGCTGCAGATGCGAAGCCGCGGTGTACACGGAGATCAGGGTTCCCTTCCGCTTGCCGATAGGGATGTCCGAGTAAATCTCGAATGAGAGTTTTCTTCTTTCCTCCGCGTTTTCGAGCACCATCCGGTGGCAGCGGTTTTCCGTGAGGAATCGTCCGCCGAGCACGGCTTCGATCCGCTTCAGATCATCGTTCTTGAATGTGAACATCGCGAAGGGCCTTTCCCTTTTTGAGCTCAACGTGCTTCCGGGCCCGACCCGGACAGCGCATTTTCAACGGCTTCCCTCAGCTTCCGGACGGCTTCGCCGCGGTCCGGACAGCCGAATACGGCCTGTCCCGCGATCAGCACGTCGGCGCCGGCACGGATCACGGATCCTGTCGTTTCGGGATCGATGCCGCCGTCCACCTCGATCAGGGGACGCTTCGCGAGCGGTTCCAACCGGTCGCGGAGGCGGTTTATCTTTCCGATGACGTCCTTCAGAATGGTCTGGCCGCCGAATCCAGGATGCACGGTCAGGACCAGGATGCGATCCAGCATTCCGATCACCGGATCCAGAGCATCGATCGGCGTTTCCGGACGGAGCGCCAGGCCGACACCCGCGCCCAGACTGCGGATCCGTTCCACAGCCGAGACAGGATCCGTGCCGGTCTCCGGGTGAATCGTGAGCCCGTCCACGCCGGCGTCCCGGAAATCCTTCGCAAACCGGAGGGGATCGGTGATCATCAGATGCGCCCAGTACGGCAGACCGGAAACCGGACGGATGGAACGCACCACCAGCGGCCCGACGGTCAGATTCGGGACGAAATGCCCGTCCATCACATCGACGTGAATCCCGTCCGCTCCCGCCCGCTCCGCATCCGTGATCTCCGATCCGAGACGCGAGAAATCCGCGGACAGAATCGAGGGGTAGATTTCAACGCGGCGCGACACTCACTCCACCCGGCTGATGGTCAGGCTCACGGCCTTGCCCTGGCTGACTTCGGTTCCGGCCGCCACGGACTGCGCGATGACGGTTCCGGGAACGAGATCGAGGGACACTTCGCTCTCGATCCGGCCGGTTTCCAGCCCGGCCTCCCAGATCATTTTCCGGGCCGTCTCGATATTCTTGCCCACGAGCTTCGGCACGACAAAACGGGACGGCAGGTTGCCCCGGCTCACCGTGATGTCCACGACCGTCTTGGCCTCCACTTCGGTGTCCTGTGCGACGCTCTGCCGGCAGACCACGCCCTGCGGGTAATAGTCGTCAAAAGCGTATTGAATGTTTCCCAGGATCAGGGAGGCGTTGTTCAGGATGAAGGCGGCGTCCCGCTCGGACACGCCGACCAGCTGGGGCACGGCCACGGACCGCTCGCCCGAACTGACCGTGACGTAGATACGGCGTCCGCGTTTCACTTTCGAGTACGGCGGCGGATTCTGGAAAATAACCGTGCCCTTCGCATAGTGGGAATCGGTCTTCTCCCGGTCCTTGATGATCCGGAAGCCGTTCGATTCCAGTATTTCCCGGGCGCTCTCGAATGAGTGCTCTGTGATGTCCGGCAGTTCACGCTCGCGGCTGTACTGCGTGTACAAAGGCATGACGACCCAGTCCATGAGCAGCATCCAGACGAGCAGAACGGCCAGCGTCACCAGCCATCCCTTGATCGCCTGTCCATGACGGGCGCACCATCCGCTGATTTTCGACATTCCATTCACTCCGTTTTGATCATGCGTACCGCGAACGCGCCGTCCGTTCCATGCGCATCGGTGCTGGTTTCCGCGCATCCGCCTGAAACCAGCGCTTGCGGAAGAAAAGGCGCAGGGTCGTCGATGCGATAGGACGGGTGGCCGGAAAGGAATGCGTCGACGACGCCGCGGTTTTCCTCTTCCGTCACCGTGCAGGTGGAGTAGACCAGAACGCCTCCCGGTTTCAGGATGCGGTCCGCGGATTCCAGCAGCCTGGCCTGAACCCCCGTCAGACGCGATACGTCCTCAGGGGTGCGCCTCCATTTCAACTCGGGCCTGCGCCTCACCACGCCCATTCCGGAGCAGGGGGCGTCGAGCAGTATCTTGTCGAATGGTTTTCGCACGGCCGCGGTGCCGTCGGACGCGGCCGCGGACACCGAACGCAATCCCAGACGCCGGACGCCGCGGCTGAGAAGCCGGAGCCGGCCAGGATGGATGTCCGTTGCCAGAATGAACGCCTGGTCGCCCGATCGTTCGGCCGCATGCGTGGTCTTTCCGCCCGGGGCCGCGGCCATGTCCAGTATCGTTTCCCCGGGCCGCGGATCCAGCAGTCGGACGGCCATGCCCGCGCTCGGATCCTGAACCGTGACCCGTCCGTCCCGGAATGCGGGCAGTTCCGTCAGTACGCCGGTCTTGCGCACGGTCAGGTACTCGTCGAGCCACGGAAAAGGCTCCGGTTCAAGATTCTGTCCGGTCAGTTCGGACAGAACCGCTCCGCGGTCCGCTGTGAGTGTGTTCACGCGCAGTCCAAGGCCCGGTCTCTCATTGTCCGCCAGGCACAACCGCTCCGCGCGTTCCCTGCCGAACCGGGAGATCCGGCTTTCCACCATCCACCGGGGATGGGACCAGAGCACGGAAAGGGCCGTCAGTTCGTCCATGCCGGAAACGTCGACCTTTTCCTCTTTTCCGCGGATCACGGCCCTCAGCAGGGCATTGATCACGGACTTCCACCGGCCGTGGAGAATTTCCGCGCCGAGACCGACGGCTTCGTCCACGGCCGCATAATCCGGCACCTTCGACAGAAAGAGGATCTGGTACACGGCCGTTTCGCAGATGCGCCGGACGGCTTCGGGCGCGCGGTTCCAGTCCCCGCGAAATCGGACTTCCAGGATCCGGTTGATCCGCTTCCACCACCGGAGGGTGCCGAACACGATTTCCGTGCACAGCGCCTTGTCCCTCGCGTCGAGAGGATAACGACGGAAGGCGTTCTCGAGAATCCGGTCCGCGTAACCGTTCTCGCCGAAGACGCGGCTGAGCGCCCAGACGGACAGCCTGCGCGGTCCCGGCCGTCCGGTCAGGGGAAAAGTCACGTATCCGCCGCGCCGAGCACGGTTCCCGTACGGATCCGGTGGCCCCTCAGGAATTCCGCTGCTTCCATGGGCCTTCCGCATTCGAGCTGAAGGGAGCGGATCTCGACACCGCCCTGCCCGGCCGCGACCCGCAGGGGCCCGCATCCGGCCTCAACCACGGTCCCGGCCGCGGCTCCGGCTCCGCCGGCCCAGGGATGGATTTCGCAGAGCCTGAGCCGCCTGCCTTCCCAGAACGTGTACGCGCCCGGATGCGGGGACAGCCCCCGGACGAGATTGGAGATATCCCGGCCCGATCGGGTCCAGTCGATGCGTCCGTGTTCCGGAAGAATTTTCGGGGCCGTGCTCGGTTCGCCCTCCTGGCGCGTCCGGACTGCGGTCCCGGTTTCGATGCGGCGCACGGTTTCCGACAGGGCCTCCGCGCCGATCACGGAGAGCCGGTCGTGCAATTCGCCGGCTGTTTCCTCCGGACCGATTTGCGCACGGCGCTGGAGGATCCAGTCGCCCGTGTCCATTTTCCGCTCGATGAAGAAAGTCGTCACGCCGGTTTCCGTTTCGCCGCGGATCACGGCCCACTGGATGGGCGCCGCGCCTCGGTACCTGGGAAGCAGGGACGCGTGCAGATTGACCGCGCCCGCCGGCGGCATCATCCACACCGCGTCGGGCAGGATGCGGAACGCCACCACGATGAAGCAGTCGGCATTCCAGCCGCGGAGCGCGTCCAGGAAATCCGCATCCTTCAAATCCTCCGGCTGAAGCACGGGCAGCCCGGCTTCTCCGGCCGCGCGTTTGACCGCCGGTTCACAGACACGCAGTCCTCTTCCCCGAGGCCGGTCCGGCTGGGTCACGACTCCGGCGATCTCGTGGCCGTCTTCGATCAGCCGTTTCAGTCCGGGAACCGCGAATTCCGGAGTCCCCATGTAGACCAGGCGCATACCCGCCCGTCCTCCTGCGATCAGGCCTTTTTCAGCACCTGCGCGACAGCGGAACGCGTGACTTCGATTTTCACGTTATCAGCCACTTTCAGAACGATGAGGTTTTCCTTTTCCTCGAAAGCGGCGATGGTGCCGACCACACCTCCGACGGTCAGAACACGGTCCCCCTTCTGCAGGCTGTCTATCATCTGTTTCATTTCCTTCTGCCGCTTGGCCTGGGGCCTGAGCAGAAGGAAATACATGATGACAATGATGGCGAGAAGAGGAAGAAAACTCAGCAGGGGATTCGCCTGTTTTGCGCCTTCCGCTGCCGGCGGCGCCATCAGGATCACTCTTTCGAACACGGGAACCTCCTTAAAGAACAATGGTTTGTATGGTTAACGCGGGTCACGGCCGTAATATACGTCAAAAAACGCATTTTTCCATGCTGAAAATCTGGATTGAAGGATGGCTTCCCGCGCTTCCCTGACCAACCGCATGAAAAAATAAAGGTTATGAATTGTCGCCAGCCTTTGACCGAGCATTTCACCGGAATGGAGAAGATGACGCATGTACGCGCGGCTGAAATGCAGACAGGTATAACACCCGCATCCCGGATCGATGGGCCCGAAGTCCCTTTCGAACGTTTTGTTCTTGACGATGAGTTTTCCTGTCGCCGTGTACACCGTGCCGTTGCGGCCGTTGCGCGTGGGTATGACGCAGTCGAACATGTCAATGCCCAGGCCGACAGCCTCGATGATGTCCTCGGGCTTCCCCACACCCATCAGGTATCTGGGCTTGTCCTGAGGAAAGAGACCGGCGCACAGCTCCGTCATTTCCGCGCGCATGGCGCCGGGTTCGCCGACAGCCAATCCGCCGACAGCATATCCGTCGAAATCCATTTCCACGAGCCTGGCCGCGGATTCTTTCCGGATCGCGGGAATCACGCCGCCCTGCGCGATGCCGAACTGGTATCCGGGCCAGCCCATGGTCCGCCGGACGTCCAGAAAACGGGACCTGCACCGCTGCGCCCATCTCAATGTCCGCTCATGGGCTTTGATGACCGTTTTTTCGTCGGCCGGAAAACCGACACATTCATCCAGCACCATCTGGATGTCCGATCCGAGAGCGGTCTGTATGTCCACCGCTTTCTCGGGCGTGAATCGGTGCCTGGATCCGTCCAGATGGGACCGGAACGTAACCCCGTCGTCGTTCACGGTCCTGAGCTCGGCAAGACTGAAAACCTGGAATCCGCCGCTGTCCGTAAGAACGGGATAGGGCCAGCCGATGAACCGATGCAGGCCGCCCGCCTCCGCGACCAGCGCCTCTCCCGGGCGGAGATATAAATGATAGGTGTTCGCCAGGAGCAGACGGCTGCCGAGCGCTTCGATTTCATGCGGCGACACGGATTTCACCGTGCCCTGGGTGCCGACGGGCATGAAAACCGGGGTTTCCACATCGCCGTGCGCGGTGCGGATCAGCCCCGCGCGCGCCCGGGTCCTGGAATCGGTGCGGATCAATTGGAAGAACAAAGCGTCCCCATGAGAGAGTCGTCTGAATCAGCGTTCATTTTCGAACCGGGATCAGCCCGGGTGAAGCCGGCTGAACAGACAGCCGTGAATCCGGAGACCGGGAGACCGGGAGTCCGCGCATCCGCGCCATTGAAGACCCCTGAGCAGGGCGATCCCTCTGATCCCCCAAAATGACCGCGGACGAACACGGAGAACCACGGAAACGGAATGGTCCAACGCTGCGAACTCACGATCATTCTCTCGGGGATCGCGAAGCGGGGCGGGGACGGCCTTCCTCTGAATCGAACACCGTCCGAACCATGTCCTTGACCGAGGCGACGCCGATCGGACGGATTTCCGTTTTCCTGCGGAGGGACTTCAGGCTGGACGCGGGCATCAGAACCCGGTCGAATCCGAGACGGAGGGCCTCCTGGACGCGCGTCTCGATCTGGGGGACGCCGCGGACTTCGCCGGTCAGCCCCACTTCTCCGACCATGACGGTTTTCGGGGAGACCGGCCTGTCGCGCAGGCTCGACACCACGGCCGCGGCCACGGCCAGGTCGGCCGCGGGTTCGAACAGCCGGAATCCGCCTGCTGCGTTCACGAACACGTCCAGGGTGCCGAACTTGAGTCCGATGCGCTTTTCAAGAACGGCCAGAATGATGGCCAGCCGCCTGGCATCTACGCCCGTGGCCGTTCTCTGGGGTATGCCGTAGGATGTCGGGGTCACGAGCGCCTGCACCTCGACCAGGAGGGGCCGCGATCCCTCCAGGCTGACCGTGATCACCGTGCCGGAAGCGTCCGCGTTCCGTTCCGCGAGCAGATGTTCCGACGGGTTCCGGATCTCGATCATGCCCGTGTCCGTCATTTCGAACAGGCCGACCTCGTTTGTGGAGCCGAAGCGGTTTTTGACGGCCCGGAGAAGCCGGTAGAGATGCTGGCCGTCTCCCTCGAGCATGAGCAGTCCGTCCACCAGATGCTCCAGGACGCGGGGACCGGCGAGGGTGCCGTCCTTGGTCACGTGACCGACCAGGAACACGGGCACGCCGTTCCGTTTCGCGGCCGCGGTCAGGGCCTGGCCTGAATACCGGACCTGTCCGATGTTTCCCGGCAACCCGTCGAACTGGCCGGACACCACGGTCTGAACCGAATCCACGATCGCCAGGTCCGGTTTGTCCCGCTCGAGAAGGGCGGCGATGCTGTCCACGTCGGTTTCCGCGAGAAGCCGCAAGGATTGGGCCCTGACGCCGAGACGGTCGGCCCGCATGCGGATCTGGCCGAGCGACTCCTCGCCGGAGACGTACAGCACGCGGCGGCCCGCATCGGCCAGGACGGACGCGACCTGGAGAAGCAGAGTGGATTTCCCCATGCCCGGAACGCCGCCGATCAGGAAAACGGATCCGGCGACGATGCCGCCGCCGAGCACGCGGTCGAACTCCTCCATGCCGGTCGGCCTCCGGCCCTCGGGTCCGATCTGGATTTCGGACAGGGTCATCGGCCGCAGTCCGGCGCTTGCGGACGCGGCCGGGGAGGCGGATGCGGGCGCGGCCCCGGAAGGAGCGGCTTCTTCCATGAAGGCGTTCCAGGTGCCGCAGTCCGGGCATTTCCCCATCCACGCCGGCGACAGGTAACCGCAGTTCTGACAGACGAATCGGGTGCGGGCTTTGGCCATGGTCAGATTCCGTCCCGCTGGTATTCGAGAAAACGCCGGACCATGGGATCCGCGGATCGACGGAACTCCTTGACGCTCCCGTCGAACGCCACGTGGCCCTCGTGGAGCATGGCGATGCGTTTTCCGATCTTGAACGCGCTGAGCATGTCGTGCGTCACCGCGATGGACGTGACCCGGAGCCGATCGTTCATCTCGGCGATCAGGTCGTTGATCTTCACCGAGGTGAGGGGATCCAGCCCGGTCGTGGGCTCGTCGTACAGGATGATGCTCGGATCGCGCATGAGCGCGCGCGCGAGCCCGACGCGCTTGCGCATGCCGCCGGAGAGTTCGGCCGGCTTCTTTGCGCCGATACCCGGAAGACCGACTAGTTCGAGTTTCTCCTCCACCTTCCGCCGGATGGCCGGCCAGGACATCCGGGTGTGTTCGCGAAGGGGCAGACCCACGTTCTCCTCGACGGTCATGGAATCGAACAGGGCCGCGCCCTGAAAGAGCATGCCGAATTTCATGCGCACCCGGTACAGATCCTTCCGTCCCATGACCGTGATGTCCTCTCCGTCGACGCGGATGCTCCCCCGGTCCGGCCGGATAAGGCCGATGACGGATTTGAGAAGGACCGTCTTGCCGCATCCGCTCTTGCCGGCGATCACGAGCGCATCCCCGTCCGGTATGGAAAGGTCGACTCCGCCGAGCACCGGCTTGTCCTCAAAACGCTTGTGAAGGTCGCGTATCTCGATCATGGGTCAGAACAGAATGGTGGCCAGTACGAAATCGGCGATCAGGATGAAGGCCGCGGACAGAACAAACGACCGGATCGTGGCTTTCCCGACGCCCTCGGCGCCTCCGTCGGCCGTGAACCCGACCCCGCATCCGATGAGCGCGGTGCCGCCGCCGAAAACGGCCGCTTTGACAAGGCCGCCAATGACGTTCTGCAGGTGAAAGTGTTCCTGCACGCTGTTGAAGAACTTGGGGCCCGAGACGTCCAGCATGAAGAAGGCGACGGCGAAAGCGCCGAAATGGGCGATCCAATAGGAATAAATGACCAGGAAGGGCATCATGAACCAGCCGGCCGTGAAACGGGGCACGGCCAGAAACCGGACCGGATCGATGGCCAGGGTCTCGAGCGCGTCGATCTGTTCGGTCACGCGCATGGATCCCAGCTCCGCGGCGATGGAGGCGCCCGTGCGGCCGGAGATGACGATGCCCGTCAACACGGGAGACAGCTCGATGAGGAGCGCGGCGCTGACCGCTGCGCCCAGAAAATCCGTGGTGGCCGCTCCGGGCAGGATGCCCTGGAACTGATACGACGCCTGCCAGGCGGCCACGGCGCCCGTGAATATGCTCATGACGGTGATGAGAGGCAGGGAGTCCACGCCGATGCGGAGCATCTGCTCGGTCGTCAGCCGTCTGTTCCGGATGATGCCGGGCGTGTGGCGGAACACCTGGCCCAGGAGGATTGAAAAAGCGCCCAGCTCGCGGAAAAATCCGATGATTTTGCCGCCGACCGTTCTGGAGACGGGGAATCGCATCACCGGTACAGGCCCCGTTCCCGTATGATCCGCTCCACGGATTCGGGAACCCGGTACCGCACGGATTTCCCCTCCGCGATCCGGCTCCGGATGCCGGACGAGGAGATGTCGATGCGCGGCGACCCGAGAAAAACGGTTCGCGCCAGAACCTCCGGCTCGGCCGCGCGGCAGTCGAAACCCGACCGCTCGGCCGCGAGCAGGGACGCGATCCGGAGTATTTCATCCGGCCGACGCCAGCGCGGCAGGTCCAGGAGCATGTCCGCGCCGACCAGCAGCA
The DNA here is from genome assembly GCA_964577095.1 of uncultured bacterium. Classification (GTDB taxonomy): domain Bacteria; phylum Zhuqueibacterota; class QNDG01; order QNDG01; family DTFT01; genus JAFGAX01. The sequence continues at coordinate 10,655 of CAZNXX010000030.1, read as the reverse complement.
CGAGTTCCGCGTCCCGCCACCGGGCATCGGCCGAGATCTCGGCGAGCGAGTCCGCCGTGTAGGACGGGCCGTTCCTCCGCAATTCGAGACCCTCCGGCTCCAGACGGGGATGCCCCTGCAGGGCGGCCCTGAGCATTTCCATGCGGATCTCGGGAGATGCGGAAGGCCCGCCCGGCTTGTGCGGCGGAACGGCGGCCGGCACGAACAGAATCCGGTCCAGTCCCGCCTCTTCCAGCGCGGTTTCCGCCAGGATGAGGTGACCGATGTGAACGGGGTCGAACGTGCCCCCGAAAACGCCCAGTCGCACGGCCCGTTCAGCCTTTCCGGGTCAGGGATTTGAGGCGGCTTTCGGCCTTCGAACGGTACGGGCTGTCCGGGTACTTCACGAGCAGGGACCGCAGGGACAGATCGGCTGTTTCCGTCTCCCCCAGCTTCAGATGCGACAGGGCTTTCAGGTAGAGGGCGTCGTCTGCGAAGGACGTGTCATAGAACTGGTCGAGCACGACGTCGAACGAGATGATGGCGGCCTTGTGATGTCCCATTTTCGTGTACAGCTCGCCCGTCTTGAATTCCTTGCGCGCCAGTTTCTCGCGGCATTCCGACAGCCGCTTTTCGCCTTCACCCCGGAGTTCGGATTCCGGATACTCCTCGAGAAATTTCTGGAACTGGTCGATGGCCTTGTAGGTGTACTCCTGATCGAGAGCGTACCCCGGTGACAGCCTGAAATAACACATGCCGATCCGGTACTGCGCGTCGTCGACGAAAGCGCTCCGCGGCATACTGCGGATCAGCTTTTCGTATTCCGATATGGCCTCGACGTATTCCTTCAGATGAAAATGCGATTCCGCCAGATGGTACTGAGCCGCTTCGAAGGTCTCGCCCGCGGGGTGGTTCAGGACGATCACGGTGAACAGGTTCTTGGCCTTGAAATAGTCCTTCTTGTCGAACACGGCCTTCGCGGCCGCGAAGGCATCCGCGGGCGAGGCGTTTTTGGAGAGCTGCTGCCGCCCGGAACAGGCGAATCCGAGGACAATGGACGCGGCCAGGGCCGCCGTCCGGATCAGACGCATGGTTTTTTGCATCAACGGCTCCTAATGGAAAAAAAAGCGTAAACCGACCAACCCACCGCCGCGGCCGCGGCGGCTGTTTCAAGCATGCGGAAGCGCAACCCCGGAGACGGCCGCTCCGGCCGGCCGATCAGAAGCCCTCCCTGCTCAACCGATTCCAGCGCGGACCGCGGAATCACGTCGCCGCTGGCGGAGGCCAGGGTGTCCACCCGAACCGTCCCGTCCGCTGACGGCCGGCTCCAGGTCAACGCGACAACGGCCGTGCGGCGGACGGATCCGGAGCGGAGAAAACCGCGGCCCCCGGCCCCGTCGTACCGGACTCCCGCGGCCGACACGAAAACGGACCAGGCGAGCACCGGAACCTCCGACCAGACGACCCGGACGACCCGCACGTCCCTGCGGTCGAGTCCGAGCATCCATCTGGACAGAACGTAGTGTCCCCTTTCATCCGCCTCATCGCCGGTCGTGGACAGCCTGAGCGTGTCGCCGGCCGAGAGTCCGGTTTTCCGCATGAAAGCCGCGGCCGCCGAATCAGCCGCCGCGGACAGAAGATCGATGTTGGTCCGGCCGGGAGCGGGCGCAGCCGCGGTCTGTTGGTCCGCGAACAGCAAAAGGCACGCGGCGAGCACTGGGGCTCCCGGGAAATACGCCGGGCGGACCCTGCGCCGCGGACGGGCTTGCCTGTTGCCGATCCGTATCATCAGACACCTTCTCACAGGCACAGGGTTCCGGTCAGGAACACCCACCGGCTCCTGCCGGCCTGGTTCCTGGATTCCGTCAGCGCGGACCGGAGAACCCAGCGCGGTCCCGCGTGCGGCCGGTCGGGCCGGATCCAGGCATGCTGATCCAGCAGGCAGATACCCACGGAAAAGGTCTCGCCGCCGTCTCCCCGTATCCTGAAATACCCGGATTCGATGGCCAGATGGCGGAATGGCACAATCTCGATGCCGACATGCGGTTCGCGCACCACTTCCTTGCCCTCGTCGCTGACATTGCGCACGTCCAGTGCCAGCTTCAGCCACCCGGCTGGCGAATAAGCCGCGCCGATATTGAGCGTCGCATCGGCCAGCCTTTCCAGGAGGACACGGTCCGCAGCGTTGCCTTTCGGGAAATCGAAGTAGCACATGCCGAACGAAAAATCGGCCCTGGGCCTGAGCAGGATGCCGTACCGGTATCCGAAACGGGCCCGCCTCCACGATCCCTCCCGCACCGTCATCTCACCGGCCGCTCCGAGCGAAACCTTGGGCGCCAGGTGGAAGGAGAAACCGAGGTCCGTGTTCGAATCCCGGCCGAAATCCTTTGCGTCGAAAAAACCCGGGGTGCCGGACCGGTCCCGGACCGCGGGCATTTCGCCCGCGAATGCGATTCCCCCGTGGAACCGGCCGAGGGCGCACCCCACACCTTGTACGACACCTGACAGCGCGGGGATCCAGGAATCGATCCGGGACGCGTTGGCCAGCAGGAGAATCGGCCCCGCCGGGTTGAGAAAGGCGTGCACCCGGATTTCCTCGGGCCCGTCCCCCAGGCGGAAAGCGGCCGGGTTGAAGTCCAGAGCCGACAGATCGTCCTCCACCGAAGTGAAAGCGCCGCCCATCGCCAGCGGTCGTGTTTTAAACGTGTTCAACACCGAAGTCCGCAGATCGTCCGCGAATGCGGCGCTTAAACCGTTGAACAGGAACACGGCCAGGATCGAGGCGTACGCGGCGCGCCTCCGGTTTCGGTCCGGCCGGGACCGCCGCCGGATCACGCGGCCTCCCGCCGGCGCCGGCCGCGGACATGAAAAAACAGCGCGGCCAGCATGAAAAACAGGTCCGTTCCGAGAACGGTTCCTCCGAACAGGGACGGGTGTCGCGTGAAGAAGGTCAGATCTGAACGCGGGATGATCTCTCCGGACAGAATTTCCTCCCGGTTGAGGCGGGTTTTCGAAACCATCCGGCCGCAGGGGTCGATGAAACCCGAGATGCCCGTATTGGCGCACCGGGCGATCCACCTGCGGTTCTCGACCGCGCGCAGGGACGCGATGGCCGCGTGCTGTCTGGGTCCGGATGTGTCGCCGAACCATCCGTCGTTCGTGATCACGACCAGCAGTTCGGCGCCGGCCGCGACGCACCGGGCGGCGAGATCGGAAAACACGGATTCGAAACAGATCAGCGGAGACAGGCGGACCGGCCGCCCGTCCCGGAGGGTCATGACGAATACGCCTGTGGAATCGCCGGGCGTGTAATCGCCCATGTCCGAACGCGCGCGGAACGCCAGCCGCCGGAGTACGGGAATGCGGTCCACCCACGGCAGCCGCTCGGAGAACGGAACCAGACGCATCTTGCAGTACCGGTCGATGTCCCAGGATCCAGGCCGCAGGAGAAAGGCGGCGTTGTAGGTCCGGATCGAATCCTCCTCGGACCAGTCGTAGTCGTGGGAGCCGGTGAGGATGTGAAGTTCCAGGCTGTCGGCGAGGTGCTTGATCCAGTTCAGGTACAGGAAACGATGACGCAGGTAGCAGGCCGTGGCGGTTTCGGGCCAGACGACGAGGTCGGGCCCGGTTTCCGAGGCCGCGCGCCGCGTCAGGTTGTCGAAAATGATGAAGTTCGAGTCGAGAAAAGCGGGCGTCCATTTCTTGTAGGGGTCCACATTGCCCTGCAGAAGGGAGATCCGCACCGGTTTGCCGGTTTCCGGAGCCGGACGGTTCATCGCGCGGGTCCCGTATGCCAGGGGCAGCAGCAGGGCCAGTGCCAGGACGGTCCCGGCCGCGGCTGTCCGCCTCGGGTGCCGCCGGTTGACAATGACTGCGTAGACCAGTACGTTCAGCAGGACGATCCAGAACGAAACACCCGCGGCGCCGGTGCGGTCCGCGAACTGAATCCACACCGGCCTGGGCGCGCAGACGACGGCCAGCGAGTTCCAGGGAAACGCCAGGTCCCCCCGGGCGGAAAGGATCTCGAGACCCGCCCAGAGGAAGGGAGCGGTCACGAGGGCCGTTCCGCCCCAGAAGCTCCCCAGCCAGGACAGGGCGCACCCGAAAACCGCGAACGCCGCCGGAAGGATCAGCATGGCGCCGATGAAACCCAGGGCGGTCGGCCAGGCGATCCAGTACAGGGTGGCCGCGGACCAGATCAGCCCCGCGGCATACCCGACGGCCAGCATGGCTCCGGGTCCACGCCGCATCGCCGTGCGGAAAAACGGGACAAAGGCGACCACGGCGAGCGGTCCGAACGGCAGGGGTGGAAAGGCCGCGGCCAGGAGGAGCGGCGTCCACAGCCAGCTCCATTGCGAATTGAAAAAAAGATTTCGGGTCTTCATGTCCGGGGTCTGGTGACGGAATCGAGATACGATTGCAGCATGAGGGCCGCGGCCAGAACGTCGACCGACGGCTTCTCCCTCCCCGGTCGTTTTCCCATTTCATGCATCACGCGGTGGGCCTGGACCGAAGTCAGACGCTCGTCCCACAGAACAACCGGCACGGGACAGGAAGCCTCCAGGCCTGCGGCGAAACGCTCCACGGCCTCGCAGAACCGGCTCGCCGTTCCCTTGAGCGTGAGCGGATGTCCCACGACCACGCGGTCGACCCCCTCCTGCCGGATGAGCGCGACGAAGCGTCCGATCAGCGATGCATCGCGGACGCCCGTCCAGGCGCCGTACGGCTGCGCGGTGATCTGCAGCGGATCGCTCAGCGAGAGTCCGATCCGCCGCGTGCCATAATCCACGCCCAGGATGCGTCCCACGGATCGTTCAGACAAGCGGCTTTTTGAGCACTTCTTTGAGCAGTTTGCCGGCCTTGAAGTGCGTCTTGCGGCGGGCAGGAACGTAGATGATCTCACCGGTCTTGGGATTGCGTGCCTTGGGTTTCGGGCGGGTCTTCTTGACCTCGAAAACGCCGAAGTCGCGGATTTCGATCCGGATCTCCGGGTCCGCCTCCTCCATGAACTGGCGGAGCGCGTCGAAAACACCGTCGACGATCTTCTCGGTCGTGTAGATCCGCTCCCCGACAAGCTTGGCGGTTTTCTTGGCGACATCCTTCTTGGTGATCGTTGGCATGGGATTCATCCTCGTCTCCTTCCGGTTCGTTGATTCCACGGTCAACTGGCCAACAGAGAAGCATCGGGCGTTCCGCTGTCCCGATTCACCGAGATCACCCCCTTGATCCCCTGCAGGCGGCGGATGATCTGAGTCAAATGCGTCAGGTCCTTCACTTCGAGGATCAGCGAAGCGTCGATGAGCGTGTTCTCGCTCCGCATGTCCATCTTGACGATGTGCGTGTTCATGGCGACCAGGGACTCGGCCGCATCCTTGAGGAAATCCTTCCGTTCCGACGCGATGAGCCGGAGCTGGACCAGGAAGGCGCCCTGGCTGTCGACATCCCAGGAGACTTCGATGATCCGTTCCGGCGTCTCGACCAGCCGGGCGCCGTTCAGGCAGTCCCGGCGGTGGACCACGATGCCGCGTCCCTTCGTGATGAAACCGACGATGGGGTCGCCGGGAACGGGGTGGCAGCATTTCGCGAAGCGGATGAGAAAATGGTCCATGCCCTGCACCCGGATGCCCCGCGCGGAGCCCCGCGCGCGGGTCAGGAACTTTTCGAACAGGGTGCCGGACTGCGATTCCGGCTCGGTCAGCCGATAGTCGGGGACAAGGATCTCCAGTATCTTCTGCGCCGGCAGTTCGCCCCGTCCCAGTTCGGCATAGAGTTCCTCGACGGACCGCTTTCCCAGGGTCTGTGCGGCGTGCCGCAATTCCTTCGGGCCGGCCTTGATCTTGTACCGCTTCATGCCGTTGGTCAGGATCTCCTCGCCGAGACGGATAGCCTCGTGGTGCTGGGCCTCCTTCAGCCACTGCTTGATGCGGCTCTTGGCCTTCGAGGTCCGGACGAAGGTCAGCCAGTCCTGGTGGGGCCGCTGGTGGGCCGACGCGATGATCTCGACCGAGTCGCCGTTCTGAAGCGCGGTGTTTAGCGAGACGATGCGGTTGTTGACCTTGGCCCCGATGCAATGCACGCCGATGTCGGTGTGCACGGCGAACGCGAAGTCGATCGGCGTGGACCCCTGCGGCAGCTTCAGCAGGTCCCCTTTCGGCGTGAAGACGAAAATTTCGGTCCGGAACAGGTCGGTCTTCAGGATGTCCATGTACTCCTGCGGATCGAGGGTGTCCTTCTGCCAGTCGATCATCTCGCGGAGCCAGGCGCTGTACCGGTCGAGCTCGTCGTCCTTCTTCTTGCCCTCCTTGTACTTCCAGTGCGCGGCGATGCCGATCTCGGCGACGCGGTGCATCTCCCGCGTCCGGATCTGGATCTCCACCATCTTCCCCGCGGGGCCGATCACCGTGGTGTGCAGCGACTGGTACATGTTGATCTTGGGCGTGGCGATGTAGTCCTTGAACCGGTCATGGACCGGCGTGTAAAGCTTGTGCACGACGCCGAGCGCAAAGTAGCACTGGTCGATGTCGTCCACGAGGATCCGGATGGCCAGGAGATCGTAGATCTCCTCGAAGGGCTTGAAACGCTCCTTCATCTTGCGGTAAATCGAGTAGACGGACTTGCTGCGGCCCGCGATCTCCGACTGGATGCCCTCGTTCTGGAGCTCCCGCTGAATCGGATCAATCGTCCGCCTGATGAAACGGCCGCTCTCGTCGCTGCGGTCCTGCAGTTTGCGCGACAGCTGGTCGTACGCGGGACGGTCGAGCGCCTTGAGGGAGAGGTCCTCGAGCTCCCATTTGATCTGGGCCATCCCGAAACGGTGGGCCAGCGGCGCGTAGATCTCCCGGGTCTCCATGGCGATGCGCTCGGCTTTTTTCGCCGGAAGAAACTCGAGCGTCCGCATGTTGTTGAGGCGGTCCGCGAACTTGATCAGGATGACGCGCAGGTCCTTGGACATGGAAAAGATCATCTTCCTGAAATTCTCAGCCTGCTCCTCCTCGCGGCTGTTGAACTTCAGCTCGCTGATCTTCGTGACGCCGTCCACCAGCTGGGCGACGGGATCGCCGAACGCCTCGCGCACCTCGTCGATCGAGACGCCGGTGTCCTCTACCACATCGTGCAGAAGCCCGGCGGCCACGGTCACCGCGTCCATCCTCAGTTCCGCCAGGGTGCGGGCCGTGTCGAGGCAATGCTCGATGTAGGCGACTCCGGACTTACGGAGCTGGTTCCGGTGGGCTTCTCCCGCGAACCGGAACGCCTTTTCGAGCAGATCCGAGTCGGCGTTGCGGTGGTGGGTCCGGACGAGCGACACGATGGCGTCCATCTCCGAGCGGTGGCGGGCGACGGTCTCCGGGCCGGGGACGGCCGCGCGCGTCCCGGAATCGGGCTGCGCCGCGTCCGGCGCGGCCGCAGGCCGGCTGGATGCCGTTGTTTTCATGAGCGTCCGCCCATTTCAGCCCCGACCGCGTTCAAAACGGAGGCCCCGCCGCGTCCTCGTCGAACGCAAGGTTCTCGAATTTGGCCCATTGTTTGATGAAGCTCAGATGCACGGTGCCCACCGGACCGTTCCGCTGCTTGCCGATGATCACCTCGGCCTTGCCCTCGACGGACTGGCCCTGATCGTCCATCGCCTTGCCGTAGAATTCGGACCGGTAGATGAACAGCACCACGTCGGCATCCTGCTCGATCGCTCCCGATTCCCGAAGGTCCGACAACAGCGGCTTCCGCTCCCCCCCGCGCACTTCCACGGCCCGCGAGAGCTGGGAGAGCACGATGACGGGAAGATCGATCTCCTTGGCCAGCGCCTTGAGGGAGCGCGTGATGGACGAGATCTCCTGCTGGCGGCTCTCGGAGTTCCGAGGCCCCTGCATGAGCTGGAGATAGTCGATCATCACCATGCCCACGCCTTTTTCCTTCTTGAGCCGCCGGGCCTTGGCGCGCAGTTCGAGCGTCCCCATCGTCGAGGAATCGTCGATGTAGATCGGCGCCTCGGCCAGGTTCCCGACGCACATGCTCAGTTTCTGCCACTCGTGATCGGCCAGATGTCCGGTGCGAACCCCGTGGGCGTCGACGCGGGCCTCGGCGCAGAGCAGCCGCATGGCCAGCTGCTGATTCGACATTTCCAGGCTGAAAAAGGCGACCGGCACCTTGGCCTCGACGGCCGCGTTGCGCGCCACGTTCAGGCAGAAGGCCGTCTTCCCCATCGAAGGCCGGCCCGCCACGATGACAAGTTCCCCCGGCTGGAATCCGGATGTGAGTTCGTCCAGCTTGGTGAAGCCCGTGGGCACGCCCGTGACGACACCCTTGCGCTCGCGGTGGAAACGTTCGATCTTGTCGAACGTCTCGTGCATGATGGGATCGATGTGCTGAAAGGTCTTCGTCAGCCGTTTTTCGGACAGCCCGAAAATGCGTTGTTCCGCCCGGTCGAGGATTTCGAAGGGATCCCGGCCGGCCTCGTAGCAGTCGCGCGCGATCGCGATGCCCTCGGAGATCATGTTCCGGAGCACCGCCTTTTCAAGCACGATGCGGGCGTGGTACTCGACATTGGCGGACGACGGGATGGATTCGGCGAGTTCGGTGAGGTAGTAGGATCCGCCGATCTCGTCCAGGATTTTCTGCCGCTTCAATTCCTCGGACAGGGTGATGAGATCGACGGGCTCGTTCCGCTCGTAGAGATTCAGCGCGGCGGCGAAAATTTTCTGGTGGATGGTCCGGTAGAAGTGGGAGGGGTCGATCATTTCGATCGCCTTCCCGATGCTTTCGTTGTCCAGCATCACCGATCCGAGGACCGCTTTTTCGGCTTCCAGGGACTGGGGCGGAACGCGCTCGAATCCGAGCGCGGATTCCATCCGGCTTTCGACGGACGGGCTCTTCATGCGGGCGGGTTCCATGCGGGCTTGTCGCCCACCCGCTCGTCGTACAGTTTGCGGAGGCGCTGGACGTCCTCCCACGTCGGCCGCTTCCATTCGGGGTTCCGGAGCAGGGCCGCGGGATGGTAGGTGACGACGACCGGAACGCCGCTGCGCTCGTGAACGGTTCCGCGGAGGCGCGAGAGCGGGTCCGCGCACGAAAGAAGACTCTGGGCGGCGAACCGGCCCAAGGCCAGGATCAGGCGCGGCCGGATGCGCTCGATCTGTCCTTCCAGGTGCGGCATACAGAGGGCCGTTTCCTCCGGAAGGGGATCCCGATTGCGGGGCGGCCTGCATTTGAGGACATTGGCGATGTACACTTCCTCCCGGTCGAACCCGATGGCCGCGAGAATGCTGTCCAGCAGCCGGCCGGCTTCGCCGACGAAGGGCTCCCCGCGCCTGTCCTCCTCCTCGCCCGGTGCCTCGCCCACGATCATCAGACGGGCGCCCGGATTTCCGGTTCCGAACACCAGGTTGGACCGGCTCGCGGCCAATCCGCATTTCCGGCATTCGCCGATCTCGAGGCGGAACGCCTCGAGCCCGCCGCCGGCCGGAGTGAACGCGGCCTTTCGGACGATCCCCAGCGCCGGAAGCGCGCGCTCCAGGCCGTACAGGTCCGGCCCCCCCAGATCGCGCTGGAGCGCGAGATAAGCCTCTGCCCGTGCGGTCCAGGCCTCCACGGTCAATTCCGTCATGCGCCGTCCCCGCCGTTTCTCAGCGCCTCGATCGCGTCCCACACCGCCGCGGAGGCCTCCCATTTCGGCATCAGCGGCAGCGGCCGGATGCCGCGGTTCCGGTCGATGAGCGTGAGACGGTTGGTGTCGCTTCCGAAACCCGCGCCCGGTTCGGACGCCGGATTCAGGCAGATCAGGTCGAGATTCTTGCGCGTCAGCTTGTCGAAGGCATTGCTCTCGGCGTCTTCAGTCTCCAGCGCGAAGCCCGCCACGATACGCCCGTTCTTGACCGCCGCCGCCCGGGCCACGATATCCGCGGTCGGTTCCAGCTCAATCGTTCTTCTCGGGCCGGTTCGCTTCCACTTCGCGGGAGAGACGGACGCAGGACGGTAGTCGCCAACGGCTGCGGCCATCACGAGAATATCGTGGTCCGGCCATTCCTTCTCGACGGCGTCAGACATGTCCGCTGCCGAACGGACGGGCACGACGCGTATGCCGTCGGGCACGTGTCCGAACGTCGCGCCGGAAATCAGCGAGACGCGGGCGCCGCGCAGGAGCGCCTCTTCGGCCAGGGCCAGGCCCATTTTCCCGGTCGAGGGATTGGTCAGAAAGCGGACCGGATCCAGAAATTCGACCGTGGGACCCGCGGTGACCAGCACCCGGACGCCGCTGAGCGTCGCCGGGCCGCGAAGCGCCGCCCGTACGGCGTCGAGTATGCGTCCGGCTCCGGCCAGCCGGCCGCGGCCCGAGGCGCCGCTCGCCAGATAGCCCGATTCAGGATCCACAAAACGGTGCCCCAGCGCCTTGAGGGTTTCGACGTTCCGGAGATAGGCGGCGTTCTCCGCCATTCCGAAATCCATGGCGGGCGCCCAGATGACGGCCGTCCGCGCGGCCGCGATCGCGGTGGTGACGAAATCGTCCGCGATGCCGGACGCGGCTTTTCCGACGCTGTTCAGCGTGGCGGGACAGATCAGCGTGCACTCGGCCCATTCGGACCAGCCGACGTGACGCGTGACGGCGACCCGGTGCCGGGGGAACAGCGAGACGGCCACTTCATGCCGGGACAGGGTTTCGAACGTCAGGGGCGCCACGAATTCCG
>CAZNXX010000029.1:0-24957 GCA_964577095.1 uncultured bacterium | reverse complement strand
TCTTGATCGAGCTCTTGTTCGCGCTCACCGTTCCGTCCGCGCCCAGGCCGTAGAAAACGGCGCGGGTGCGTTCCGCGGGTTCGGTGGAGAAGGACGCGTCGACCGCGAGTGAAAGATGCGTCACGTTGTCCTCGATGCCGACGGTGAAATGGGTCTTGGCGTCCTTCTTGCCCAGCTCGTCGAAAATTGCCTTGACCATGGCCGGCGTGAATTCCTTGGAGGACAGCCCGTACCGGCCGCCGATGACGCGCGGTGAAAAACCCGCATCCAGCAGGCCGGTGGCTTTGGCTTCGGCGAGGGCGGAGAGCACGTCGACATACAGCGGCTCCCCGGAAGCGCCCGGCTCCTTCGTGCGGTCGAGCACCGCGATCTGCTTCACGGATTTGGGCAGGGCCTTCACGAAATGCGCCAGGGAGAACGGGCGGTAGAGCCGCACCTTGAGAATGCCGACGCTTTCGCCTTTTTTCACGAGGTGGTCCACGGCCTCATGCGCCACTTCGGCGCCGGAACCCATGAGGATGATGAGTTTCTCGGGATTGGGCGCGCCGACATAGTCGAAGAGCGAATACTTGCGGCCGGTGACGGAGGCGAACAGGTCCATGGATTTCTGCACGAGGTCCGGGCAGGCCGTGTAGAAGGGATTGATGCGCTCACGCGCCTGAAAAAATACGTCGGGATTCTGCGCCGTGCCGCGGATGAAGGGACGGTCGGGCGAAAGGGCCCGTTCACGGTGCTGCCGGACCAGTTCGTCCGGGATCATGGCGCGCATTTCCTCCGTGGAAAGCAGGCAAACCTTGGCCACCTCGGCCGAAGTCCTGAATCCGTCGAAGAAGTGCAGGAACGGGATTCGGGTGTTCAATGTGGCGTTCTGGGCGATCAGCGCCAGGTCGCCGGCTTCCTGCACGGAGTTGGAAGCCAGAAGCGCCCAACCCGTCGAGCGTGTGGCCATGACGTCGCTGTGGTCTCCGAAAATCGACAGGGCATGGGTCGCCAGCGTGCGGGCGGAAACATGGAAAACCGTGGAAGTGAGTTCGCCTGCGATCTTGAACATGTTGGGAATCATGAGCAGCAGGCCCTGCGATGCGGTGAAGGTGGTCGTCAACGCGCCGGCCTGAAGCGCGCCGTGCACGGCTCCCGAAGCGCCGCCCTCGCTCTGCATCTCGGTGACCTGAGGAACGGTGTTCCAGATGTTCTTCTTTCCTTCGGCGGCCCACTGGTCTGAAAGTTCCCCCATCGTCGAAGACGGGGTGATCGGATAAATGGCGATGACTTCATTGGTATGATAGGCGGCATGCGCGGCGCCCTCATTCCCGTCAATGGTGACCATTTTCTTGCTCATTAAAAACATCCTCCTTGAATTTGATCTATAGAATGCATTGAAATGAAAAAGTCCGTTTCGAAATGATGACGGTCCCCTGCACTGCGAAACCGTCCCGGCTTCACCGGTGTCCGAGGGGAAACGTTCATTGTCGATGGATGATCGACGATTCTCGATTGATGTCCAGAAAGCCGTGAATGCCTTTCCGCTCCGACATTCGATCGAGTAGCGTCCATCTCCATCGAGACCATCATTTACAGAGAGTGATTGACGATTGTTTCAATCCACTGCTTCGGCGATGCCCGATCGTCAATCTTCAATCGTCGATGCGATCAGAAAATCAACCGGCGTTCCTGCGTCCGAGTTCCGCATCGACGAAAAACAGGCCGTTCGCCCCGGCCATCTTCAGCCGTGTCACGATCTCGCCCGCGTGGGCCTCCTCCTCAACCTGCTCATTCACGTACCATTGGAGCAGATTCTGGGTGGCGTAATCCTTCTCCGCCACGGCCTGTTCGGTCAGCTTGTGAATGCACGCGGTGATGTGCTGTTCGTGCTTCAGCGCTTTCTCGAAGCAATCGGAGAGGGGGCCGAAAGGGCCTTCCGGCTTCGCGATGGCCTTCAATTCGACCTGCCCGCCCTGTTCGAGAATGTATTTGAAGAATTTCATCGCATGGGCGGTTTCCTCGGCCGCCTGGGCGCCGAACCATTTCGCGGCGCCCTTGAATCCCTCCTGCTCGCAATGCGCGGACATGGCCAGGTACAGGTAAGAGGAAAACATTTCTTCGTTGATCTGCTGGTTCAACGCGTCCTGCATCTTCCTGCTGATCATTGAAACCTCCTGTCAAGGCGCGGCGGACAGCGGTTTCGGTTCCAGTCACGCACGGAAACGAATCCGCAAAATACCGCCCGGACGCCGGATGAAGCATCCCGTCTCACGATAAGGGGCGACCCAACTGATTCGGCCCCATTCCACTCGAACCGCCGCGCCTCGGGCGGGCGGTCCGTTTCACTGCTTCTCGAACTGGTCCTTCGATGCGCCGCAGTCCGGACATACCCAATCGTCCGGGATCTGCTCGAAGGGAGTGCCCGGCTGTACGCCGTTGGCCGGATCCCCGTGCGCCGGATCGTAGACGTATCCGCAGACGATGCAGACGTACTTGTCCATGGCAACCTCCATTAAGAACGCGTTGTGTGCGATTCCAGTTCCTTGCGGATTTCGGCCAGTCTCCGGATGTGGCTCTTCTCCTCCCGGATGATCTCCTCCACCAGCGGCCGGTCCGCGGAGCGGACCTGCTCCAGCATCTGATAGAAGAAAAGAAGGGTATCCTTCTCGAAACCCAGGGCGAACTCCACGGCGGACTTCCCGTCCGATGCCTTCGCCGCGAGCGCGATGTTCTTGTCTTCGCCGTCGAACAGGCGGCTGTCGGTCATCGCCGCGATGTACCGGCCGGTCTCGTCCGGGTCTGCCGGTTTCTCGGCCGGCTGGGCGGGTTCCTGGATGCGGTCCAGAAAAGCGAGGAATTTCACCTTGTGCGCCTGCTCCTGGACTGCGAGATCATCGAACAGACGCTTCAGCTCGGGTGTCGCAGCGCGTTCCGATGCCTGTCGGTAGAAATCCAGACCCGTTTCTTCGTTCCGCACGGCGATCCGGACCATTTCCTTCGCGGAAAAGAAAACTCCCATGCATCCTCCTGTGGCGCAGCGGCGGGGCCTCCCCGCCGGTCAGAATTTGACGAATTTCGACTTCGCGACGCCGCATACCGGGCAGGTATCCGGCGCGTCGCCGGTGACGGTGTATCCGCAGACCGGGCAGATGTGAATGGTCTCTGCGGAGATATCCTTGTTCTCCTTGGCCGCCTGCTTGGCCTCGGTGTACATGGCCGAGTGTATTTTTTCGGCCTCGATCGCGTAGTGAATGGTGCGGATCGCCTCTTTCTCCGCCTGCAGCTTGGCCACCGCATCGTAGGCGGGATACATTTCCTCCACCTCGAAATTCTCGCCGTCAATGGCGGCCTGCAGGTTCTCAAGGGTTCCCGCGACCTCGCCGAGGGCCTTGAAATGGCCCGTGGCGTGCACCTGTTCGGCGAATGATATGGCGCGGAACAGCCGCGCGATGTTCGGCTTGTTCTCCTCTTCGGCGCGTTTGGCGAAGATCAGGTACTTCATGTGCGCCTGGCTCTCCCCCGCGAACGCGTCTTGCAGGTTTTTTTCAGTCATTTTCTTCATGCCGTTTCCTCTGGTCTGTCATGCATGGTTGTTTCCGCCGGATCCCGGTTGGACCCGGTCATTCGAAAAGCCGTTTGATCCCGAACCCGAACTTCAAGTCCCGGTTCGGAGCGCCCCGCATCATGCGGCGGAGGCCGATGTCCGTTGAATTCCCGACCTGGAAAAGAAAATGGTGCCCGTAGGTCTTGACCTGAACCCCGGCCGCGAAACAGTCGGTCGATCGGCCCCCTTCCCAGGACACCGGGTCCGTGCGCGGGAAAAATTCGCCGATCAGGCTGATGTTCCGGGCGACCGCGCAGTCCAGGCCGAATCCGAATCCGGTTTGTCGGTTGTCCGCGTCGAAACCCGCGTTCACGACCGGCGTGAGACGCGCAACGGACGGCCCCTGAAGTTCCAGACGGCCGAACCAGACCGACTCGCGGTCTTCCTTCCAGAACCCTTCGACGAAACGGCCGGATTTGAAGGACACCCAGTCGAATCCAGCCTGCGCTCTGCACCCGGGGATCAGGGGAAAGAAGGTCACTCCGGCGCCGAGGCGGTATTCGCTGTTCCAGAATGTATGGTGCAGGCGCATCTCGAAACGTTTCATCGGGCTGACCCGGAATCCCAGGTCCACGGTGGCGCCCTCGGACAGGCCGAGGAAGGAATCGATCGGCTGATCGTCAATCGCGCCGTAAAAACGGTGCTGGACGACGAACTGCGACTGCCCGGATTCCAGAGCCGCGGGCCGCTCGATGTTGAGCATGCTGTTCTCGACGGCCGAAGCATCGAGAACGAGGAACAACAGGAGAAGGGAAATCAGATTGGAGGATCGCATGGCTTTGCTCCGCACCGTCCGCTACAGGCGGATCGATTCCTTTTTCTTCCCGAACACATTGCACACGGTTGTCACTTCGACCGTGTCTCCCGGCTTCGCGTCGATGATTTTATATGATACGGTCTGGGCCGCGGTGTCCTCCTGGCTCGCGAACACCTGCTTGACGGTCTCTTTTCCGTTCAGGCGAACGACGACGGACTGAATGAAGTGCTCCGTCGGTTTTTTCGTGTCGTGCGCCGCGGTGATTTTCAGGACGCGGGATACGGAATCGTACTCCAGCCTGACCGCGGAGGCCGGATGCGCCCGGACGCCGGTCAGGCCGGCCAGACCGATTGCCATGATCAGAAACAGCCGGAAATGCCGTTTCATGAGAATCCTCCTGTTCTTCACTCGTTCGCGGCCGCGGTCTCGCAGCCGGGACAGACGCCGAAGTATTCGAGCCTGTGCCAATGAACCCGGTAGCCGATCGAGCCTTCAACCTGGGAATAGGAGAAAGACGGGCCTGAAGGCGGCACATCTTCGACTTTTCCGCAGACCAGACAGCAGATATGGTCGTGGTTCCGGAGATCGCCGTCGAAAAGGCCGATACCCTTGCCGACGGACAGTTCCCGTATACGGCCCTCTTCTTTCAACATGGCCAGGTTGCGGTAAACGGTTCCCAGGCTGATCGAGGGCAGGTGTTTGCGCGCCTCTTCAAAAATCCATCCGGCAGTCGGATGGGACTTCGTGGATCGCAGAATCTGGAGAATGAGATTCCGCTGTCTGCTGGATTTGAATTTCCGGGTGGATGTCATGCTCATGGGACAGGAACTTTTTAAATATGATTAACTTAAGGTTTCAATAATAATAATCGTTATTAATTTATCGAAAATACGGCTTAAAGTCAAGCGGATTCGTTCTCGATCGCGGCAGAAAGGTACCCAACCGTATAGGATCCTGAATACTTTCCCTGGAATTCGTCCCTTGAATTGCTCCTGTAAAGGGTTCGCAGACGGTTGGCGCCCATTTTCATCGCAGTCTCGAGCGCAATGGATATCGGCACTTTTCCGCAAACCGTGCAGTCAGCAGGACTCAGAATATTCCGTATCCGCTCGATTTCCATGGTTTCCAGCTCATCCGCCACCCGCTTGTCCCTGACGCGAACGGATTCGTAATCGTCGAGATGATGCATATCCGTACTGACGATCAGAATGGTTTTATACCCGCGAAGCGCGTGAAACAGGGCCTGAACCGCGTCTTCCACCCGCCGCGTATCGCGGTTCCCGATCATGAGCGGCAGAAGGCGGAAGGGCTTCAAAACGGTCTGCAGAAAAGGAAGCTGAATTTCGATGGAATGCTCCTCTTCCGCGCTCAGTTCCGAGACGTGCGTCTCGCGCCGCATCGCATCGATCAGGTCCCGCGCGACAGGGATGCGTCCGAGCGGTGTTTCATACTCGGAAGCCGCGTGGACCATGATGTCGCCTGAGGGAATGCCGTGAAAGGGAGAAAGAACCGCAGCGATTTCGACATCGCGGCCCTCCAGAAGACGATAGCCATGGGCCGCGGTGAAACCCGAATACACATACCCGGCATGCGGGCTGATCAGTCCGATGAGTCGGGTCTTGGGCGGACCCGGCTGAGGCACGGCGTCCAGAAACGCGCGGATCCGCTTCCGGAGTTCGCCCTGATCCCCGGGATACCAGTCTCCCGCGAGAACCGCGGGTCGAACAGGCTTCATGCGTCCTCCCGCATGGGCGGCGGTCAGCAGAACACGTTCAGGGCGTGCGGCACGACTTCGATGCGGACCGGCAGACTGCCGAGCACATCGCCGTCGATCTGCGCGATCGTGGGGTGGTCGGAATGAAACTCCACGCGGCGGACCCGGTAGTACCGGACGTGTTTCATTCTCAGGTGCTGGCGGTAAAACAGGCTCAGGACGAAACGGGCCAGACCCAGCTGGGAGCGTCCCTTGTAGAGCAGAACGTCCAGAAAGCCGTCATCCACCTCCGCGAAGGGAGTCATCTCGTGCGATCCGCCGTAGAAGTGGGTGTTGGCGGCCACGACAAATGTGCCGCGTTCCTGCACCTTGCCATTGTCGAGCGAAACACGGATCTCGACGGGCCGGTAACCGAAGAAGTCCTTGAGACCGGCCCAGATATAGGCGTTTCGGCTGATGATTTTCTTGATGCGCTTGCTCGTGCGGCTGATGGCGTAGGCGTCGTATCCGCATCCCGCCATCATGGCGAAATAACGGCCGTTGGCGCGGCCCAGGTCGATGCGCCGGATTCGGCGGCGGGCGATGATTTCGGCCGCTTTGACCGGGTCGAGCGGAATCGACAGTTCGCGGGCCACGACATTGCTGCCGCCGAAGGGCAGAATGCCGAGCGGCACATCGCTCGGAACGATGGCGTTGATGGCTTCGTTCGTCGTCCCGTCCCCGCCTGCCACGAGGATCGCCTCAAATCCATCGGCGAGCGCCTGCCGCGTCACGGGCAGGACCTCCCCCTCCCGCTTCGTGAAATGCACCGAGAGCTTGAAACCGTTCTTCCGCAGGATGTCCAGGGACGGCTTGAGATACCGCTTGATCTTCCGAGGCCGGGATTCCCGGTTGACGATGACCTTTGTCCGGAAGGTTCCTTTCATCTGCCGGTCTGCGCCGCTCCCATGAAACGCTGAACCTCGCCGGTCCGGCGGTTGTACGCCGAAATGGACGTTCGGGCGCCGTATCCCGTGACGGACAGCGCCGTGAGGGCGCCCTTTTCCTGCGGCATCATGACGACGGAGTTCAGGTAGGTTCCGTTTTCATCCAGAAAATGGATGCCGTTCCGGTCCGTCACGAAGAGCTCGATGGGCCGGTGAAAGCGGTCTCCCTGAATGTCGACGCCCTCCAGGTCCTCGGCCACCGCGATGCGGGACGGATAGCAGAAGCGGGCCGGTTTGCCGACATCCTCCGGGCCGTTCTCGCCGAAAACGCCGAAGGAGCGGAGGCAGACGCCATCCGGTCCGAATACGAACACCGCATGGCGCGCCCAGTCCGCCACGTAGACATTGCCCCTGGAATCCGCGGCGATGCCCTCCGGACTCTTCAGGCGGGCCGTATCCGGGAACTGCACCCGGAACTCCTCCTCGACGGCGTGGTTGGCGGCGTCGCGGTAGAGCAGTATCTGCCCCTTGCGGGCCTGAGTCACCAGATAGCCCTGGTGCGCCTTCGAGTAGGCGAAATCCCGGTAGGCCACGTTGGACTGGAATGCCCGTACGAGGCCGGTGGCGGCAAGGCCGGCGCCGCCTCCCGGAACGAAAACCGCATTGCCGTCGAGCCGCTCGGCGAAACGCATGAGGTCGGCGCTGCCGCGGCTGTCGGCACGCACGAAGGACAGGGCCGGCACCAGCGAAATCACCAGACGCGTCTCGCGCGGCACCGAGAATTTCACGGTGCGGAAAACCGGGTAGAAACCCTCTCCGGTGACGCGGATCGAGGCCGTGTCCCCGAGAGAATAGGTTTTACGGACCGTCCCGTTGCCGTCCAGTTCGACGGGCTCACCGTTGACGAAGACGGACGCGCCGAGGCCGGCGCCGTCCGGGAACGCGACGCTCAGCAACAGCGTCGAGAGAACGGCGCCGGTCCGCTCGCGGATGCCGGCGTTCAGGGCGGCGAACGCGGCGGAACGCGGACGCACGCCCGGCGTCGCGAACGCGGACGGGAACAACGCGGCCTTGGGAATGCCGTAGCGGAGCATCAGCTGCAGGCCTTCCTGCAGAACGGCTGTTTTCTGGTACACGGATTCGACGAACTGTTCGACCGAGACCTCTCCCCCCCGGCTCCAGGGCTCGGGGAACTGAATGGCGTCGAGCCGGACGCCGTTCAGCACTTCGGTGCCCCCGGCCAGCGTCTCCCTGGATTCATCGATGGCGCGGTTCGCGGAAGCGGCGGCGTTGGCCCAGATCTCGCCCCCGGGCGCGCCTTCGGTCCTGCGGATGACGGCCTCGTAGCACTGCCGGGCGGCCGCGGTTTTCCGTTCCCGGCGCAGGATCTCTCCGAGAAAATAGGCGGACCGCACGCTCTGGCCCTCATTGACGAGGGAGATGAAAAGGCTCCGGGCGTCGTCGAATTCGTCCGCCGCGAGCAGACTTCGCGCGCGCAGGTATTTCCCCTCGAGTTCAAACTCGCCTCTGCAGTCCTTGACACGGTCGGCCGCCTCCTTGAACCGGGCGCCCTTGTTTTTCACCTGGATCTCGGCGTCCAGGAACCGGTACAGACCCTGGTAATAACGGGTTTCGGACTCGCGTTTGCTCTGGGTGAACTTGAACAGGGGTTCGATCTTGTTCAGGATGTTCCGACGGTCCTGACCTACGACCTGGTTGGCGCGCACCAGCAGACTGCGTACGATTCCGAAGATGGCGTCGATCCGGGCGTCCGGCGAACCCTCGAGGTTCTGCCAGACGTTTTTGGGATCGAGCAGAACGGACGCCAGGTCGCGGAGCGCGGCTTTTTTCTCGCGGACAAAAGCGGTTTCGGGCTTGAATTGATCGGCCTCCGCGATGAACGCCCGGAGCGCCGATCCTGAACCGGCCGAAACGGCCCTCTCGAAAGACATGGTGAGGAGCTGGAGCCGGGCGTCCTCGCGCAGAACCCGCATACGGAAATCCCCTGCGGATCCCTCGGTTTCATCCAGAAAAGCCTCGAAAGCGGCTCTGGCCTCTTCGGCCCCGGTGAGGGCGTTCAGCCGGCCCGCCCAGAAACGGGCCTCGGGAACGGCGGCGAAGGCCGGCGTCAGATTCTGCTCGACAAGCGCGAAAATGCGGTTGGTGAAGGCTTCGTTGTCCCTGAACCCCGCGCTGTTGGCGATGTCCCGGCTGTCGCGCAGGCCCCTGTAAAACGCCCGCTCCGCGGCCGAAGCGGAGGAGGCCTGTCTCTCGAGCTGGCGGTCCAGAGCCTGCCGGTCCTGCGCCGATCCGCTGTTCAGAAAAGCGTGGAGCCCGGCCGCCAGATCAGAGACGGCCAGCGCGGACTGGGCATTGAATGAGACCGAGTCGGCGAGGCCTGAGTAGGCGGCGCGGCGGAAGAGCTCCGCCGCGGTTGCGGAAGGAGTCGATGCTTTGCGCGGGTCGCGGATCGACGTGAACGAGGCTGCAGACACGGACTCATAAACGCATCCCCGCTCGTACGCGGCGTCGCGTTGACGGATCAGGGCCGCGCTCCTGAGATCCGCGGGCGCGGCCGGGTCCGAGGCAGCGGCGCGGAAAGAGGCCGAGGCAGCGATGCACCCGTCCACAGCCTTCTGCGCCTGGAAGTTCTGGGCCAGTGCCGCGATGCGCAGACGCTGATGCTCCGCGAGCCGGAGCGCTGTTTCGCCCTCCATGTACAGCGCGGCCACCCGCAGGGAATCATCGACGGACTTGGACAGGTCGCGGAAATTCGCATGCGCCTTCTCCAGGTCCTCCGCGGCCCAGCCTCGCAGCTCGGACATGCGGAAGTAGGCCCAGGCTTTCTTGTACCGGGCATTGTCGTGCAGATAGGGATTGGAATCGCGCACAGGCACGCGCTTGAGGCAGGCATCGAACGCTGTCAGGGCTTCGTCGAAATGACCGGCAGACTCGGACGCGTTCGCTGAAGCCAGCCCGAGATTGTACCGGCTCTCGCCGATGTAATAGTATCCCAGCTCGGTTTCCGCGGTGTTGCGTTTCATCCAGGCCTGGATGGAATCCACAGCGGCCCGGTATTCCCCGCGGTTGAAGAGCTGAAGCCGGCTGGCGCCGAAAAACGGCTCCTGCGCCGACGCAGCTGCGCAGACGAGCATCGCAATGACCGTGAATACCTTCTGGATACGCATGAAATCGACCTCGCTGTCTTTGGAGTCCGCCAGTGTCATACTGAAAGGACGGTTGATCTCAAAGTGAAAAAATCCGTTGAATTATACAAATGATTTTTAATAAAATCAACTCCTTTAATTCCATCCCCTTATGCGGGCAACAGAACCCGGATATAAACACGCACTCCATCAGAGCATAAACCGAGCCGATCTATTGGACTAAGCGGCTTTTTGTGACATTTTCTTCATAAATGAACAACAGCCTGCAACACAGTATCGGAGCTGACATCGGAAAACCTACCGCAGACTCTCAAGAGCGTGCGGGAGGTTGCTTTTCGACTGAACCGGACGTCATTTCATCAGCATCATTTTCCTGGAAGCCGTGAATCGTCCCGCGTGAATCCGGGCGATGTAGATGCCGGATAGGACTGCCTGACCGGTCCCGTCCCTTCCGTCCCAGGTCACGCTGTGCCATCCCGCGTCCCGCCTTCCCTCCAGAAGAACCCGGACTCTCTGGCCCAGGGCGTTGTAGATTTCCAGACGGACTTCCGAGGCCCTCGGCAGGCCGAAACCGATTGTGGTTTCCGGATTGAAGGGATTCGGATGGTTCGGAAGCAGCGCGAAACGATCGGGCCGCTGACGCACACCGTCCGGATCCCCGGGCCTGACCGCGTTCGTGTCCATCGCCGCGGGCGCACAGCCCGTGTTCCGGTTGTCCCTGTGGAATTTCGGCCACGGGCTGTCCGCGAGGCCCCGGCTTTCCGTGTAAAACGCGTAGAGATATCCGTCGTTCGCGCCGACGTATACGGTGCCATCCGGCGCGATGGCGGGGTGACTGAGCACCATCTCACCCGGGAACGGATACGACCAGCATTCGGTTCCATCCGGGTCCAGAACCCGCAGGCCGTTTCCGGCGCTCAGGTAAATCCGGCCGTCCGAACCGAGCGCCGCTCCCCCGACGGTGGCATGCGCGTCATACGACCAATCCAGCGAGCCGTCCGGCAGGTTCGCCAGCAGGCAGCCTTCGCTCGAAGCGGTATATACCGTCCCGTCCAGCCCGATGACCAGCGGTAGAAAGGCCGCGGCGGACGAACGGTACGTCCACCGGACGGTGCCTTCCGGATTCAACGCGTACAGGGTCGAATCCGAACCGGACGTGTAGATCGCGCCGTCCGAACCGAGTATCGGCGGGGTGAACGTCTTCCCCAATCCGAA
The DNA here is from genome assembly GCA_964577095.1 of uncultured bacterium. GTDB lineage: Bacteria > Zhuqueibacterota > QNDG01 > QNDG01 > DTFT01 > JAFGAX01. Next base: position 13,592 of record CAZNXX010000029.1, on the reverse strand, counting down.
AGTCCACCGGATGGTGCTGTCCGGCCGGAGCGCGAAGAATCCGCAAAGTTCCGGTGTCGTATAGGCCCAGGATCCGAAATAAACGGTGCCGTCACTCCCGATCACGGGATCGGACGCGATCACGTCGTCACTCGGGGTGTAGGCCCATTTCATGGAACCGTTCCCGCGGAGAGCCATGAATCCCCAGTACAGCACGCTGTCCGGCCCGAGAGCGGGAGTCTGCTGGTTCATGTATTTCAGGATCGCTTCATTCTGGACCCACAGGCTCGATCCGTCCGGACGGAGAGCCGCGCCTTCGAAATAGACCGTGCCGTCGCCGCCGATCACGGGGGACGTCTGCTTTCCGAACTCGCCGTGCCGCAGCGCCCAGCGAAGGGTCCCGTCCGGATTCAGGGCGTGCAGCCGGTCGCCGAAAAAGGGCGAGCCGACATAGACGGTCCCGTCCTGCCCCACCGCGGGCGAAGACAGCCAGGGATGCTGAAGGTTCAAGTCCAGTCCGACGCCGGGTTCTTTTTGAACGAGGGGGACCGCCCATTTCAACCCGCAGTGAACGGTCACATCGCATATGGACGATCCGTCCGACCCGTCCGACACGGTCAGCCGGAAACGATAGATGCCGTGCTTTTCGATCCGGGCATCCGCAGATGCCGAGGACGGACGGGAGATGAGAACCGAGGTTCCTTCCGGCTTTTCCAAGCACTGCCACGAGCAGGAGATGGGATCGGAATCCGGATCGTAGGACAGGCTTCCGTCCAGAAGTACCGTACCGCCTGGGAGCGCGTGTAGCGTGTCCGCGGTGACCGCCGCGACCGGCACTCCGGACCCGAACAGACAGCCCGTGTTGGCGGGATTGCCTTTGATCTTGAACCACGCGCCGGAAAACGGTCCGCCTGTCCCAGTGCGTAAAGCGGTCAGCCTGCCGGCGGCCAGGATCAGGGAACTGTCTGGCGTCAACGCCGGGGAGGCCACCGCGTAACCGGAAAATACGGACCAGACCGTTTCCAGGGCGGGATTCAGGGCAATATAAAACTGATTGCCGCTTCCGGCATAAATCGTCCCGTCCGGGCCGACCGCGGGCGTGGAGAGAACCGGAGCGCTGCTGTTGTTCAGTTGGACGGACCTGGGTTCGCCCCCGTCGTCCGACCGCAGGGCGTTCAGGCCCCCGTAATGATCCCCGTAGTACAGAGTGGCTCCATCGGGAGAAAGGACGGGACCATTGGATATACGGATTTCGCGCCCGGGAACCGCGTAACGCATCGATCCGTCGGGACGGATCGCGAACAGGGCGCTGGTGTTGTCCCGGGGATTCCAGTCCGTACCGACATAGACCGTTCCGTCCGGGCCGATCGCGGGCGCTCCGGTGATGTCGGAGACCGTTCCGAACGCCCATTTCGGTGTCCCGTCCCGTCTCAGCGCGATCAGCGTATCCCCGGACGCGGCGTACACCGTCCCGCCTGTGCCGATCACCGGCGCGAACAGGATGGAATCGCCGGTCGAATACGACCATCGATCCGAACCGTCCGGTCCGAACGCGTACACATGCCCGTCCTCCGAACCCGTGTAGAGGGCCCCGTCCGGTCCAACGGACGGCGACGTGAACTTTTTGCCTGCCGCTCCCTCCAGCGTCCACTTCAGTGTTCCGAGAGAATCCGCCGCGACCAGCATGTCCGAGGCGGCCGCGTAAACCGTGCCATCCGCTGCCAACGCCACTGGCTCCAGAACGGCGCGATCCAGTTTTCTCGCCCATTTCTCCGTCCCGTCCGGATGGAGCGCCACGAGTGTCGAATCCGCGGATCCCGCATAAATCGTTCCGTCCGGCCCCACGGCCGGACAGGAGAAAAATCCGCTTCTCTCGTCCCCGTACGTCCACAGGATATCGCCGGGTTCGGGCGGATTCACGGGCGGCTCCTCTTCCCCGGCTGCCTGGACGCTTCCCGAATTACGGGTGTTGCGTCTGAACTTGGGCCACGGCGCGTCCGCAAGCCCGCCGCTCTCCGTTCGAATCGCGTACAGCCAGCCGTCTCTAGATCCGATGTACAGGATCCCGTCCAAGGACATGTTCGGGGAGGACCATACTTCCCCGCCCGTGAAAACGGTCCACTCCACATCCCCGTCCATGGTCACGGCGTACACCCCGCCGTCGTGACAGCCGACGTAGACCCGGTTGTCCGCGCCGACCAGGGGCGATGACCAGATCTGTCCCGGAACGGCCAGTGTCCATCTCTCCGTTCCATCGCGGTTCAGGGCCAGGAGCCTGTTCTCCCGCAGTCCCACAATAATCGTCCCATCCGAAGCGATCGCGGGGGACGACCAGATATTCCAGGATGCCGCGTAATGCCACTTTTCGGTACCGTTCGGATTCAGGGCGTACACTTGATTATCCCCGCATCCGAAGACCAGCGTCCCGTCCGTATCGATGGCCGCGGATGTTCCGATGCCTCCCCCGGCCGTGAACCGCCACTTCTCGCTTCCGTCCGGCCGCAGGGCGTAAAAGTTCCTGTCGTCCCCGCCGAAATAAACCGTGCTGTCGTTGCCGATCACAGGAGACGAGTACACGGTCGAGCCCGTTTCGAATGTCCATTTCGGGGTCCCGTCCCGGTTTACCGCGTGAAGCTTGTGGTCCAGGGAACCCACGACCACCGTCCCGTCCAGGAACACGGCTGGCGAGGAGATGATCTGCCCGCCGGCCCGGTATGTCCACTTTCCGGTTCCGTCCGGGTTCACCGCGTGCAGGAGGCTGTCCGTGGAACCGACGATAACCGTGCTGTCCGGACCCACGACCGGTGAGGCGATGATCGGGCCGTCGGTTGCGTACGCCCATTGCCTCTTTCCATCCGGGTTCAGCGCGATCAGACTGTCGGACGAGGAGCCGATGTAGACCGTCCCGTCATCGGCCAGGGCCGGTGACGACCACTGGATGTTCGAGCCGGTGTCGAACTGCCAGGCGACGCGGGGATTCTGACGCGCCCTCCCGGTATTGGACGCGCCGCCCCTGTATTTCGGCCATGGGCTGTCCGCCAGACCTTCGCTGGAGCTGTAAAATGCGTACAACGTGTTTTCATTGGTCTGGAAATATACGGTTCCGTCCGGTCCGATCGCAGGGGATGCGAAAATACTGCCGTCCACGTCATTCTGCCACTGCAGGGTTCCGTCCGGATTCACGGCCACTGCCCGTTTGCCTGAAACTCCGGCCGTGCCGATATAAATCGTGCCGTCCGATCCGACAGCGGGAGAAGACAGCAGCCAGGTATACGTGCCGGCAAGCGCGAACGCCCATTTCTGGGATCCATTCGGATTGAAAGCGTAGAGTTTCTGATTTCCGGAGTTCACGTATATCGTTCCATCAGGCCCGATGACCGGTTCAGACCAGATGCCGCCTTCGGTCGTGACCTGCCATTTCGGTGAACCGTCCGGCTTCAATGCGTACAGTTTCGTGTTGTTCGCGCCGAAATACACGGTGCCGTCATCGCCGATCGCGACGCTGGCGCGCGCGTCCAGGTAACCGTAGTCGCCGATCTGGTTCGGAACCGCCTGGATCTGGTACTGGAACGCCCATTTGCCGTGTCCGCGCGACGACAGGGCTTTCAGGGTTCCGTCTCCGGAAGGGATGTAAATGGTGCCGTCCTGACCGATCGAAGGAGAGGGAATCGGGTCCTGGCCGAACATCGGCCAATCCACGGGGATCGTGGCGGTCCATCGTCTGGCATAATCCGGAGGCGCGAACACATCCAGCGTCCCTTCAAATCCCGCGACAATACTCCCGTCGTAACCGATCGCAGGAGAGGACAAATGCAACGGGGGTGAATTCGGCAGGACCTGACCGAGGAGAATTCCGTCCGGGCTGACCCGGAAGACGCCGTGTCCGCTCCAAGTCGATCCGGAACAGATCGTCCCGTCCCAATCAATCGCGGGAGAGGTGATGGCGTCCGCAGGTTGGGATGCATCCCCCATCCGGCATTTCCACTTCACCGTCCCGTCGGGATTCACGGCCACCAGGTTGCCGTCATTGGCGGACACGTAAACGGTTCCGGACGCGTCCACAGCAGGTGAAGAATACTTGCTCCACGTCTTCAGCGTCCATTTCACCGTGCCCGGCGCCTGGGCCTGCGTAAACGAAGCTGCCTGGAGGATGAACACTGCATACAGAACCGTGGACCGGACACGATTCATGACCATTCCCTCCCTTTATTTATCTTCCCTGCTGGCCCGGCAATCATCCCGGAGGCCCTTCGCGGACGAAGCGGGATTTCGGATCCCGGGGCGACCCTGGTTCATGGTTGTTTTCAGTGGCGCGGAATGACGGTCCGAATGCATTGAGAAACGGAATTCCGGAAATTGCGACAGGAATGGCGATCGGCCCTTCCACCGGAAAAGGTTCCTGAATTCTATCATTGAACAAGTGAAAAGCGCGGAACGCGCCGGAGAAGACTATTTGACCACCCGGACAAGCGACGGATCGATGCCCGCCACGTTGTGGAGCCGGCCGTCGAGCACGGGGATTTCCCGGTCGATGTCCGGATTCCGCTTCAGCCCGGACGTATAGATGATCAGTTTCTCGCCCTCGGAGGGAAGGTTGAAGTGGAACACCACGCGTCCGCTCTTGAGCGGCTTGTACACCCACGACTTCACGGACTGGACGATGAACCGGCCGGCCCGCGCGTGGTCCACGTCGATCACGTCTGTGATCGCGATGCGTCCGTCCGACCCGATCATGGCGTACACCCGCACGTCGGCCCGGTAGTCAATCACCTGAAGCTGGCGCCAGTCGACGGGCTCGGACCGGAGCAGGTCCACGGCGAAGACATTGGGTTTTTCCTGGGGAATGTCGATGAGGATGCCGTAGATGCCCGGCCGCCTGGGGACTTCGATGATTTCGCTGGCCGCCATGCGCGGCGTGAAGGGCTTGTCCGGGGGCAGACGGAGGTACAGGGCCGAGAGAACCGCGGCCGCGGCAAGCACCGGAAGGGCCGCGAGAAGCCACAGCCACCACCGTCTTCGGCCGGATGTCGCGGATCGACCCTCGACCGCCTGCCGGACGCCGGCGGCATCGCGGGGTCTAGTCGGAGCCCTCATGCGCCATCCCCCTCGAAATCGATCCGGATCAGCCGGCGCAGGTTCCCGTCGGGATCCGTGCGCTCCAGAACGGCCATCCGCAGGTCCGCGAGCGAGCCTCCCACGCATCCGTATTCCACGTTGCCGTACTTCGCGGACGACAGCTTCGCCACGGTTTCAATGACCCGCGCATAGGGCACTTCGTTGGGACAGCGGAGCAGTGCGAAATACTTGCGGCCCGGATTGGCGTCAGCCTCGTCCACCACGGCCTGGAGCTTCCGGTCCAGCTGGTTGGCGTCCATTTTGTTCTGAATCTTGAGGAGGGCCACCGTCTCGCGGTTCTGCTCCTCCGGAGCCATGTAGGAATACTGGTCGAGCACGCGCTGGACCTGCGAGGAAGCCGCCTGGTCGATCCAGAAGACGGACTGGTTGTCGATCCACTGGATGAAAATTTCGGCCGATCCCAGGTCGTATTTGGGAGTGGGAAAGACGAAACGCTTCTCCAGCTTGGCGTTGGTGGCGATGTAGCTGGTGACCAGGAAGAAAAGCAGCAGGTTGAAAATCATGTCCATGCATGAGACCAGCTGAAGATCCTTCCGGCCCATGATCCGTCTCTTGAAAGCCACGAACCGTCTCCTTTACATCGGATGGCTGAACGTCCGCACCGAGATCGACGGAATCGAGTCGCCGTGGGCGCTGCATTCCCGCATGATGAAGTTGACGATGCGGAATTCGGTGTCCTTCACCGCCCGGATCTCGACCCGGGGCGGAAACCCCGACGGACGGTTCCGCCGGTCCATGTGCCCGCGGATCTGATCGCGGATCAGCCGGCAGGCGGCCGTGCGGGTGAATTCCTCGTCTGAGAGCGCGAGAAAGCTGTCCGGGAAGGCCGCGACCAGCGAATCGCGTATCGCGGACCGCCGGGTCTGTCCGATCGTGGAATCGCGTTCCGACGGCCGGAGAACGTAGACCAGGCGTCCCGAGGACGGATCGTCCGGGTTCCGGTTCTCGATCTGGATGAGCAGGGACCGCAGAATCGGGTCGATGTCGACCACCTTCGGGCTCGCCACGAACGGAAGTTTCAGCTCGCTCGACGCCGGAGAGCGCTGCTCCTGAGGCTGGACGTTCTCCGTCCGTTCGACGGGTATCGTCACCAGCGAGAAAATCAGCAGCAGGAACACCACGTCGATGAGACTCGGCAGATTGAGCTCTTTCTGTTCCCGTTTTTTCTGAAAGGCCATCTTCGGTTCCCCGGTGCGCCGGGCGTCTTACAGGCGCTCAATGACGTACACGTAATCCTCTTCCCACTTGGAATAGATCCACTCGAGCTTTTTCTGATAGTAGTAGTAGATCATCATGAAAGTGATGCCGAAAATCAGGCCTTCAATGGTCGTCCAGAGGGCCTCGTGAATGCCGCCGGCGAGCTGGTGAATGAGCTGTTTCTGGGTCGCGTTGTCGGGCAGGTTGGCGAGGTCGTCGAATGACTTGGAAATGCCGGTCACCGTGCCCAGCAGGCCGAGCAGGGGCGCCACGGTTCCCAGGTTCCAGAGAAAATCGTACACCGAATCGCGTTTCAGCACCTCCAGCTCGGAAGCCGCCTGGTTCTCGATGGACGTCTCCACTTCCTTGGCCACATCCATCCACCGGAAACCGCCGGTCTCATGATTCTCGAGCCCTGCCTTGAACACGCGGACCGTGGGGTATTCGTCCAGTTTCTTGTGCGCGATCTCGTCGATGAGCTTGCGCACCTCCACGCTGCCGCGCTCGCTCCAGTATTTCACGCTCGCGCCGGACAGGTCGTTGGTGGAGGACTCGAGTTGGCCGCGTCTCTTGCCGATGAATTCGCGGATGCCCCAGTTGGCGCTGTCGATGATCTGCTTCCACCGCTCCAGGATGTTCGTGAATTCCGGAGAAATCCGCGCCGTGTAGTCCTTCTTCAGGTCCCGCATCAGTCCGCGGTTGCCGCCGCTGCTCATCGGGAAAATCTTCTGAAACTTGAGCGTGGGCATGCAGCGGAAAAAGATGATGAAAAGCCCGGCCAGCCAGGCCCACCAGAGCAGCCAGAAGCAGAGCCGGCCGATGACGGACGAGGAGTCGTAAATCGACGGCCGCCAGAAATAGGCCCAGCGTCCGCTGATCGGAAGATATTTTTCAAACCAGTAGACGGACTTCTCCGCGCCGGAGCCGGAACGGACGATGTCGTCGTTCGACTCTTCCCCGCCCCGCCGTCCGGCCGTGTCCCGCGCGATTTCGGACTCCGCGACCGGAACGCCGTCGCGGAGCGCCTCGACCGTGAACGCGTAGGCCTGTCCCACGGCGAGCCCCTTGAACTCGTAGCGGCCGCCGGTGACGGGCTTCGACACGATCGATTCCCCCTCCGCGGGCTGGCAGGTCACGCGGAAGGTGTACCGTTCCGGGTCGGCCGGCCTCCAGATTTCACCCTCGCGGATCTGTGCGCTCCAGGACACGGCATAGTCGACCTTGTCCGGAATGAAAATCCACTTTTTATGGACGTCTCTCCGGATGCCGGTGATGGCGATCTGGGCGGCGGGATCCTGTCCAAACAGGGAGACGCCGCAAAGCACCAGCCCCGCCAGGCAGAGGCGCTTCAGGCGCGTGATGGAATCGGAAATCATGGGATTTGAACCTCCTGCTGAATGGGTTCGGCTGACCGTCCGGAACGGGACTCGGAGACTCGCGGGCGGACGCCTGAAATGATATTTCCGATGGAGCCGGCGACCCAGCCGCGTCAGGCGGGGCGCCGTCGGATTATAGAACTCTGCCGCAAGCATCGGAGCATCACAGGTGACTTGTATGACCGATACTGCACGCGGCGGTCCTTCAATAGTTGAAATCTGCTGCTTGGTCCCGCGAAGTCTTCAATCGCCAGCATCTGTTGCTTGATCCCGCATCGCGGGACGGTGAATCCAACTCGTCGGAGCGGCCGGAAGCCTAGTCTCCCATCATCCCGCAAAACAGAAACCGGAACGACCAGGATATTGGCCGTCCGATCAAAACAGATATTCGATGGAAAATCTGCGGTAATCGAGCCGGATGTCCGTCAGGTCGTCCTCGACCCGTCCGAACACAAAGCCGAGCGGCATTTTCTGAAAATCGACACTCACCCCGGCAACACGGACCACCGAGAGCAGACTTCTCGGTATGGTCACGGTGACACCCGCCTCCCACCCGGCGCCCCGCAGGGTGCGGAGACCGCCCCCGGCCAGGCCGTAGCGTATGCGGTTGAGCGGAAGCCAGGCGCCGGACAGGATCAGGTGGCCGCCCGGCATGATCACCACATCGGTTCCGGCTGCTATTTCCGAAATTGTGCCGGAATAATGCTTCAGGCTCGTGGAATACCAGCATTGACGGCCGCGCACCCACGGATCCACGGCCAGAAATGTGTTTTGCAGAATCCGGACCCGGGGCGTCAGTTCAGCGCCCATCCCGATCTGGGAGAGGAGCAAAAGCCGTTCCTGAATCGTGAACGGAACCGCGGTTTCCCAGCTTTGACGGAAACCGATTCCAATGTCCGCGTAGCTTTTCAGGTGGGTTTTCGGGTACAAGGGGTCCGTAAAACGCCGGTAGGAGTCGAAATCCGACCAGTAGTTGTATTCCAACCGGAGGGAGTGGCCTCTTCCCGGACCTGCCATGAGCGGTTTGATTCTCGGAGGCGTCATCACGAATCGCCGTGTTCCGGAGATCCGCTGGCGCCCGTTGCCGTCGAGAGCCACCACCCGCCAGAGGTAACTGCCGTGTTTCCGGAACACCTGCCTGGGATTCTGTATCCAGGCCTGACCGTATCCGGTGGAGTCCTCCGCCTTGACCCTCACCGTCCTTCTGAAATTCTTCGCCTTATCCCATATCTGCACTTCGAAGAATCCGGGCCTGAAGGTCGAATCGAACTCTTCCGCCTTCCAGCTGAACAACACCGCCTGCCCCTCGACCTTCCGGCCGTCGGCCGGCGTGACCAGCAGGAGCCGGGCCGGGCGGGTTTCGGCGCGGGCCGGAACGGAACCGGGCTGCAGAAACGCAAGGCTGGCGAAGAGCAGAAGGACAACGGTCGATTTCGCGCTTTTCATGAGATTCATCCCGGATTGGGTTCGGTCATCGGCCGGCGCGGACCGCGGCATTCCGGCCGGTGAGTCCGTGCGCCTCGGAATAGGCGTCCAGCAGGGTTTCCGCCAAGGCCTGAAGTCCCTCTGCATCGTCATTCGAGAGCATTTGGATCAGGTCGTCGGCCATGCGGCCCGCTGTGCGTCCGTTCGTCAGGAGGGGATAGAAGCGGTCCGCCTCCAGAAGAGCGTTGACCCCGTCGCGGATCCGGCCCATCCGGATCAGGCAGACGCCGACGAGCAGCTGGGCGTCATCCACGCAGTAGCCGTCCTCGAACACCGGGTATCTCGGATAATCCTCATCGAGACGTCCCTGGCAGTGGGTCAGCATGTCCTCCAGCACCTGCAGGGCCATGGCGTTGCGGTTGTTCCGGATCAGGGACTCCGCCAGTCCGAGGGCCGAAAGACAGTCCATGCTGTACAGGACGGGCTCTCCCCCGATCCCGATGCTCTGGATGGCACTGTCGAAGGCCGCGATTGCGGCATCCCAGCGGCCCAGTCCCTTGAACGCGGTCCCGGTCAGGTAATGGGTTCGGAGAGAGGTTTTATCGACCTCGCGGAGAACCGGAACCGCGGACTCCGGCTGTCCGGTGAGCAGGAGCATCTCGCCGTAATGGGTGAGCTGAAGATCGGTCAGGGGATTCTCATGCCGGCTGAACAGGGCCGCGTATTCACGGGCGGCGTCCGCGCCCTTGCGGCGCGCCTTTTCCGTCTCGCTCCGTTTCAGCAGATCCACGGCGCTCCGGTACATCCACTCGGCCCGGTCTATGCCGAGCAGCAGGTCGTTGTAGCGGGACGCGTTTTTGCTGTCCGATTCGGCCAGCACCTTCACGGTTCCGTTCACTTCCGGGTTCGGGTAATCGGCCACGATGTTCAGCAGAGGGCCGGTGTCGCCGCCCGCGCGTTCGTACCAGCGCCGGAAGAAGCCCGCGTCGCGGGGAACGCCGAACTGGAACGTCATGGACATCCGCGTGTCGTTCGGGAGATCGGGGTGCAGTTCATGGGCAAGGTCGATGCGGACCGCTGCCGATTTCGCGAAAGGCACAGTCAGGCCAGTGCCGATCGACATCCATTCGGCCTGGTTGTTGACGCCGAAACGGGGAGACCACAGCAGGCGGCTCCGCAGAATCGGGATCCGTCCTTCCGCGCCGAAATACACGCCGGTGCCCGAGCCTTCTGATTTCTCCCAATCGAGGGCCGTCAGAATGTCGACGTCCTCCACGACGGACTGGACCGTCTGCCAGCTCCTGGGAAACCAGTCCTTCAGCACCCAGCGGTAGGCGAGTCCCCAGCGCACCGAGCGCGGGAAAGGATCGCTCTCCCCGGACTGGAGCTTCCAGGCAGGCTGAATGAGATTCTGCACCGAGACGCCGAACCGGAGCGGCAGGACGTACCGGAGCGAAAACGACCGGAACAGGGGCGCGTGAATCGGCTGAAATGTGGCGCCGACATCCGCGCCCGCCGACCAGTCCCGGCCCTCCGCGCCCGGAGCCATGACGGCCGCATCCGCGAGTCCGGAAAATCCCTGGTTGACGGCCTTGACGGTGACGCCGGCCCTCAGAAGACCCCACGATCCCGCCTCTTCCCTCGCCCAGGACGCGGCAAAGGCGTTTTCTTCAAGCCCGAAACGGCCGACAAATTCGGCGGTCGCGGTGCGCTGTTCGAAATCGACCATGCCGAGTCCGACCCAGCCGAAGCCGACCGCGGTCCGCGGGCCGAGCAGAAAACGGAGCAGGGGATTTTTCGGATTGTCGAGCGGCCGGGGCAGAACCATGCCGAGATACGAGTAACGGCTGTCGAAGTACAGGTTGGAATAGAGGGACTGAATCTCGATGCGCGAAGCCCCCGCGAGTCCGGCCGGATTCCAGAACACGCCGCTGGCGTCGTCCGCGATTCCCACAAAGGCGCGTCCCATGCCGAGCGCCCTGCCGCCGACCCCGTAGCGGAGGAATGCGCCGGCCCTTCCGGCATCTCCCTCGGGTCCCGCGAAGGCGAACGCCGCCGCCCACACACTGATCAATGCAATGAAACCGCCGGTGCTTTTGAATTTATCCATGGTTTTGACCGTCCCGTTTATCTGAGCACTGCGATTTTACAGTACTGTTTCTCCCGGCCTTCCACCACGCAGAGGTATCCGCCCGTGGAAACCAGGTCCCCCCTGTCGTTCCGGCCGTCCCATTGGAAAAACAGGTCCGCCGCGTCGGATTTCCGCAGAATGCGGACCAGGCCTCCGAACGGGTCGAAAATGCGAAGCACGGACGCGTCAGGCGCGGGAACCTGGATCACCGCGATTTCCCCGGCCGCCGGCCTGAAAGGATTCGGAAAGGAGAACATCCGGAATTCCTCAACCGGAATCCAGAACAGGTTGATCGACAGGACGTCGGAAGACTGGCCCGCCCGGTCCCGGACCCAGACTGACAAAGTCACCGTCTCATGGGCCGGGGTTTTGAGCGCGTTCATGGTCAGGAGGGTGTCCACTTCCGTCCGGGGCGGCACGATGTCGTAAACCACCGTTTCGTCCACAAAGGCGCTCTTCTCGCGGACGAACACCTCCATGACGCTCCCTGTCGGCAGATCGGAGGCGATGATATGGTGATTCAGGGCCGGCCCGATGATCCAACGGGCCGTTTCGCCGGACTGAAGGCCCGAGAGCTTCCAGAGCGACAGAACGGGCGGATGCGCGTCCTGGATGGAAACCTGCGGCAACGACCAGAGGCTGAGACCGAATCCGTCCGCCGCGTTCCGGGTATAATAACGAAGCCGGTACGTGACCGGGGGGCCTTCGGGCAGTCCGGAAAAAACGGCCGAATCCATGCCGGCATTGACGAACCCCCAGAGCACTTCGGTTGTCCCGTCCGCGTCGAATGAAGCCTGTATTTCGTAGAAGAGGATCGTCAGCCCGGCGGACGCGGCCGCGGTTTCAATGCTGTCCGCGGGCCAGGCCAGTGTATTCGATTCTCCGAGCGTGAATTCGGGCTCCCGGAAAAGCCGCGGGGCGGGAAGCGTGGGCTCCAGGTCCGCGGGCAGGGCGGGCAGAACCGCGGAGACTCCCGGGGGCGTTCTCCACGCAGGATCCCGTTCCGTCCCGTGAAAGAGAGGGCCTGCGGCCAGAAGGCCCTGGATCAGCATCAGCAGGCACGGCAGGATTCGGGTATATTTCATTTCCGGATTCTCCAGGTTCGGGTCACGGGAATCGTCTTCATCGAATCATGACCATCTTAATGCGCTTTGTGTAAGTCCGTCCGGTCGTTTCCGATTCGGCGGAGAGAAGCGCGAGATAAAGGCCGGACGCGACAGGACGGCCGCTTTGGTCACAGCCGTTCCAGACGACAGTCTGACGGCCGGCCTGACGGGTTCCTTCCAGCAGCCGGTCGACCAGCGCGCCCCGGACATCCACCACCGTGAGCCGGACCCGCGACGGATCCTTCAGCGAAAAACGGATGGTGGTCGAGGCGTTGAACGGATTCGGGAAATTCTGGCTCAAGCCGAAGGATTCGGGCAGGCCGGCGTCCGCGCCTGAAGCGGATATCGGATCGATGCCGGGCGCCGTAGCGAAGAACACGGGCGAAGACCATCCGCTTTCGGCGATGAATCCGCCGGCGGTCCGCCGGGCCTTGATGCGGAACCACGTCGTGTCGCACTGGATGGAACCCCATCCGGTCGGGCACACGAAGGACGTGTCGGACAGCCACACGCTCCTGCAGACCAGGCTGTCGAGACCGCCGGGCGCGTTCATCTCGTACGCGTACCGGAAATGCCGGAGGTCCATGGCGATTTCAACGACATACTGTGCAGACCCTCCATCGAGCGGAGGCCAGGCGCATGCGCGTTTTCCCTTCGGCTCGGGCGGCGCGGGCGTGGCGACCCGGAACGCAGGTGTATGCCAGCCGCCGGCCGCCCGGTTGCCCGCGCTGTCCACGGACACGATGCGGTAACGGATTTCCGCGTTCGCCGCCGTGTCCGCCCATGCGTAGGGCGCGCTCCGCCATGGCTGCACCGGGCGGACGGCGATGAGGATCTCCGGCCCTTCGTCCTGGCTGCGGTACAGCTCGTACGCGGAGACATTGCCGATCAGATCGTTCCAGCTCTCCAGCGGATCCCGGGGGAACTCAACGCCGGTGCCGCTCCATGCGAGGCGCCGGATCACGCTGTCCGGCGAGGCGTAGAACGCGGTCACCGAGTTGAAAGCCACATCCGTGACCGGCCGGGGCGGCACGGGATCGAAAATCACGGTCTGCACCGGGTAGAAATCGGAGGACCACAGGCTCTCGACCGGATTGCCCCACGGATCGGAAGCCGTGATGCGGAAATAGAGTCTCGCGTTCTCGATATTACTCAGGTCCGGAATCGGCACGCGCCGGCTTCGGTTCTCCGGATCCGCCGGGAACGGGCCCTGCGTCAGGGTCTGGGCCGGATCGGACGGGA
>CAZNXX010000028.1:0-24975 GCA_964577095.1 uncultured bacterium | reverse complement strand
GGTCCCAATAACCCCATTCCCTCTTCTTTATCCGTGCCGAAGGTCCGTCTGATCCGCCGCAGGTCCGTGTTCTATTTCTTTTTATCCAGAGTAATCCAGCCGCCCTTCAGATGGCTTTTCAGCACCGCCTCGCACAGCAGGGCTTCGCGATGGCCGTCCTCGAAAGTCGCGAAAGGCGGTTTTGTCCTGAAATCCCCCTTTTCGATGGTCTCGTAGAAGGCCCGGAAGCACTGCTTGAACGTGTCCGGGTAGCCTTCGTTGTGGCCGCCCGGATACCCCGCATAGGGCCGAACCGCCTCCGACAGGAGGCCCGGATCCTTCAGCAGGATCTCATTGGCCTTGTCCCTCGAGCCGATCCACATCTCGTTGGGGCTTTCGCTGTTCCAGGACAACGCCGACCCGGAGCCCGCGATTTCGAACCGGAGGCAGTTCTTGCGTCCGGCCGTGGTCTGTGATACCCAGAGCGCGCCCTTCGCGCCGTTCTCGAACCGGAGAAGTATGCCCCCCCCGTCTTCGGTGGTGACGGGAACCGGCTCCAGCGTCTCGACCGCGTGTTTTTTCGTCGTTTTCGCCGAAAATGTCTCTACTTCGCCCTTGGGACGCCGTCGGACGGGGTGCACGGTCTGCAGATCGGCGCACACGGCCGACACGCGGAGACCGGTGACGTACTGCATGAGGTCCAGCCAGTGGGTTCCGATGTCCGCCACCGCGCGAAGCGGGCCTCCCTCCTCGGCCAGCACCCGCCAGTTGTAATCCGACGGATAGAGAAGCCAGTCCTGGACGTAACTGCCCGATACGGAAAGGACATTCCCCAGTCTGCCCGCGGACACGGCCTCCCGCGCCTCCAGGCACAGGGGGTAGAACCGCATGTTGTAGTTGACCCCGGCGGCGCATTTCGTGCGTTTGGAGAGCGCCGCGAGCAGCGCGGTCTCGCGGGAATTCATGGCCAGGGGTTTCTCGCAGAGAACGTGCTTGCGCTCCTTGAGCGCGTCCCGGGCCATCTGAAAGTGGAGGCGGTTCGGAGTGGTGATGTGAACGGCGTGCACGGCCTGATCCTTCAGCACTTCGCCGTAGTTCCGGTAGGCCTTCGCGAGACCGAGTCTGGATGCCGCGGACGCCGATTCCGCCTCAGTCACGCCGAGGATGCCGGCGACTTCGACCCCGATCCGCCGAAGCGCCTCGGCATGCGCCGACCCCATGAAGCCGGCTCCGATCACCGCCGCTCTGACGACCGACATGCGTCCTCCTGGTTTGGATGACACGGTCTGAAAATCAGCGATCCGTTCCCTTCTCCGCCGTCGTATCCCTGACGCCGCCGGTCTGCCGGCGAACCGCTTCAGCGATGATGCCGGCCGTGGCGGTCGCGCCGATGCGGTCTGCGCCCAGTGCTTTGACGCGCAGCAGATCGTCCAGAGACCGGATCCCACCCGCCGCCTTGATCCGGACATCCGGCCCGCAGTGCAGCCGCATCAGCCGCAGGTCGTCATCGGTCGCGCCTTTTGCAGAAAAACGGCCGTCCGGATCGCGGACAAAACCGTAACCGGTTGACGTCTTGGCGAAATCGGCCCCTTCCCGAGTGCAGATCTCGCACAGCCGGATTTTCAGGCCCGGATCCGGCAGCAGATCGTTTTCGAAAATCACCTTGAGCAGGGCGCCGTGCTCACGACAGCAGACCCGGACGGCCCGGATCTCCTCTTCGACATATCCCCAATCGCGGCCCACGGTTTTGCCGATGTTGATGACCATGTCGATTTCAGACGCTCCATCCCTGCAGGCTTGCGCCGTCTCGAACACCTTGACGCGGATGGATGAATTGCCGTGCGGAAATCCGATGACCGTTCCGGTTTTCACGCCCGATCCCTCCAGCCATCTGGCCGCAAGAGAAACGCCGCACGGTTTCACGCAGACCGACGCCGTTCCCAGACGGATGGCCAGTGCGCATCCCTCCCGCATTTCCGCGTCCGCAAGCGCGGGATGCAGCAGTGAATGATCGATCATGGCCGCGACTTCGGCAGGGGTCATGGTAAAAGGCTCCATCCTGCGGCAGGATCATTACGAAATCGTTTTCTCTCGAAAGGAATGGAGATACGCCGGCCGGACGATAAAACAAAATCGGACGGCAATCCATTTCCGTTCTGGGTCCGGCCAGCCATCCGGAACGTCACATCGAATAGGGATGGCATGGCCGTACGGATGAAATTTAGGGATTCCCTCGGGTATTCACAAGCGGAATCTGGGGCGGACCGCGGACCGCCGGACCGCTTCGATCAGTCCTGTGCCGAAAGGAGGACGCACGATGCCGTATTCCGTGATAAAAGCGGTGATGCATTCGGCCGGGGTGATGTCGAAAGCGGGATTCCAGACAGGGGCATCGAGAGGCGCGACCGGCTTTCCATTCATGACCGTGACCTCTTCAGGGTCCCTCTCCTCGATGCGGATATCCGGTCCGGAGGGACAGTCCGGATCGATGGTGGAAACCGGACAAGCCACGAAAAAGGGCACTCCATGCGCCTTGGCCGCAAGAGCCAGATGATAGGTGCCGATCTTGTTCGCCGTATCTCCGTTGGAAGCGACCCGGTCCGCGCCCACCAGGCAGAGGTTCATGCCGAAACGCTTCATGGCGAAAGCCGCCGCACCGTCCGTGATCAGCGTGTACGGGATCCCGAGATGTCCGAGTTCCCAGGCAGTCAGTCGGGCGCCCTGCAGTCTGGGCCGCGTTTCATCGACGAAGACGTGGACGCGTTTTCCGTTCTCGACCGCGGACCGGATCACGCCCAGCGCGGTTCCGTAATCCACCGCGGCCAGCGACCCGGTGTTGCAGTGGTGCAGAATGCGGGCGCCATCGGGAACCAGGGGAGAACCGTTGCGTCCGATTCTGCGATTGAGTTCAACGTCCTCCGAGGCCATGACCTCCGCCTCCCGGATGACGGCCGAACGGATCGCTTCGGCGGAATCCGGCGATGCCTTGTCGGCGATGTTCAGAATGCGGCTCACGGCCCAGCCGAGGTTGACGGCAGTGGGACGGCTCATACGGAGCCTCTCCGCGGCTTCGATCAAAGCCCGCTTGAGGACATCGGATTCCGAAGAAGCGCAGCTCAATGCCGCGAGCGCAAGACCGAAGGCGGCAGTCACTCCGATGGCCGGAGCGCCCCGCACCGTCATGTCCCGTATGGCTTCCGCCACTTCATCCGGGGTGTGACAGTCGACGGTCACCGTTTCCAAGGGCAGCCGGCGTTGATCCAACAGCCTGAGCCTGTCCCCCATCCAGGACAGTGTCTTCGGCAACGGGGTCATCGGAGAGAACCTCTCGAACCGGTGAAAAACTGAAACATCACAGCAACGCCTCTACCCCGGGGTGCCGGCGGACAATGCGCTCCAGCGTCTCCGGTTCATCCGAAAGGAGACGGAAATCCGCGTATTCAAAGCCAGGCGCCACCACGCAGGTGACCAGCGAAAAATCGCCCGTCGGCCGGGCGGCCTGCCAGCTCCCGGCCGGCACGACCCGGAACCATTCACCGCCAGCCGCATCCAGCAGGTGGACCGAGTGCCGTGAAAGATCCGCGGGGATTTCATGCAGTTCCAGAGCCTGGCCCTCGCAGAAATGCCATAGCTCGTCCGATGCGACCCGGTGCCATCGGCTGACCGATCCTCCCGTCAGGAGGTAGTGGATGGCCGTCGAGGCGTTCCTGTCCCGACCGTCCGAATGGCGGACGCGGTCCGTGGATCGGTACAGCTCCCGGAACCATCCCCCCTCGATATGGTATTCCATACCGTATCGGCGGATAATTCGCTCGACTTCATGAGAATGATCGATGGGATACTCCCGGCTTTCGAATCCATTCACTCCGGATTCCGTGAACCAATAAAAAATCCCCTTCCGCGGGAACCGACGGACCCGATTCCGGGACTTCCGCGAAGGGGATCAATAAACGATGGAGGTTTTACTTCTTCTTGGATTTGGCCTTGGGTTTGGCCTTGGATTTGGCTTTTGGTTTGGCTTTCGATTTCTCGGCCTTGCTCTTCTTCTTCAGGTCCGCCGCATGGGACTTTTTATAGGACTGGATGTCCTTGAAACGTCCCTTCGAATCGCGTACGGCGTACAGCTTGGTTCCGGTGCTGCTGCGGTGCGTCGTTCTCTTCATGATTCGCTCCTTCTTCTGAGATCCATCTGACGGACCGGAAAAAGGTCCTTATTTAATATACAATTAATTTGCCGAATTGAAAATGCTTTTTTTAGAGCAGAAGGCCGGTGTTCAAGACCGGCCTTCCGATTCGCTTCCTCGGGGATCGGCTATCCGTTGAAGCTCCCCGCCGCCCGCTACGCGGGACCAAGTTATTAAATGCCCTCTGTTTGAAGGCAAGCGGCGGGCCTTCAATAATGAAATAATCCGATAGCTTGGTCCGGCGAAGCCGGGGACTCTTCTATCTGTAGAGAAGAGACATCTGATATTCGCTCGCTTACCCCGCGGCCCCGCTTCGCGGGATCAAGCTATTATATGTCTTCTTGTTGAAGACAGGCCGCGGGCCTTCAACAAGAAAAGATATTGTTGCTTGGTCCCGCGTAGCGGGGGAATGCGCTCGCTGTCGGATTCATTCGATCCGGAACGCGTCCGCGGATTCGCTCAGGTCTTTCACCCGGCTGGTGACCTCACTGATCTCCGTGAAGGATTCCAGAATGCCGCGCGCGATCTGATCGCACGCTTCCGAAATACTCTGGATGTTCTGGTTGATTTCCCGAAGGGCTTTGGACTGGCGTTCGGTCTGGTTCTTCATATCCTCTGCCGCCGATGCCGTGCGTCCGACGGTTTCACTGACGGACTCGAAAGTCCGGTGCATCTCCTCGGATGAAGAGAACTCGTCCGTGATGCGGTCCTGCACGCTCTGAAGCTGGCCGCGAAAACTGTCCAGCCGCTTCCGGAAGTCCTGGATGACGGAAAACGTCTTCTGATTGGACTCCTGTGCCCGGTTGCTGAGATTCTGAATCTCTTCCGCAATGACCGAGAAAGTCTGCCCATGCTCCCCGGCGCGGACCGCTTCGATCGAGGCGTTCATCGCCAGAATCGTCACCTGACCGGTGATTTCCTTGATCGCGTCCACGGTCTGCGTCAGGTCCTGTGATACGGAATACAGCTTCTCCATCTCCCCGGAAATCTGCGTGACCTGATCAAGTGTCTCCTTCATGCGGTTCCGGCGCTGACCGACCATGCCTTCACCGTCGAGCACCGAACGGTTGGACCGGATGGAAGCGTCCACCACCCGGGTGACGCCCATCGCAATTTCATCGAGACTGCGCATCATCTGGTCGGAGGTCACAGCCGCCAGCTGGGCCTGACGCGTCATCAGACGCGCGCCTTCGGAAATCGACTCCGACTGATGCTGGAGATGCGTGGTCCGGCTCACGAGGTCCCGCGTATTGTCGAGTACGCGCCTGAGCAGGTTCCGGATGTGGCCGATAAACAGGTTGAAATTACGGGCAGTCTGACCGATCACGTCGCTGGTCTCGACCGGCAGATCCTGGGTCAGATCGCCTTCGTGGTTGGCCATCTCATCCAGCCGGTGGGCCAGCGCCTGCAGCGGCCGCACCGTGCGGCGCACGGCCGCGGACACCGCGACAAATACGAGCAGAATGGCGGCCAGAGCGGAGATGAGGGAAATCCAGGTCAGACGCCGGACCGGCGCAGTGATGATCTTTTCCGGAATCAGCAGACCCAGCTTCCAGTTCAGATGCGGGGATTCGACCCGGACCGGGACGAACAAGGCGACATGCCGTTTGCCGTCCCAGCGCAGGGAGACGGATCCTTCATCGGACCGGCCCATGGCGGCCGCCAGTTTCTGAAAACCGGCGCTGGACGGCAGAAGGGAATCCACGGCCGACAGGTCGTGCAGCATGGAAACCGAAGGCGGAATGCCCGGAAAACAGACCATCCGGCCCTGTTCGTCTGTCAGAAAAGCCTGACCTTTCCCCTGATAGCGGGTGGCCTCGACGATGCCCGAAACCGTGGTGATGAGAATGTCGATTCCCCCCACGCCGAGCAGCCGTCCTCCGCTTTCACGGATGGGCATCTGAATCGAGGCCGAGATGGTGCTGTCCGCGATGTCGAAATCAGGACTGCCGCAGTACAGACGGTTCTGGTCGAGCGTCCGCCTCCACCAGGGGCGGTTCCTGGCCGAATACCCGGCATCCGCGTAGCGGCCCTCCTCGTCGAAGTACTCTCCGGTGGATTCGTCCGCGAAAAATATGGACTCGATCGTGGAATCCGAATCCAGGACGTTCTGAAAACACCGGGTGACCGCCGGGAAAAGCGGTCCGAGAGGACCGGCTGGCTGACGGTAAGCGCGGAAATAATCGATCAGGAAGGGATTTGCGAAAAATGTGGTGACGACACGGCCGCGGGAGGAGAAATAGGCTGAAATGGAACCGGCATTCACCCGGATGAGGGCCATGGATTCGCTGTGAACTTTTTCCCGGGCGTTTTGCCGCATGTACAGGACGGCGGATATGGAACTGAGAATGAGCAGGAGTCCGGTCCACAGGAGCACTGGAAAAAGAATTTTTTCATGTACGGTGCGACGGTTGAACATGACAACCTTTCAAATTGCATGATCCAAAAGGGTGAAGGTGTCCAATGCCGAACCATACAAAAATCATGCCTTTAATACCCGGTCGGATGGTCCAAAAATACCGTTTCCAGTCCGCATTCCTCCCTGATTTTTTCTCCGAGCGCGGCCAGCCCCCAGGTCTCAGTGGCGTAATGGCCTCCGAAAATCACACTGATACCGGCCTCAGCCGCATACCAGTACGATTCATGGCCGGTTTCACCCGTAATAAAGACATCGCACCCCTCAAGGACCGCCTGATCGAGCATGCTGAGCGCCCTCCCGCTCACGACAGCCGCGCTGCGCACGGAATCCGGCCCGAAACGCCAGACAGTCGGATCGGCGCCGAAGAGCGCACCCAGACCTGAGGTCAGGTCGTTCAATGGCACAGGCGAATCGAACAACGTTTTTCTGCCGATCAGGACTCCATGATAGGATCCGAATTCCGAGGTCCGTTTCCAACCCATCTTTTTGCACAATTGGGCGTTGTTGCCCAGCTCCGGATGCAGGTCAAGCGGCAGATGAGCGGCGTACAGGGCGATATCGGATTCAATGAGCCGCCTCATCCGGCCCAACGCCGGACCGCGCCAGGGAAAAGGCTTGTCCCAGATCAGGCCGTGATGGACGATGAGAACATCCGCTCCGGCGGAAGCCGCCCCGGAAATGGAAGCTCCCGAAGCGTCCACAGCGAGCGCCACCCGGGTGACCGTGCCCCGGTTGCCGACCTGGATGCCGTTCAGGCTGGAATCCGGAATAGCCCTGATGTTCAGAATGCCGTCGAGCCAGCGTTCCAGTTCATCCGTATGCATGGTTCCTCGCCTCCGGACCGGCCGACTCCCACAGGGAGAATCAGCGGTCCCGCATCTGTTCTTCGAGCCTGGCTTTCTCCAGTTTCTCCCGGCGGATCCTGGACAATGCGTCGATGTAGAGTTTCTTGGATTTCAAGCCGAGGGCCTTCTTGAAAAGAGTCTCGGCCCCGTCCAGATCCCCCTGAACCTCTAGGGCGATGCCGAGATTATAATTCGCGACCGGATCGGAAGGCGCGGCCCTGAGAGCCTCTTCGAATGCGGATACGGCCTCCGGCCAGAGGCCGGCCTGGGCATACCGTTTTCCCTCTTCGCTCTTTCCGGATCCCGGTTCCAGCACCCGCCTTTCCGAAACCGAATGCGGGGCGATGAGTTCGGTGAAAGTCCGGGTGATGGACTGCGAGAGTTCGTTCAGAATCTCGCCTTCGGGTTTAAGCGCCGAGGATCCGCCGTCCACGACCTTGTCGCTGGTGTAGCTCTTCGAGTCGGTGTGGGCCGCGAGCAGTTTGCCCGTCTCCACGTCCACCACCCTGAAATGAACGGCCACGGTCCCGCGCCGGATGCGGTATTTCTGATCCACCCATACGGTCCGCATGATCTCCCGCTTCACTTTGTGTTTCTTTCCGGTGAAGACGTTCTTCTCGGTGACGGTCTCGTACTTTCCGGTGCCTTCCTTCTTCTCCACCTTCTCCGTTCCGACTTCGTCCTTCTCGACCCCGTACCGGCTGACCTCGCCGAAAACCAGCGCGTCCACGCCGAGCAGTTGGCCGACCTGCTTGGCCGTGGATTCGTTGACCACACCGGCCATGCCGAGTTTCTGCTCGTCGAGGATGCGGGCCAGCCTGTCCCTCTCCACGATTTCAAAATGCGCGCCCTGCAGCAGCTGCGATTGGACCAGAGTGGAGATCTGCCCCCCGGACGATCCGGGACCCTGAAAATCGGCGATGGCCAGCTTGCGCACGCCCGGCAGATGGATGGCGGCCGGTTTCAGCACATCCACACGAATCGCGGGAGACCCG
The DNA here is from genome assembly GCA_964577095.1 of uncultured bacterium. Taxonomy (GTDB): domain Bacteria; phylum Zhuqueibacterota; class QNDG01; order QNDG01; family DTFT01; genus JAFGAX01. The sequence continues at coordinate 16,553 of CAZNXX010000028.1, read as the reverse complement.
GCGCATGAAAGCATCCAGACCGCGAGTGTCACTGCGGGCGCCGCGCCGAATCGTAACAGGTTTTTCATGAATGGCATCCTTTCCCGGGATTCTCTCCCGAAACCATCGTGCTTCCGCTCCGGCATGCCTTCGATTGAAAGGCCGACCATGACCGTGTGACGCCGCGTTATGGGACCGGGCGGAACCGCGGGACTTGCGCCCGCGGCCGCAAATCCATCCGCCTGTTCAGAAACTGCCGAACTTGAACGTCAGCACCGCGGACGGTCCGCCGATGGCCGACTCGGTGAGGCCGTCCTTTTCCAATCCGGAGACGAAGCGGAAGGACCCTCCCGCATCGACACGCATGAACCGGGTGACGTTCAGTTCGATCGCCACGCCGGGTTCGAGAATGAAGAAGGAATCGAGAGAAGGATCGTCCTGCCAGTCGTCATCCAGATCCTCCTCCCATGACTCGCGCGTTCCTGCGCTGCCGCCGCCGATGAGCAGGAAAAGGGCCGGATGCATCAGGCGATCCGACCGAGGCGTGTACCCGATCTCGAATCCGCCGTATCCGATGCGCAGCACAGGGTCTTCCAGTGCCCCGCCGCCTCCCGGCGCCCGGATCCGGCTGACCAGCCCGTACCCGCCGCCGCCGAGGCTCAGGGTGTGGTTGATGATCCAGCCTCCGCGGCCTCCGACCAGAACGCCGAAGGAATCCTGCATCCGCGTCATTTTGACGACCGGTCCTCCGAAACCGCCCGAAGTGACCGGACCGGACAGGAGGGTTTCCTCCTCCCGGCCGGAGGCTGAAACCGCGACATACAGAACCAGCAGACAAAGGATCATCCGTTTCATCGGGACCTCCCGGTTGAAGCTCCCCGCGGCCCGCTGCGCGGGATCAAGCAATTATTTTTTTGAATTATTGAAGACCCCGCTTTGCGGGACCAATTAATTATATTTTTAGAGTATTGAAGGCAAGCGGCGGGCCTTCAATAATTGATTAATCCGATAGCTTGGTCCGGCGAAGCCGGGGAATGCGCTCGCTATCAGATTCAGGATTTAAAGATGAAATACACCGCGGCCAGAATGCAAAGGCCGGCATACAGATAGTTCGAACGAAGCGGCTGTTTCATATACAGCCACGCGAACGGAACGAAAACGGACAGGGAAACGGCCTCCTGAAGAATCTTCAACTGGGGAAGCGACATCCGCGTATGTCCGATGCGGTTTGCCGGCACCTGGATCAGGTATTCGAACAGGGCGATCCCCCAGCTGGCCAGGGCCGCGACGATCCACTTGCGGTCGTTGAGATTCTTGAGGTGCCCGTACCATGCGAATGTCATGAAGCAGTTGGACAGGACCAGAAGAACCGTGGTCTTCATCACGGGGGACATCATTTTCCTTTCAATTGAATCTGTCCGCGATCGCATTCCCCGGTCCCGTGCCGCTGTGCGGGATCAAGCAACCGATGCCGGCTATTGAAGACACTGCGGGATCAATCTGCAGATGATGGCTATTGAGAACTTCGCGGGACAAGGCCTGCGGTCCGGCCGCCGCGGCACTGTCCGGTCGAAAACCCGCGCCGTTCAGAATTGGCCGGTGGACAGCAGCACCAGAGTGCAGGCCTCCTGATACGGAATGCCGGCCCCGTCGAGTTTTTCCATGAGTTCCGGCGTCTCCGTCCCCGGGTTGAAGATCACACGGCCCGGACTGAGGGCCACGATCGCGTCCGACAGAACGGCCGCGTGCCGGGGCCCCACGTACAGGGTCAGCGTGTCCACGGGCTCGCGGATTTCCCCGAGAGAGGCGGTGACGGGCAGGCCCTCCACGGTTTGCAGCGAGGGATGCACGGGAATGACGTGGAACCCTTCGCTTTTCAGCAGGCGGACGGCCTTGTTGCTGTGACGTTCCCGCTTGTCGCTCGCTCCCAGTACGACCACGCTTCGTTGTGCGGCTTCCATGATTCCCTCTCAGGGTTTCAGCTCCGCCGAGACGCGTTGGGCCAGCGTGTCCATGTCCCCCGGTTTGTATCCGAGGGTCTGGAACGCGATCCGGCCGTCCCGGCCCACCAGGATGGTCCTCGGGATGAACCGGTCGGCGTACAGCCGGAAAACCGAACGGTCCGGATCCGGCGCGAAATCGAAGGTGAAACCGTGCCGGCTGCGGAACGTGTCAATCTCGGCCGCGGTGTGCTCCCGGCCGACGGCCAGCACCTCCAGGCCCGCTTTCCGGAAGGGCTCCCACACGGTTTTCTGCAGTTCGGGCAGTTCCATTCGGCATGAGGGGCACCAGATCGCGAAGAAATTGATCACGACGGGCCGGCCTTTCTTCTCGGAGAGCCTGAAGGACCGGCCTTCCAAGGTGCCTGCGCTGAAATCAGGCGGAATCTCGCCGGTACGGGTGTGTCCGCTGGTGTCGGCGACCTGGCCGTTCAGGATCGAAGCCAGGCAAAGACCCAGGAGGACGAGAGAGAATGAAACGGGCCGTTTCATCTGAACCTCCTTATTCTTCGAACCGGACGGGAGACGATTCGATGCCGATCTGGAACCGGATCATCTTCTCGAACACCGACAGCCGGACGGCCTGCCGCGCGTCGCATTGGATGGTCTGACGGTCCGTATCGTCCGCGATCACCTCAACGAGCATTCCGTTCGCGCCGTACACGGAAGCCGCGCAGAACTGGAAGGGCACGAGATCCGAGCGGCCCGCGCTGTGGCTCGGATCGATGATGACAGGAAGAACCGTCCGGTTGCGGATGGCCGGAATGACATCCAGATCGATATGCGAGCGGTTATAATCGCCGGCCACGGTGGATTTGACCCCCCGTTCGCAGAGCAGGATCTGTTTGTTCCCCTGAAGCGCGATGTATTCGGCCGCGGAAAGCCACTCTTCGAGCTCCGCCGAAACGCCGCGCTTGTACAGTACCGGCCTCCGCGTCTGGCCGACAGCTTCGAGCAGGTCGAAATTCTGGTAATTGCGGGTGCCAATCTGAATCAGATCGGCGCGGCGGGCGACTTCCTCCACCTGGGAGACGGCCATGACTTCGGTGCAGTAGGGAAAACCGGTTTTCTCCCGCACCCGGTCCAGAATGTCCAGCGCCTCCCATCCCAGTCCGCGGAAGTCCCATGCCCGCGTGCGCGGCTTGAAGGCCCCTCCCCGCAGCATCATGCGGTCCCGGCATCCCAGTCTGTCTGCGATCGAGGCCAGTCCGTCGGCGATCCGCGCGGTCTGATCGTAGCTCTCGACGGCGCAGGGTCCCGCGATGAAAACCGGCCGGCCGTCGCGAAAAACACGATCCAGACCATCCCCGCCGCGGACGGCAATCTCGATCCGCTTCCGCTCCACCTTCCGGTTGTTGTCTCCGATCACCCTCCGGGCGATGGTCTTGTAAGGCGAGGATATGCGCCAGGCCCGGACCACGCCCGGGAAGGTGAGCACGTAATCCAAGTCGATCCGCGTGGCGTCCCCCTCCACCGCGATGACGGTGAAGAGATCGCCGTTCAGGATGTCCGGCCGGCAGCCGCTGGAGCGGACCAGGTCCCCGACCTGCCGAACGGTATCCGCCGATTCTTTTTCAATTTCGATGATCATGCACGGTCTTTCATCGCTGACAGATTCAACGTTGGGCCGGCGCCGCCTGCACCGCCACGATTTCCCCGTAATAGACCCGGTGATAATCCTTCAACGGGTAGTGGGTCGAAATCGACGGGTCGATGAAATGGCCGGGTTCAAAATCGTGCCAGTACATCTTTCGGCATTCGAGAACCAATTCGGCCTCGGTGAAGCGGGGCGCGTCCACGGCCGCTGACGCTTCGGGGGTCAGGCCGGACAGGCTGATTTTATCGCAGTCCCGCCCCGATCTGGATCCGAGAAGCGCGAGTGCCTCCCGGTACCGTTCCGGAAAGGCGCTCAGGGTGAACGTCGGGTGCCGTTCCATGAAACCGTACGTGTGCCGGGTGGGTCGAACCACGACCTGGGCGAAGGGTTTCTCCCACAGCGTGCCGGTGGCCCCCCAGGAGACGGTCATCGCGTTGAAGTCGCCCGAGGTCCGGTCGCCCGCCGTCAAAACCAGCCAGTGCCGCGCCCACAGGGCCCGGGGCGAGGCAATCCACTCGGACGGGGAAATTGAACGCATCTTCATGAAACCGCTCCTTGCTGGGGACGTCGCCTTCGATCCGCCGGAAGGCCGCGGCCCCAAAAATGCGGATCGGGCGGCGGGATAAATGACCCCGCCTCAAGCGGCCGGTTATCACCCGAAGAAACGGGCTTCTGGCCGCCCGATCGAAGAATCCCCGCGGGTTTCCGCGGGGATTCTTCGATCGGCAGGAAGGACCTCTTTTTCATCCGATCGCATGCTCCGCAGATGACCGCGCTTCATGCGATCGGACAGATTCCGCGCCGCCCGATCTGTTTCAATGGATCCTGCGGGACAGGGCCTCTATTCGAGGACTTTCACGGACAGGATCACGACGGGCGTGACAGGAACGTCCTGCATCCCGTTCTTCGATCCGGTCTGCGTTTCCGCGATCTTGTCGACGACTTCCATCCCGCTCAGCACCTTGCCGAACACGGCATACCCGAACCCGTTCGCCGTCTCGTCGGTGTGGTCCAGGCCCGGGTTATCACGGTGGTTGATGAAGAATTGCGACGTCGCGCTGTTCACAACCATGGTGCGCGCGTAGGCCAGCGTGCCCCGGCGGTTGGAAAGGCCGTTCCCGGCCTCGTTCTCGATCGGCTGGCGCGTTTCCTTCTGGACAAGATCCTTGTCGAATCCTCCGCCCTGGATCATGAAACCCCGGATCACCCGGTGGAAAACGGTGTTCGCGTAGAAGCCGTCGTTCACGTACTGCAGAAAATTTTCCACCGACACCGGCGCCTTGTCGGCAAACAGTTCGCACGTGATCTCCCCCATGCTGGTCTGCATGAGGATCTTCGGATTCGGCTTCTTCAGGGCGGCGACGGCGCACCCGGCAAGCGAGAGCGCCAGCAGGATCAGAGCCGCGGACATCGGAATGTGGTTTTTCATCTTGAACCTCCGTTGAGACGTTGAAATGCCCCGGCCAGTTTCTCCCGGGTCTGCTCCAGCCCCTCGGAAACGACCTTGGTATGGCCGAGGACCGGCATGAAATTCGTGTCCCCGTTCCATCGGGGAACGAGGTGAAAGTGCAGGTGATCCGCGATTCCGGCGCCCGCGGTCCGTCCGAGGTTCATCCCGAGATTGTAGCCCTGGGGGTGCATCACCTCGTCCAGCGCCTTCCGGGATGCATCGAGCAGATCGAACAGTTCCAGCTTCTCCCGCCCATCCAGGCCGCCCAGATCGGCGGTGTGGCGGACCGGGACCACCATGAGATGGCCGTTGTTGTAGGGGAAGCGGTTCAGAATCACGAAAACCGACTCGCCGCGGTGTACGACCAGCGATGCGCGGTCATCCCTGTCCTCCCAGGCCAGGCAGAACACGCAGCCCGAGGGCCGGTTGACGGATTCGATGTATTCCATCCGCCAGGGCGCCCAGAGAATGTCCGGGCCGTCCCCGGCGTTTCCGGAGGATCCGCTCAACGGATTATTCCTCCTTTTCCTTTTCCTTGTGCTTCCTGAACTCCTCAACCACCTTGGCCTCGACATCCTTCTGCATGGGCTCGTAGTGCGAGAACGCCCTCGTGAACATCCCCCGGCCCGAGGTCTTGGATCTCAGGATGGTCGCATACCGGTCCAGTTCAGCCAGCGGCACCTTGGCCTTGATGACCTGGAAATGGCCCTTGCTGTCCATGCCCATGATCTTGCCGCGCCGGCCCGACAGGTCGCCCATGACGTCCCCCATGCAATCCTCGGGCACCTTGATCTCGACGTTGTAAATCGGCTCGAGCAGGATGGGCTTGGCGTTCAGCATTCCCTGCTTGAACGCTTCGCGGCCGGCGATCTGAAAGGCAATGTCCTTGGAATCGACCGGATGTTCCTTGCCGTCATAGACGATGGCCTTGACATCGATGACATTGCAGCCTGAGAGCGGTCCGGCCACAAGCACCTGGCGGACCCCCTTCTCGACGGCCTGGATGAAGGGCCCCGAGATGTGGCCCCCGGACACCTCGTTCTCGAAGACGAAACCGGTTCCACGCGGAAGCGCCTCGATCCGCATCCAGACCTCGGCGAACTGGCCGGCGCCGCCGGTCTGTTTCTTGTGCCGGTACTTTTCATCGGCCTTACCGGTGATCGTCTCCCGGTACGGGATGCGGGGTTTCTCCTCGAGCACCTCGACGCCGAAACGCTCCTTGAGCCGCCGCATGATCACGGCCAGGTGCAGTTCTCCCTGTCCGGAGATAATGGTCTGATGGAGCTCGGGATCCACGAAAATCGTGAAACTCGGGTCCTCGAAATTGAGCATATGGAGACCGGTGGAGAGCTTGTCCTCGTCCCCGCGCGCCTTGGGAACGATGGCCACGGCGATGACGGGTTCGGGGGCCTTCACGGATTCGATGAGGACGGGGCTCTTCTTGTCGCACAGGGTGTGTCCCGTATGCGTGTTCTTCAGCTTCACCAGGGCGCCGATGTCGCCCGCGGTGAGCGTGCCCATTTCCTTGCGGGTTTTGCCGTTCAGCGTGTAGATCTGGCCGATTTTCTCGGCATGCTTCTGTTTGGTGTTGAAGACCTCGGCGCCCATCGCCAGGGAGCCGGAGTACACGCGGATCAGCGAGAGCTCGCCGACGTGGGCCTCGGCGACGGTCTTGAAGACGAAACCGCAGAAAGGTTCCGACGCCGAAACCTTGCGTGTGACGGCCTGCCCGGCGTCGGTCGCGGCCTGAAATGTCTTGAAATCCGGAGGCGCCGGGGCGTATTCCTTCAGGAAATCCAGGAAAAGATCCGATCCGACGTTCTTATCCGCCGAGCCGCAGAGCACGGGAACCAGATTGCGTTCCAGAATGCCCTTCCGGATGCCCTGGTGCAGCTCCTCGTCAGTCAGGGTGCCCTTGTCGAAAAACACCTCGATGAGCTTGTCGTCCGATTCGGCCGCGGCCTCGACAATGCGCGTGCGCATCTCCTCCGCCCGGGCCTGCAGGTCGGCCGGCAGGTCGGACACGGTGTTTTTTCCGCTTCCGCCGGGCTCGTACGTCACGAGCTTCATCCGGAGCAGGTCCACAATGCGGTTGAAGCCCTCCCCCGAATTCACCGGGAACTGGAAGGCCGTGACGCCCTTGCCGACCCGGTCCTGAACCGATTGCAGCGCTTTGGCGAAATCAGCGTGCTCATTGTCCATCCGGTTGACGAAGAAACACCACGGCCGGCCGGTTTCTTCGGCGTATTCGGCGACCAGTTCGGTTCCGACTTCCATTCCATTCACCGCGTTCAGCATCATCACGGCCAGATCCACAAAGGGAAGAGATCCTTTCGTGTCGCCGATGAAATCGGAGAACCCCGGCATGTCGAGGCAGTTGACCTTCACTTCTTTCCATTCGCCGTGAAGGAGCGTCGTGCTGATGGATACCTTGCGCTCGATTTCGTCGGCATGGTAATCCGACACCGTGGTTCCCTCGGCCACCTTGCCGATCCGGTTGATCTCGCCCAGGGTGAACAGGAGCGCCTCGGCGAACGTTGTCTTGCCCACACCGCCGTGTCCGACCAGGCCGATATTTCGGATGTTTTCCGGGATAACCTCTTTCACGAAAGGCCTCCTTTATTGGGACTGTTTTTTCATGGCCGGGAACCGCTCCGCGAGCATCTGACGGACCTTGTCTCGGAGCACCCGGCCCGTGGGTCCTTTGGGCAGGGACGGAACCAGAAGAACGGAACGCGGGCACTTATACAACGCGAGGCGCTCGCGTACGTATTCGATGATTTCAGATTCGCCTGGAGGCTCCCCGTTCCGCGCGACCGCGCAGGCGTGAATTTCCTCCCCCTGAACGGGGTCCGGTAGGCCGATGACCACGGCTTCACGGATGCCGGGATGGGCGGCGATGATGTTCTCGACTTCCACGGGATACACGGAGAAGCCGCTTTTGACGATGACGTTCTTCTTGCGGGTGACGATGAAACTGAAACCGCTCTCATCCAGGAGCGCCAGATCGCCGGTCCGGAGCCAGCCGTTGCGGAGCACCTCCCGCGTTGCCTCGGGGCGGTTCAGATACCCTTTCATCACATTCGGGCCCTGAACGATGATCTCTCCGACCTGCCCGGGCCGCACCTCCCGGTCGTCCTCATCCACGATCTTCATGTCGACGCCCGGCAGGGGAAGGCCGACAGACCCGGCTTTCCGTTCGCGTGCCATGCTGTTGAAGGACACCATGGGCGAAGCCTCGGTGAGACCGTATCCTTCGAGAACCGGCACCCGCCACTTCTGTTCGAAGGCCTCCAGCATCTCGGGACGAAGCGCGTCTCCCGTGGAAAGGGCGCACTTCGGCGCGATTTCCGGGCTTTCGGGCAGGGCCGCCAGCTCCGCGATCATGGCGGGCACGCCGACGATGTGCGTCAGGCGGTACTCTGCGACGGCCGGCGGAACGGCCGAGGCGTCGAATTTGGGCAGGAGAACAATCGAGGCGCCGGCGCGGATGAATGTGTTCATGACGAGCGTCTGTCCGGTGAGATGCGAGAGGGGAAAACCGCCGATCACGCCGTCCGACGGCTGAAGGCGGAGAAAATCAAAGCAGGCCTGCGCGTTCGACATGAGGTTGTCATGCGTCAGTTCCGCCCCCTTCACGTGCCCCGAGAGCCCCCCGGTGTAGGCGATCAGCGCCGTGTCATCGGGGCCGGATTCGGCGGTGGTTTCGAGCGGTTCGTGATTTTCCAGCAGTGAGTTGATCCGGAGTTCGCCCGCCTGCGGCTGGTCGGTGAGCACAAGCAGGTTCCGGCACCGGTCGAGCCCGTGAACGGCCTGCTGCACGTAGGACCGGAATCCTTCAAAATAAAGGATCGCCTTTGCCTCCGAGTCTTCGAGCCGGCGGTGGATTTCATCGGCGCGGAAGGACCCCGAGAGCGTGACCAGCGTGGCGCCGATCTTCAGAGACGCGTAATACCCGATCGCGAAATGCGGCACATTCGGGAGCATGAGTGCGATGCGGTCTCCGGCGTCGAGACCGAGGCTTTTCAGTCCCGAAGCCAGCCGGTCCGCGGCGTCCTTGAGCGCCGCGTACGTCAGCGTGTGGTTCCGGAAAATCACAGCCGGATTCTCCGGATGCCGGACCGCGGACTGTTCGAGAAGGTGATATAGATTATTCAAAAAATTCTCCTGAATTTTCCGGTGGATGCGGATTTCACGTTTTTACGCTGCGCGGGACCGGGCAGTTGGATTTTTGAAACAATAACGGCCCGCTCCGCGGAAACACGCCTGCTGCCGGATCGCCGGCGGTTCTGAACCGGAAGAAGATGGAAAACGGTTACAGACCGGCGGCCGCCTGGTCGGCGTGATACGAGCTCCGCACCTGAGGCCCTGCGACGACAACCGGTATCCCTGCGGCTTTCGCGACAGCCGCCATCCGGTCGAATCGTTCCGGAGAAATATACTCGGCCACCGGCAGACTGGATCGGTTCGGCCGAAGATACTGTCCGAGCGATACGATGTCGCATCCGGCTTCCGCCAGTATCCGAAGGGTTTCCCCGACCTCATGTTCGGTCTCTCCAAGCCCCAGCATCAGGCCGGATTTCACCCGAACACCGGATCCCGCTTCCCGGGCGGTCCGGAGAAGCCGGAGCGAACGCTCAAAATCAGCGCCTGGACGCGCCACAGGGTAGAGCCGGGGAACGGTCTCCACGTTGTGGGCCAGCACGTCCACTCCGGATCCGAGCACGCAGGCGAGGCTTTTTTCGTTCCCGCCGAAATCCGGAACCAGCGCCTCCACGGCCGAGCCCGGACATTCGCGACGGACCGCGGTTGTCACCTCCGCAAACGCGGATGCGCCTCCGTCGACGAGATCATCCCGGGTCACGGAAGTGACGACCACATGACGCAATCCGAGTCCGCGGGCCGCCGCAGCAACCCGCCCCGGTTCATCTGGATCCGGCGGAAGCGGGCTGCCCTTGTTTACGCCGCAAAAACGGCAGCGTCGCGTGCAGCGGTCTCCGAGAATGAGGAAGGTGGCGGTGGATCGGTCGAAACATTCAGGCAGGTTGGGGCAACCGGCGGACTGGCAAACGGTGTGGAGATTCAGCTCGCGCATGAGCCGTTTGACGGCACGCATTCGTTCGTTTTCCGAAGGCCTCCGCAGGAACCACGGAGGCAGTCGTTGAGGGCAAACCGGTGGATCTCCGGCGCGGATCGTTTCCATAGTCTTGTATTTTAAGAAATAATTTGCCTCAAATCAACAGAAAAGAACCGGCCCGGAACCGGCCAAATCCCTCCCCTGAACCGAAGCCCGGGTACGGACAGGACCGATCCATTTCCGGCCTCGCTCCCAATCCGGGTTACGGGGATACCCGCTGAAGGCGGGAAATCCTGTCATGCAGGGTCCGTATCCAGTGCTCTCCGGATTCCGCGTCGGGAAGATCCTGAACGCCCGCGATCAGACTGTCCTGCCGGAAGGCGAGAAAAACGCCGTGATAAGCCGAATGCGCGGCCAGTCCCTCCTGCCCGGGCAGTGTCGCGTTGAAAAGCCGTCCTGTCATGGAATGAAATGTCCGGAGTTCCTCGAAACCGCGGCGGGCGGCAGCGGCCGAGTCGAAAACCACGATAAAACACGTTACCTCGGACCCGTTCAGGCTGTACCGCGCTTCGAGTCCGCCCGGCAGAAAGCCCTGATTGAGCATCTCGCGCCGGACATACCGGAGTGTATGGGGGACCTGCTGTTCGCCGGGCAGGATTTCGAGCAGACGCGGTTTTTTTCCGGCGCTCCGGATCCGCCTTGCCGTTTCACGGGCCACGATCAGCGCCGCCCTGCGGCATTTCTCGGAAAAGTCGCCCAGCTTGATGTCGACCAGAAAGCGGCCCTTGTAGAATTTCATGCCGTAATCATGCACGAAACCCTCATCGCCGATCTCTTCAAACCGGTAATCGGGATGACGCAGATTCGAGTAGACGCCGAAGGCGTTGATCGGCGATCCCATGTCGTAGATCTCCACGACGAAAAACGTGTCCGAGGGGCTGCCCCAGTAGTACAGGAGCGTGCCGAGTTCTTTGATTCCATAACCGATGTACAGGTCGGCTTCCCCGTCGATCGCCTCGTAGAGGTTTTCCGGCGTGAAATGTCTGGGCCGGCCGTCCCATTCCCACCCTTTCTCGAAACCCGGGGATGGAAACAGCCGGTCAATCCCTTTCTTTCCGGACCCGCAGGAGGTGAGAGCAGCGGCCGCCACAAGAAAAACGATCCGGAACGTATTCTTCATACCCGGCCGCATTCAGCGAACCGGGCCGGATGCGGCAGTAACCGTTGCCGCCGGCGTCAGGATTCCATGAATCAGGAAACAGGTCATTGAGGAGTCCCTTCCTTCTTCAAAAAGTTTCAATCTCCATTCCTCACCCACGCCGCCATGGCCTCCGGTTCGATCCGGAAAACACTGCCCGCGCCGCCGAAGAATCCGTGCTCCCGGATCATGTGAACGGACAACCGAGAAAAAAGGATCGTTTCTCCGGACCGTTTCCGCACCGCCTCGACGGTGATTTTCGGCTGAAGCCTCTTGTCGCCGAACGGGCATGGAACCAGTCCCCTTGCCCAGTCCAGCCGGACGATCCAGTCCCCGGCTTCCACCGGGCCTTCCAGTCCCTTCCGGGCCTCATCGATCAGCGACTGCAGAGTGTCTGCGACGGCCTCCGCCGTCAGACCGAGCCGTTCCAGAGTGTCGCCGTCCTGACGGATCATTTCCTGTACGGTGCGCCGGTCCGTGCCGAGAAAACCGTCCCTGGAAATCTGGCCGGGGCGGAAAAACCGGTCGGGGTCTTCCGATTTCATATCCATACCATGGTTTGGGATCCTTCGGCCCGAAACCCGGGGGTCAGGAGAAAGGATCGAAATAAACGCTGTCTCCGGCGGCTCCGAAATCCCGGAGCACGGTCTGGCAAGCCTGAATCATCCCCGGACTTCCGCACAGATACGCCTCCAGGCCGTCCGCTCCGCCGCGGCTTTTCAGCCATTCGGCGAGGGGAATGGTGACAAGCCCGGTCTCGCCGTTCCAATTGTCGCACGACTCGGGCTGGGAAACCACCGGGATAAAACGGAATCCGGGAAGTTTTTCCCGGAGGGCTTCCATCTCCTCGAGATAATAGAGATCGCGCCTGCAGACCACGCCGAAGAAATACGTCACTTTCCGGCGGTCGCCTTTCACGGCCATATCGCCGAGAATCGAGGCGAACGGGCCCATACCCGATCCGCCGGCAACAAATACGGTCTCCGGTTGCCCTTCGCGCAGAACAAAATCGCCCATGGGTCCGGCCAGGGTGACGCGGTCCCTGGCCTTGAGATGATCATGCACCCAGGTGGTGCAGATGCCGTTCGGCACGCGGCGGATGATCAGGTCCAGTGTGCCGGGGCGGTCCGGGGCCGAGGCGATCGAGTAGGAGCGCCAGACCGATCCCGCCATTCCCGGATACGGATGGGATTGAATCTGAATGTACTGGCCGGCCTTGAATTGCATTTCCCGCGGCTGAATGAGTCTCAGCCGAACCCGTTTGATGTCGTGTGTCAGGGCGGTGATTTCCGACACTTCCGCTGCGAAAGCCTTGTACGACAGAAGCGCTTCCGGAATCTCGATTTCCAGATCCGAAAGGACCGGTACCCGGCATGCCAGCCGGACGCCCGAGGCGAGTTCCGCGGGTTTGATCCTTTGGATTTCCGCGTCCGTCGGATCGGCTGGAGCTCCGGACCGGATCGTGCATCTGCAGAACCCGCAGATGCCGCGGCCGCCGCAGGCCGACGGCAGAAAAATGCCGCCTGCCCGGAGGGCTTCAAGAAGTGAAACGCCGGAAACGGATTGAAGCGTCCGGACCCCGTTGACTTGGATGCGGATGTTCGATTCGGACGCGGGCCCCTGCCGGTCCGCCGGGTCCGGACGCGGCGTTCCCGGATCATTCGTTCCGCTCATGTCCGGGGCATCCCCCATCCTTCCCAGAACACCGTCTCCTCCGCGGGCAGCCGGGTCCGCGGCGCTTTTTCCTTGGCGAGCGCGGTTTCGTCCAGAAGGTCCTCGCTTCCGGGGTATCCGACAATGAGCAGGGCGAAAATCCTGTGATCCGCCGGGACTCCCAGAGCGGTTTTCGCCTGTTCCTCGTCGAATCCGGCGATGGGATGGCCGATGAGCCCCTCCGCGACGCACTGGAGGATGAAGTTTTCCATGGACAGGCCCAGGTCCAGGCCGGCGTAATCCCGTCCCGTGATGCGGCATCCGAGATCGTTTCGCGTCACGACGGCCGCGATGAGAGGCGCATGAACCGCCCAGTTGTTCCCCGGATTCAGGCACCTGCGCACGGCAGCGAGCGACAGGCCCCGGCACACGACATAACGCCAGGACTGGCGGTTTGCGCAGGAAGGCGCCCATCGCGCGGCATCCAGAATGGACGAGATTTTCTCGTCCTCCACGGGACGCCCGGGATCGAAGGCCCGGGCGCTGCGGCGGCCGGAGATCAGGGGATGAATTGGGATTTCGGGCATGGGAGATTATCCTGTCGAGAAAAGATGATCTCAGAATCACGATTGCAGATTGAAGATCGCAGATCGCGTAGCGTTCGGACCGGTGTCTTCCTGATCATCGCTCTGCAATCCGCTGACACGGACCTGCGGCCTCCGGTCGGCAATCGTTGATCGGTGATGAATCCCCCCGTTCGTTCCGGAAACATCAGATGAACAGGGTCTTCGAGGCCCCCAGCGTCTCGTGGACGTACAGCCCCACGGCGCCGAACTCGTCGATCAGGCTTTCGTCGAGGTCCTGTTTCGAAATGCCAATGATTTCCATGGTCATTTCACAGGCGATGACCCGGCCGCCGATGGCGCGAAAATCGGCGAGGAGCCGTTCGGGCGAAGCCACCCCGGCTTTGGCCATTTTTCTGCGCATCATCCAGGAGCCGAGACCGAAAAAATTCATCCGGGAAAGCGGAGCGTTCGAAAGCCGGCCCCGTACCAGACGCTGGAGGGCCCAGAAGGTGAAGTAGAGCGTGACTTCGGCGCCCATGGCCAGGAATCCGTTGCCGATGATGAGGGCGCTCATGAACCGGTCCAGATCGCCGCTGTGAACGACGATGGTGACTTTTTCCATCAGTCTCCCCGCCCGACTCGGGCCGGCGGTTAAGCCTCGGCCGGAGCCGGCGCGTTTATTTTCGGATGAGGATGCGCCAGGATCCGTCGGGTTCGTCGCTGACCTCGATGAGGTCCAGCCGCAGGGATTCCACGGCCATCGGGATTTCCTTTTTGGAGGCCGCGTGCGAGCCTCTGATTTCGATGACCTGGCCCTTCTGCGCCTTCATCACGGCCTTGCGCATTTCGACCAGGGGAATGGGGCATGTCTGCCCGGTCACGTCGACGAACAGGTCCGCCTGCATCACTTGCCCCTGAAGACGACGGTCACGGAGCGGACGTCCCAGAGGGGTTCGATGCGCTCCTGAATCTCGTTCCGGAGATTGGCGGCGAACTGGTGGTCCTCCGGCAGTTCGACGAATACCGTGATGTTCCCCGACTCGATGCGAACCTCCGTCACGATCTTGGTCCGAACCACATCGAGCCCGGCGAGCGGATTGATCACGCGGGAGAGCCGCTTCATCACGATTTTCTCGTCCGTCGGGATTTTTTCCTTCAGCAGGCCGTGCCGGTGCTCGTAGTTCTCGATCGCCGTTTTCAGCGCATCGACGGCCAGAACCGCGCAATGCACCTTCACCGGCGGCAGGCCGCCGAGCTCCTCGTTGGCCTTCTGCCAGGTGATGGCCTTCGCCTCGTCGATGGTGCGTCCCTTGGCCAGGTCCGTGATGATGGACCCCGTGGCGATGTTCGAAGCGCACCCGTAGGACTCGAATTTGATATCCGTGATGGTTTTCGTCGGCGCATCCACTTTCAGGCTCAGCTTGACCATGTCTCCGCAGGCGGGGCTGCCCTCGGTGGCCGTCGCGTCCGGATTGTCGACCTGCCCCACGTTATGCGGATGCATGAAATGTTCCAGAATTTTCTTGGTGTATGGGATGGACATGCTCCGTTCACTCCTTTTTCGCCAGCGGACTGATTCTCCGGAGCGCCTCGACCACCTCCCGGCAGGCTTCAGCCGTCCGGCGGATTTCATCCTCGGTGTTGAACCGACTCAGCGTGAACCGGATGGACCCGTGTGCGCGCTCGTGCGAATAGCCCATGGCCATCATCACGTAACTGGGTTCGAGGGACCGGGAGAAGCAGGCCGATCCCGTGATCACGGCAATGCCCTTCATGTCGAGGTGGAGCACCACGGATTCGCCCTCGACAAAGGGAAAGGACACGTTCACGTTGCCGCAGAGCCGTTTCGCCGGATCGGCCGGTCCGTTGACCTGCGCGTCCGGGACGGCCTCGAGCAGCAGCGCGAACAGTTTTTTCTGGAGGAGGCGGACCGATTCGACGGCCGCGTCGTCGGCGATCTCGACGGCCTTTCCGAACCCCACGGCGGCCGCGACGTTTTCCGTGCCGGCCCGCAGATCGTTTTCCATGTACCCGCCGTGCTGAATCTTCTCCAGCGCCGTCCCCTTGCGGACATAGAGGGCGCCGACGCCTTTCGGTCCGTGCATCTTGTGGGCGGTCACCGTGACCAGATCGGCCTGGATCGAGCGGACATCCAGGCCGGTCCGGGTGAAAGAGAGCGACGCGTCGACATGAAATAGCGCGCCCTTTTTCCGGCACAGGCCCGCCACGGCGTCCACGGGCTGAAGGGTGCCCACCTCCTGATTGCCCTGCTGAACGCTGACGACCGCAGTCTGGTCCGTCACGGCCTCTTCGAGCCGGTTCAGATCGACGAAGCCTTCTCCGTCCACGGGAACCACGGTGAGCGGGAATCCCCGCTTCTCCAGCCAACGGCAGGTCTGCAGAACCGAAGTGTGCTCGATCGCCGAACAGACGATGCCCTTCCGCTTCGGTCCGGCCGCGGCCGCTGCGCCCTTGAGCGCAAGATTGTTCGATTCCGTGCCCCCGGAGGTGAAAACGATCTCATCGGGTCCGGCTCCGAGACGCTCCGCGAGAACGGACCGGGTCCGGTCGAGCGCATCCTTCGCCAGAATGCCCGGCGTGTGGGAAAACTGCGAGGACGCGACCGCGTATGTCTCGGTGAAGAATGGGAGCATGGCCTCGACGACCCGGGGATCGACCCGCGTGGAGGCTGCGTTGTCCAGATAGATCATGCATTCATCCAAAAAAGTGCCTGGTTAATAGAAATACCGGGCGAAAAACGCGAAAACGGCCAGGGCGGCCGCGCTGGCAAATGCAAAGGCCCGGACCTTGTTGCGGATCGATGCCAGCCGCATGCGGAGAATGCCGTAGGCCGCATGTACGGTGAAAAGGAAAATGAACGGGACGTCCACCCAGCGCGAAAAATGCATCCATTGCGCCGCGGCTTCGCCCGGAAAGGGGGCGGCTCCGGCCAGACGCAGACCCGACACCATTTTCATGCCCGCGAACAGAATCAGGAGGAGCCCGCTCCACCGGTGAACGTGCCGAACGATC
>CAZNXX010000027.1:0-25272 GCA_964577095.1 uncultured bacterium | reverse complement strand
CGTCGCCGTTGAACAGCTTCTTCACGAAGACTTTCTCGGTTTTCTCGTCGATCAGGGACCGGAACGACGGCCGCCTGGGGCTGTCACCGCGGCGATCCGAGATCAGTTCCGCGTCGAGGGACTCGAGCGAATCCGTGTCCGCAGTCTCCGGCTCTTCCTCCTCGTCCGCCTGTTCACGCCGGATGATCCGCATCGGTTTCTTCACGGCTTTCGGTTTTTCGATGGGCGCGGGAAGCTCTTTCTCCGGCTCGACCGCCAGCAGGGGCGTTTCCTCGCCGAGAACAGAATCGAGATCCCAGGATTCATCGAGCTTTTCCGGCTCATCGATCACGACCGGCTCAGGCGCGGGTGCCGGTGCCGGTGCCGGGACCGGCGCGGGTTTTCTGGCCGCTGGCCGGACCGGTTCGGCCGGTTCAGGCCGTTCCATCCGATCCACTGCGGGAGCCGCGGGGGCAACGGGTGCCGCCGAGGCCGGAGCGGAGCCGAAAGTCTCCTTCAGTTCCAGGTAGCGCTTGATGGTCATTTCAAGATCGGCGGCATCGAAGTCTTCCTTGCCCAGCTTGACTTCTACTTCAATGGCCTTACGGAAAGACGCCATGGACCGGTCCTCAAGGAATTCCCCGAGAACGTCGCCGCCGACGCGGCCGATTTCCTCGCCTTTGGTCTCGGACACAAAATCAGTCAGAACGGAAAAATCATGCAGAATCAGCTTAAGCGGATCCTGACCCGCCATTTTCCGAACGACGTCCGCGGCCAGGCCGGGATATTCATCCTTTTCCAGTTCCGTATAGCCCAGTCTGCGGCATTCCTTGATGACATTTTCGGAATAGGGGAGCACTTTGGAGAAGGGGTCGAGTCTTTTTTCGAGGTCAAAAATGTCGATTCTGTCCTTTTTCTCATACAGGAGGCTGCCCATGGTCCGGACCGGTTTGACCAGATAATCGAGGCGTAAAACCAGCGCCTGGCGCAGGATTTCTTCCACTTCGTCCTGATGGAAAATGGCGGTTTCGCGGAAAACATCGAGTATCTGCCCCCTCAGTCCCTCGATGTCCTCGGGTTTCAGATCAAAATGAGGCGTGGATTTGAAGCTCAGGGGAGATTCAGAAATCAGGTATTCCTCCACCCGGTTTCTGAAAATCACTTTAATGAAGGGAGGGATGGCATTGTCCGCCTGAATGCGACCGAATCGGACTTTGTCGGATCCGCCCATGATTCTTTTTTTCAGGCTCACAACCAGGACAACGGTTTCATTTTCCCACATAACCGGCACCTTTCTAGACGTCAAAAAGGACGTTCGCTTCCCACCATGGGCCGTTTCTCTTCGCGTACAGCCCGTGTCGAGTTACCGCTTTGATTTCTTTGCAAATATCGTGCCTTGTGGGGTCTCTTTTCTCTCCATGCATGGAAGCCCGTATCTGAAGAGTCTTTTCATTTTTTAATGAAAAATTATCCTTTTCAATTTGAAATCGCTTGAATAATAATGCCTCATTTTCCATAAAATAAAGGATTTCCCTGAGCCACTGAAGCAGAAGCTCGTCCATGGTTTCCGCTTCCAGCTCCACTTCGCGGACTTCCTTCTCTTCCACGATATCCGGATTATACGTCTGGGAAACCATGCCGAGAGCCGCTTCTTCGAGAAGCTCCTTCTGATTCTGGCCCCAGGCTTTGATCCCGACATCCGCCGTATGCTCGACCGGCTTGTAGCCTCCTGGCAAGCGGATTATTCCTCTTCTCGGACGACCCGCGCGACATCCGCGACGCGATCCCCGCCCTTGAGCCGGATGAGACGCACGCCCTGCGTGTTCCGGCCGGTGACGCCGATATCCTGCATCTGCTGGCGCAGAATCTGGCCTTTGGCCGATATCAGGAGCAGGTCGTCCGTGTCCAGCACGTCCATGAGTGCGATCATTCGGCCGACTTTTTCGCTGACCTTCAGGGTGATGATGCCCTTGCCGCCCCTGGACGTAACCCGGTAGTCCGAAATGTCGGAGCGCTTGCCGAATCCGTTCTCCGTGACCACCAGCAGAGTCCCCTCGCGGCGGATCACGACCATGCCGATCACTTCATCCTTGCCCTGGAGGGTGATTCCGCGGACGCCGGCCGCGGCACGGCCCATCTCGCGCACCTCGGATTCATGGAAACGGATCGCCTGACCGTCACGGGTGCCCAGTACGATGTCCTGGCCGCCTTCGGTGAGCTTGACTTCGATGAGCCGGTCGTCCTTGCCGAGCCCGATGGCCTGTATGCCCTTGCGCATGGGACGGCTGAAGGCCGCCAGGCTGGTTTTCTTCACCTGCCCGCGCCGGGTGGCCATGAACAGGTTTTTCTTCTCGTCGAAATCCTTGACCGGGACCACGGCCGAGATCTTCTCGCCGGACTGCACGCCGAGCAGGTTGATGATCGCGCGGCCGCGGGATCCCTTGCCCACCTGGGGGATCTCATGCACCTTGATCCATAGACAGCGGCCCTGATCGGTGAAGAAGAGGATGTAGTGGTGGGTGGACGCGATGAAGAGATGCTCGACGGAGTCCTCGTCGCCCGTGTCGGCCCCGATAACCCCCTTCCCGCCCCTTCCCTGCCGCTTGTACCCGGAGACCGGGAAGCGCTTGATGTATCCCGAATGGGAGATGGTGATCACCATGTCCTCTTCGGCGATGATATCCTCGATCGAAAAATCGTCCACCTTGCCGACAATCTCGGTTCTGCGCTCGTCGCCGTATTTCTCCTTGACCGCGAGCAGTTCCTCCCGGATCACCTCCATCTGCTTCGCCTTGTTCGAGAGAATGCTCTTCAGGCGCTCGATTTCCTTGAGCACCGCTGCGTATTCCTCCTCGATCTTTTTACGCTCGAGGCCGGTGAGCCGCTGGAGACGCATGTCGAGAATCGCGTTGGCCTGCAGTTCCGAGAAGCGGAACCGTTTCATCATGGCTTCGCGTGCGTCGTCCGGGGTTTTCGATTTCTTGATGAGCTGGATGATCTCGTCGATGTGGTCGAGCGCCTTCTTCAGGCCCTCGAGGATATGGGCCCGCTTTTCGGCCTTGTCCAGCTCGAATTTCGTCCGCCGGATCACGATCTCGTGCCGGTGCGCGATGAATTTTTCGAGCATTTCCTTGAGATTGAGGACGCGGGGACGGCCTTCGACCAGGGCCAGCAGAATCACGCCGAACGTGGTCTGCATCTGGGTGTGGACGTAGAGCTGGTTCAGAACGACCTGCGCCTGCGCGTCCCGCTTGAGCTCGAGCACGATGCGCATGCCGTCGCGGTCCGATTCGTCGCGGATGTCGGAGATGCCCTCGATTTTCTTGTCCTTGACCAGGTCGGCGATGGACGCAATCAGGTTGGCCTTGTTGACCTGATAGGGGATCTCGTTGACGATGATCGCTTCGCGCCCGTTCTTGCCCTTTTCCACGGCCGCGCGCGCCCGCACCAGAAGGCGGCCCCGGCCGGTCTTGTACGCCTCGAGTATGCCTTCGGTGCCCGTGATGATGCCGCCGGTCGGGAAATCCGGTCCCTTGACGATGCGCGACAGCGCCTCGATCGTCGTATCGGGCCTGCGGATGAGGGCCGCGAGCGCGTCCACCACTTCCGACAGGTTGTGCGGCGGAATGTTGGTCGCCATGCCCACCGCGATGCCCGACGCGCCGTTCACCAGCAGATTGGGGTAGGCGCAGGGCATGACCGAGGGTTCCTGCAGGGATTCGTCGAAATTGGGGACGAAATCGACGGTTTGCTTGTCGATGTCCGCGAGGATCTCCTCGGCGACGGCGGTGAGGCGGGCTTCGGTGTACCGCATGGCCGCGGCGGAGTCGCCGTCAACGGAGCCGAAATTCCCCTGCCCGTCGACGAGGGGGTAACGCATCGAAAACTCCTGCACCATCCGCACCATGGCGTCGTACACGGCCGTGTCGCCGTGCGGATGGTACTTGCCGAGCACGTCTCCGACGATACGGGCGGACTTCCGGTAGGGCCGGTTGGGATGAAGGCCCAGTTCCGTCATGCCGTAGAGAATGCGCCGGTGGACGGGTTTCAACCCGTCCCGAACGTCGGGCAGGGCCCGCGCCACGATGACGGACATGGAGTAATCGATGTACGAATTGCGCATCTCCTCTTCGATGTAAACCGGGACGATGCGATCGCGATTTTTCTGCATGGCTTTCCTTCTGTTCCGTATCTGTCCGCTTGCCTGCCCCGCCGCGCGCGGCGGGTAGCCTCATTCCGGTCCGGACGTCTCAGACGTCCAGATTGCGGACGTAATGCGCGTTTTTCTCGATGAATTCCCTGCGGGGCTCCACCTTCTCGCCCATGAGGATGGAAAAGATCTGGTCCGCCTCGACCGCGTCATCCACGGCGACCTGAAGGACCGTGCGGTTTTCCGGATCCATGGTGGTCTTCCACAACTGGTCCGCGTTCATCTCGCCGAGGCCCTTGTACCGCTGGATGTGGGTGCCGTCCTTGCCCAGGCGCGCCATCTTCTCCTTGAGGTCATCCTCGTCGAACGCGTAATACTCCTTCTCTCCGTTTTTGGCGCGGAACAGGGGGGGCTGTGCGATGTAGACATGCCCCCCCTCGATGAGCTCGCGCATGTACCGGAAAAAAAACGTGAGCA
Organism: uncultured bacterium; assembly: GCA_964577095.1. GTDB lineage: Bacteria > Zhuqueibacterota > QNDG01 > QNDG01 > DTFT01 > JAFGAX01. Next base: position 20,666 of record CAZNXX010000027.1, on the reverse strand, counting down.
GGAGCGTGCGGATATGCGATCCGTCCACGTCCGCGTCGGTCATGATGATGATCTTGCCGTATCGCAGCCGGGTCACGTCGAAATCGTCGCCGCCGATGCCCGTGCCCAGGGCGCAGACAATGGTCTTGATTTCCTCGTTGTTCAGTATTTTCTCGAGACTCGCCTTCTCGACGTTGAGTATCTTGCCGCGGAGCGGGAGAATCGCCTGAAACTGACGGTCCCGGCCCTGCTTCGCGGAGCCGCCGGCAGAGTCTCCCTCGACCAGGTAGAGTTCGCAGTGCTCGGGGTCCTTGATCGAGCAGTCCGCCAGCTTTCCGGGCAGGGTGTCGCTGTCGAGGGCCGATTTCCGCCGGGTGAGTTCGCGGGCCTTGCGGGCCGCCTCGCGCGACTGGGCCGCGGCGATTCCCTTCTGGACGATTTTCTTCGCCTCGGAGGGATTCTGCTCGAGAAACTCGGACAGGGCCTCTCCGACCACGGATTCGACGATGCCGCGGACTTCGCTGTTGCCCAGCTTGGTCTTGGTCTGGCCCTCGAACTGGGGATCCGGCACCTTGACGCTGATCACCGACGTGAGCCCTTCACGCACGTCGTCTCCGGTGAGCACCAGGCCGTCGGTCTTGATCAGGTTGTTCTTCTGCGCATAGGCGTTCAGTGTGCGCGTGAGCGCGCCCTTGAATCCGATGAGATGGGTTCCGCCCTCGGTGGTGGGGATGTTGTTGACGAAACTGAACAGGTTTTCCTGGTAGCTGTCGTTGTACTGGAAGGCGACGTCGATTTCCACGTTCTCCCGCTTGTTTTCGATCACCACGGGTTTGCGGTGGATGGCGGTGCGGTTGGAATCCAGATAGGCGACGAATTCGCGAAGGCCGCCCTTGGCGTGGAAAACCTTTTCCTTCTCCGTTTTTTCCTCGCGGAGAACGATCTTGAGTCCCTTGTTCAGGAAGCTGAGCTCCATCAGCCGCTGGCTGAGGACATCGAATTCAAAAGCGGTTTTCTTGAAAATCTCCGGATCCGGAATGAAGCTGACTTCGGTGCCGACCTTGTCCTTGACTTTTCCCGCGATTTTCATGTCGTACATCGGAACGCCGGTATTGTACTCCTGCTGGTAGATGGATCCGTCCCGGAACACGCGGACCCGGCACCATTTGGACAGGGCGTTCGTCACCGAGACGCCGACGCCGTGCAGTCCTCCGGACACCTTGTAGGTGTTCTTGTCGAACTTGCCGCCCGCGTGCAGGGTGGTCATGACCACTTCGAGCGCGGGGCGCTTCTGAACCGGGTGAATGTCCACGGGAATGCCGCGGCCGTTGTCCAGAACCGTGACGCTCCCGTCCTTGTTGATCGTGACATCGATTCGGGTGCAGTACCCCGCCAGGCATTCGTCCACGCTGTTGTCCACGACTTCATACACGATGTGGTGAAGCCCGCGCGTGGATGTGTCGCCAATGTACATGGCCGGGCGCTTGCGGACGCCTTCCAGCCCCTTCAGGACGACGATTTTTTTCGCATCATATTTTTCGGGTGTTTCAGTCATTCCTGTTTCCTCATATCCAGACGATGTCATTCACCACCGGTCGGCCGGCGAGCCCGTTCAGGTTCCGGATCAGGGCCCGCTTGTGAAAAACCAGCTCGTTCCGCCAGGCAGCGTTCTTCACGCGCACAAACAGGCGGCCGTTCGACATCCGCACCGCCTCCGTGACGGACGCGATCCTTTCCCCCGCGGCCTTCGGCCACAACCACAGGGCGTCGTACTGACGGACGGGTTTTTCAATGCCGAGATCTTGAAGTGTCCTGCGGAGGATCTCTCCGAGCTGAAGCATGCCTCTACGAACTCAATTTGATGGGCATCAGAAGCATTTCAAACTCTTCGCCCGGCATCTGCTCGGAAGGCGTGACCAGGGCGGCGTTCATGGGACTTTTCAGGTGAAAGGTGGCCGATTCGGTGTCGACCTGTTTCAGGATGTCCATGACGTAAATCGCGTTGTAGCCGATATCCATGGCGTCTTCGGCGTACTGAACCTCCATTTCCTCCTTGGCCTCTCCTCCGACGTCCAGATCTTCGGATTGCACGGTGAGTCTGTCTTTCGCAACGGAGAAACGCACCTGATGCGTGAAGGCATTGGAAAAAAGAGACACGCGCTTCACGGCCGAGTTCAGTAGATTGCGGTCGACGGTCATCTGTTTTTTGTTGTCTGAAGGGATGACGCGCTCATAATCCGGATATTGCCCGTCCACCAGACGGGTGAAAAGGGTGGTGCCGCCAAAAACGAAGCAGAGCATCTTTTCCTGAACGATCATGCGCGTGGTTCCCTCTCCGGAGATGTTCTTCACCACGAGTTGGGCCGCCTTGGGGGGAATGATCAGGTTGACGGGTTTTTGTCCGGACTTGAAATTACGGTCGACGATTTTGGATAGCCGGTGGCCGTCCGTGGCCACCATCCTGAATTCATTGGCCGTGATCTGAACATAAACGCCCATCAGAGCCGGTCTCAACTCATCCGAAGACACCGCGAACAGCGTCTTGCTGAACATCCGGTGGAGCCGGCCGTTCTCCATTTCAAAATAAGTGTCCGAAGCGCTTTTCGGAATTTCGGGAAAATTGTCCCTGGAGATGCCTGAAATCTGGTAATATCCCTGATCGGTCGTCATTTTCACTTTGTGGTTCTTGTCGACTTCGAATCGGATCGGAATGTTGGGCATGGAGCGGATCATTTCAATGAGCACACGGGCCGGAAGAGCGACTGCGCCGGTTTTTTCGATTTTTTCTGGCGCGGTCTGCGTCGTGACCGAAACCTCCAGGTCGGTTCCGGTGAGCCGGAGAGCCTCATTGTCCAGTTCGAAGAACACGTTCTCGAGAACCGGTGTGGCGGATTTGGCCGGGATCACGCCGGACACCTTCTGGAGACACTGAAAAAGGGTTTCTTGCGAGATCGTGAACTTCATGAGAAAACTCCTTCCAAAAAGATATCCACCAAGTCTAATAAATTAAAGATTTTTTAAAATAGATTCAAGAAAAATATAGTTTATATAGGCATGTGGAAAACATAAACCGCTTTCGATTGGATGTTGTTAATTAAAACAAAAACAACAACTTAAAAAATATCCAATAAGACTGCTTCATGTGGACGACACGTGGACAAACCCGCTGAAGATGTGGAGAACAAAACAGCTTCCGCAAATACAGTGAAATCCGTCCATTTCTTCCACACCCCGTCCACGGATTGTCCACCGTCTGTCAACCGGCTACAGGACAGCCATCTCGATTTTTTTTCGCAATGCGTCCATGGTCTCCGGGAGACGGTTTGCCGCGCCGTTGGTGGAGCGCAGCGCCTCCTGAACCGTCTGAACGGCGTGGATGACGGTGGTGTGATCCCGGCCCCCGAAGTGAAGGCCGATGCTCTTGAGGGAGTACCGGGTCATTTCCTTTGAAAAATACATGGCGATCTGCCGGGCGAATGCAATTTCCTGCTTGCGGCTTTTGCCTCTCAGCAGATCGTCCGGAATCTGAAAATACTCGCACACCACGCGCTGGATCTGCTCGATGGAAATATCCCTCCGTTTTCCGACGAGGAGGTCCTTCAGGACGAGTTTGGCCAGGTCGAGATTGATGTCCATGCCCTTCAGGGAGGAATAGGCCAGCAGTTTGATCAGGGAGCCTTCCAGTTCGCGTATGTTGGTGGTGATGTTCGAGGCGATGAATTCGATGATCTCCATGGGAAGATCGATGCCGTCGAAGCCCGCTTTCTGCTGAAGGATGGCGATGCGCGTTTCGAGGTCCGGGGGCTGTATCTCCGTCACCAGGCCCCACTGAAACCGCGAGATCAGCCTTTCCTCCAAGCCCTTGAGCTCCTTGGGCGGACGGTCTGATGACAGGACAATCTGTTTTCCCTTCTGGTGAAGCGCGTTGAAGGTGTGGAAAAATTCCTCCTGCGTGCGTTCCTTGCTCAGGAAAAACTGGATGTCGTCGACCAGAAGAATGTCGACGTTCCGGTACATCTGGCTGAATTCGGTGGTTCGGTTGTTCTGGATGGCATTGATGAATTCAATCGTGAATTTTTCGCTGGACACGTACAGGATTTTTTTGGCTGTGTTTTTTTCCCTGGCGAAATTGCCGATTCCCTGGATGAGATGGGTTTTGCCCAGGCCGACACCGCCGTAAATCACCAGCGGATTGAAGGAGGTTTTTCCGGGCGCCTCCGAGACAGCGAGACAGGCGGCTTTGGCGAACTGGTTGCCCTTTCCCTCCACGAACGTGTCGAAGGTGTAGCGGGAATTCAGATAGGTTTCGTCGCCCATGAATTTGCCGGGGGAACGGCGGATGCCGGCCGGGGGCGGGGCGGGCCTGGATTCTTCGCGCTGGCGCACCGTAAAAGCCACGCTGGCACCCTCGCCGACGACCTGGGTGAGCACGTCCCGGAGAATGTTCGGGTAATGCTCCTCCAGCCATTCATAGAAGAACTGGCTGGGCACCTGAACCGTCAGAATCCGGTCTTCGATCTTGACCGGCACGATCGGGAGGAACCAGGTCCGGTAGCTCTGGGGATTGACCGTTTTCTGTATCTCGGCCATGCTTTTTTCCCAGACGGACTTGGCGTCTCGGTTGTCCACAGAAAACCCCAACTTATCCACAGACAGGGACATGAAGCGCTCCTTCAGGCGGTCATCACAAAAACAAAACAGGATCCATCCGTCAATCCATTTAAAAAAGGAAAGATAACCTGTTTTAAAGACGGATAATATTCACAGGAACTTTTTTGGTTCGCGCCGGGAGACGGACACGCGGAATGGGTTTACGGAGAAATCCACAAATTATCCACCGGGAGAACCCTCCCTTGTCGCGGAATCAATTTACCATTTTCGGATGGAATGTCAAGGAGAAAAATTAAAAAAGGGGCGCGTGTTTGGCACGCGCCCCTCTGGTCAGTAATCGACCGGTTTATTTTTTTCCACTTGCTTTTTTCTTCGCCGTTTTCTTCGCGGCTTTTTTCACGGCCTTAGCCGGACGGCTCTTGATCGACGCCTGGGCCGCGGCCAGGCGCGCGATCGGCACCCGGTAGGGCGAGCAGGAGACGTAATCCATTCCCACTCTGTGGCAGAATCCAACCGAGGACGGCTCCCCTCCGTGTTCGCCGCAGATGCCGACCTTGAGTCCCGGCCGCGCCTTCCGGCCGCGCTCGATTCCGATCTGAATGAGCTCGCCGATGCCTTCCTGATCCAGAACCTGGAACGGATCAATGGGCAGGATGCGTTTGTCGACATAGTCCGGCACGAACCCGCCGATGTCGTCGCGCGAGAAACCGAAGCCCATCTGCGTCAGATCATTGGTGCCGTACGAGAAGAACTCGGCGGTTTCGGCGATCTTGCCCGCGGTTAGGGCGGCGCGCGGAATTTCGATCATCGTGCCGTACATGTATTTGAAGCTCTTCAGGCCGGCTTTGGAGCAGACTTCGGAGTAGATCCTGTCCACGATGACTTTCTGATCGTCCAGCTCCTTGACGGTGCAGACCACCGGAACCATGATTTCCGGCAGGACGCTCTTGCCTTCCAGGATCAGTTCGGCCGAGGCCTCGAGAATCGCGCGCACCTGCATCTCGGTGATTTCGGGGTAGGTCACGCCGAGACGGACGCCGCGGTGTCCCATCATGGGATTGGACTCGTGCAGGGCATCGGCCCGCTTGGAAAGCTCGTCCGCGGAGATGCCGATGCTGGCCGCCAGTTCGGCGCGTTTTTCGGCCTCATGCGGCACGAACTCGTGCAGCGGCGGGTCGAGGAGCCGGATGGTGACCGGAAGGCCGTCCATCACCTCGAGCGTGGCCTTGATGTCCCGCTTGACGAAGGGGGCGAGTTCTTCCAGCGCGCGGCGGCGTTCCTCCTCGGAATCCGAGAGGATCATCTTGCGCAGGCAGAACAGCGGGGCTTCGGAGTTCTTGCCGTAGAACATATGCTCGGTCCTGAAGAGGCCGATCCCCTGGGCGCCGAACTCGAGCGCCTTGCGGGCGTCGTCGGGCGTGTCCGCGTTCGTCCGGACCTTCATGGTGCGGAACTTGTCGACCATCTTCATGAACTGGACGAAACGCGGGTTCTCGGAGGCGCTGATCATCGCCAGTTCGCCCGCGTACACGTACCCGCGGGTGCCGTTGAGGGTGAGCGTGTCGCCCTCGCGGAACGTCCGGCCGTCCACGGTCATGGTCTTGGCGTGCACGTCGATGTCCAGGGAGCTACAGCCCACGATGCAGCACTTGCCCCAGCCGCGCGCCACCAGCGCCGCGTGGGACGTCATGCCGCCCCGCCCGGTGAGAATGCCCTGCGCCGCGCGCATGCCCTCGACGTCCTCGGGATTCGTCTCCTCGCGGACCAGAAGGACCTTGCGGCCCTGCTTGCCCCACTCCACGGCGTCTGCGGCCGTGAAAACGATCTGTCCGCAGGCGCCGCCGGGACCGGCCGGGAGGCCCTTGGCGATCGGCGCGTTCGACTTTTCAGCCGAGGGATCGACGATCGGATGCAGCAGTTCGTCCAGCTGATTCGGGGATAGGCGCAGGACGGCCTCCGATTCGCTGATCCGCTTCTCCTGCAGCATGTCCATGGCCATGTTCAGGGCCGCGGTGCCGGTCCGCTTTCCGACCCGGCACTGCAGCATCCACAGGCGGCCTTCCTGAATCGTGAACTCGATGTCGAGCATGTCCCGGTAGTGCTTTTCCAGGTTCAGGCGGATCCGGTCCAGTTCCTTGTACGTTTTGGGCATGGCCGTTTCGAGGGAGGACAGGTGCCGGTTCTGCTCGTTCTTGGTGTCCTCGTTCAGCGGCGACGGGGTGCGGATGCCCGCGACCACGTCCTCGCCCTGGGCGTTGATGAGCCATTCCCCGTAGAATTTATTGTCCCCGTTGGCCGGGTTGCGCGTAAAGGCCACGCCGGTCGCCGAGGTGTCGCCCATGTTGCCGAACACCATGGCCTGAACGTTCACCGCTGTGCCCCATTCGTCCGGAATGCCCTCGATCCGGCGGTAGGCCACGGCGCGGCGGCCGTTCCAGCTCTGGAACACGGCGCCGACGCCGCCCCACAGCTGCTGAATCGGGTCATCGGGAAAAGGCTTGCCAAGAACGTCCTGCACCTTGGCCTTGAAGATCTCCACCAGACGCTTCAGGTCCTCGGCGGTCAGGTCGGTATCCTGCGTGACGCCACGTTCCGCCTTCATGGCCGCCATTTCCCGCTCGAGCTGATGGCGGATGCCCTTCCCTTCCTTGGGCTCGATGCCGGCCGCTTTCTCCATCACCACGTCCGAGTACATCATGATGAGACGGCGGTAGGCGTCGTACACGAACCGGTCGTTCCCCGTCTTCTGGATCAGGCCCGGAATGGTTTTGGTGGTCAGGCCGACGTTCAGAACGGTTTCCATCATGCCGGGCATGGAACTGCGCGCGCCGGACCGGACGGACACCAGGAGCGGATTCTTGACGTCGCCGAATTTGGCGGCCATGACCCGCTCCATCTTCGCCACCGCGAGTTTGACCTGGCCGGTCAGTTCCTTCGGATACTTCCTGCCGTGTTTGTAGTAATGCGTGCACACTTCCGTGGTGATGGTGAATCCCGCGGGAACCGGAATGCCCAGGTTGGCCATTTCCGCCAGGTTGGCGCCTTTGCCGCCGAGCAGTTCCTTCATGTCCGCTTTTCCGTCGGCCTTTCTGCCGCCGAAGGAATAGACATATTTGGACATACGATAACCTCCTCAGATTGTATTTTTAGGGTTGGATGCGGAACCTGTGTTTTTCATTTTTTCAGGAGCGATTCGTACGACGCGCGGTCCGCGACCAGGGAGAGCGCTCTCTGGACCGTGATGTCCTCGCGGACGCCGGCCGCCACCTGCTGGCGGACGCCGAAATATTTCGACACCAGTTCGGATTGCAGCGTTTTCCGGATGTCACCCAGGCTGTTCGCGAACATGTCCTCTTCGGCGCGGTTCAGACTTTTCTCCAGCACGTCGATGTTCTTGAGGATTTCGTTGCCGTAGCCCTTGCGGATGCTTTCGTTCTTCAGGGCCGTGAGCTCCTTCTCGATCGGGTGCCGGTATTCGTACTGCTTCTCGTTCAGGTAACCGCGGAAGGCCTCAGTGATGTCGGACGTGACGGTCACGGTCGAGTCCTTGGCCGGATGCGTATTGGCGTAGGTGACCGCAAAATTGAAGAAGAGCGATTTCCGGCGCAGATCCCAGTAATAATCGCTCGCCTCGGGCAGGGGCACAACCAGGTCCGGAATGATGCCGCCGCCGCCGCTGACCGGACGGCCGGAAACGGTGCGGAACTCGGCGGCAGCGTCGAGGTCGGTGGAATCCTCCCAGTCCGAATAATTCTTCCGCTGGATGCATCGGCCGCTCGGCGTGTAGTACTTGGCCGTGGTGATTTTCAGAGCCGCGTCCGGGGACAGCGGGACCACGGTCTGGACGAGCCCCTTGCCGAACGTGGTGTCGCCGACGATGATGCCCCGGTCGTGGTCCTGAATGGCGCCGGCCACGATCTCCGAGGCGGAGGCGCTGAATGCGTTCACGAGCACGACGAGACGGCCCTGACCGAAGATCGGATCCCGCCTGGACCGGTGCTGCTGATCGGCGTCGGGCGTCCGTCCGCGTGTCGAGACGATCGGTGTGTTCCGGGGAAGGAAGAGTTCGGACACTTCGACGGCGGCTTCGAGCATGCCGCCCGGGTTGGAGCGGAGATCGAGCACAAGGGCGTTCAGCTCGCCGCGTGCCTTCAGCTGCTGAATGGCGCGGTCCACCTCGGGTCCTGCGTTCTTGGAGAAACGGGTGAGGAGCACGTATCCGACGCCGTTTTCCAGAAAACCGGCGTACTGGACGTCCTCGACCGTGATGCTTCTCCGCACGAGCGTGAATTCCAGGGCCTTGGGCTCGCCGTCCCGCTCGATGGTGAGCGTCACCTCGGTGCCTGCGGGGCCGCGTATCTGGCCGACCGTTTTTTCGAATCCGAGGTCCTTCGTCAGCAGGATCCCGACCTTGATGATCCGGTCGCCTTCACGGAGTCCAGCCCGGGCAGCCGGCGTGCCCTGAAAGGGAGGCTCGGCCACGGTCACCACATTGTTACGGTAATTGAGCACCAGGCCGACGCCTTCGTATTTGCCCTCGGTGAGGATTTCCAGTTGATCCTTGTCCTCGCGCTCGATGTAATTGGTGTACGGATCGAGCGTCTCGAGCATGCCGTCAATGCCTGCCCGGAGGAACTTCTGGGAGTCCACGGGGTCGACGTAACGCCGGCTCACCTCCTTGTACACGTTGACCAGAGGCACGAGGCTGTTCTGTATCGAGGCGTACGTATCCGTGGAGCGGGCCGAGTTGGTCCAGAGCAGGGCCGCCCCCAGAACCGTAAGGACCAGGATGAGGCTCCATTTCATCTGCGTTTGGCGCTGCATATCGTCCCCTTGACGCGTTTGTTCGGGCGGCCAGTAGCCCGGTTATTCCGGATGATTGAAGATGGAGCTTCTGGCCGCTCCGACAGGTGGAATTCTCGGCCGCTTTCGGCGGCCATCATCCGAGTTTCCTGTGATGCCCCGCTGTCAGAGGCGGGGTCCTTGGTCCGGTTTCCGCTAGAAGCGGATGAGCTTCCACTTGCCGCAGCGGAAGCGGAAATAGTTGATCGTGCTTTTGACTGTTTCGTCGACGCCCTGCACGGCCCAGATGCCGACCAGACCCCAGTGGAGCAGGAAAGTGCCGATCCAGTTGAACCCGATCTCCAGAATCAGAACGGCCACCGCGTTGACGGCCATGATCCATTTCAGGTCGCCGGCGCCCCTCAGGCTCCCGCTGATGACGGTGTTCATGGCCTTGGGCACCTGGACCAGGGAGAACACGATGAACGCGGTCCGGAATCCGAAGTCCTGGATGATGGCGTCCTCCCGCCGGATGAAAAGGTGGAGCAGGGGCGCAGAGAAGGCGATCATGAGGACCAGAATGGAAAGGACGGCCAGGAGCGAGATCCGGTGCGTCATGCGGCCCATGGATTCGGCCGCCGAGTGCTCGTTGGCACCGATGTTCTTGCCCATGTGGGTCATGGCGGTGAGGCTGAAGCCCATATACACCATCGACAGAACCGCCTGGATGCGCAGGAAAACCTGATGCACGGCCAGGGCGGAGATGCCGATCCACGCCACGTAGCCGGTGACGATGACCTGCCCCACGGTCCAGGCCAGCTGTTCGACCGTTGTCGGAAATCCGAGTTTGAAGAGCTGCTTGATGCTCTTCCAGTTCGGCCGCGTCATCTCGTGGATGGAGAGGTACAGCGTTGACGTCGGCCGCCGCAGGGAGAGGAGCGTGATCATGAATCCGAGCGTGTGGGAAATGCCGACCGCCATCGCGGCGCCCCGGACCTCCAGACGCGGAACGCCGAAGAGGCCGTAGATGAAGATGGGCGTCAGCAGAATGTTGGTCAGGTTCATGGTGATGTTGATGGCCATGGACAGGCGCGTGTCGCCCGCCCCGCGGATCATGGAGACGGCCAGAAAATTCGTGATGATGATCGGCGCGAAGAAAGAGATGATTTTCAGATACTGAATTCCGGATTCGATGCCCGACAGGGTCGCGGCGCCCGTGTTCGCCATATCCTGCTCCCGGATGATCCGGAACAGGGTCGGGGATCCGAAATACCAGACCAGGCCGATCAAAAACGAAAAGATCAGGCCGGACATGAGCGTCTGGCCGAGGATGTGGTTCGCCCCCCACCGGTCTTTCGATCCGAGATGGCGGTTGATGAGAATGATGGCGCCCATCACGAATGTCAGCATCAGCGTGATGGTCAACAGAATGATCTGCAGGGCGAATCCCACGCCTCCCAGCGCCGCGGCGCTGAGCCGTCCGATGAACACCGCCTCCACCAGCCACATGACGGGCTGGGAAGCCAGGTCCAGGGCGGCGGGAACCGAAGTCTTGAGGATGTTGAAGATGGAACCGCGTCGCCTCAATCGTAATACTCCAGACCGAGATGCGTGATCAGCTCCTCGCCCTTCATGTGCCGGAGCGTGTTCTTCAGCTTCATGAGCTGGATGAAAATGTCATGCTCCGGGTACAGGCCGGGCGCGGTCATGGGGCTTTTAAAATAGAACGACAGCCACTCCTGGACGCCGCGCATGCCGGCGCGATGCGCCAGGTCGCCGAACAGTACGAGGTCGAGCACGATGGGCGCGGCCAGAATGGAGTCGCGGCACAGAAAATTCACCTTGATCTGCATGGGGTATCCCATCCAGCCGAAGATGTCGATGTTGTCCCACGATTCCTTGTTGTCCCCGCGGGGCGGGTAGTAGTTGATGCGGACCTTGTGGTAGAAATCCTTGTACAGCTGGGGGTAGACCTTCGGTTGAAGAATGTATTCCAGCACGGAGAGCTTCGACTCCTCCTTGGTCTTGAACGATTCCGGGTCGTCGAGCACCTCGCCGTCGCGGTTGCCGAGGATGTTGGTGGAGAACCAGCCGTTCAGCCCGAGCATACGCGCCTTGAAACCGGGGGCCAGAATGGTCTTCATGAGGGTCTGGCCCGATTTGAAATCCTTTCCGCCCACCGGCACGCCGTTGTTCCGGGCCAGGTCCATGAGCGCCGGGACGTCGACGGTCAGGTTGGGGGCGCCGTTAAAGAAGGGGACCCCGGACTTCAGGGCCGCGTAGGCGTAGACCATCGAGCTGGGGATCGCGTCGTCGTTCGCGACCAGGCCCTTCTCGAATTTTTCGATCGTCGAATGTACATCCTGCGGCTTGATGAAGATTTCGGTCGAGGCGCACCAGATCATCAGGAGCCGGTCGGCGTTCTCGCGCTTCTTGAAGGACGCCATGTCCTCCATGACCTGTTCGGCCAGCGCCATCTTGTTGGCGCCTTTCTTCACCCAGGTGCCGTTGAGGCGCTTCACGTACTTCTGGTCGAATACGGCCTTCATCGGCTTGATCGATTCCAGGCGGCTCTTCACCTTCAGCAGGTCTTTTTCTTCCAGAACGCCGGCCTTGCGGGCCGACTCGTACGCGTCGTCCTCGATGGGGTCCCAGGCGCCGAACACCAGGTCCTCCAGGCGGGCCAGGGGCACGAAATCCTTGATCATCGGCGTTCGGTTGTCGGTGCGCTTTCCGAGACGGATTGTTCCCATCTGCGTCAGGGAGCCGTATGGCGGGGTGTGGCCGTCGATGATCGCCTGTACGCCGGCGATGAAGGTGGTGGAGACGGCGCCCAGGCCGGGGATGAGCACCCCCAGTTTTCCCTTGGGCTCGGTGATGGTCGCGTTTTTATCGATCAAGGCATCCTCCTTTTGGATGACAGGTCAGGGTTTCGCGGGGCGGATACGGTTCTGATCGTCCACATGGACAATGACCGGCCGGAGACGGCGGGCGGTTTCCGTGTCCGCCCATGTGTACGACAGAATAATGACCGGGTCGCCGGCCTGGGCCAGGCGCGCGAGCGCGCCGTTGAGCACCACCTCGCCGGTGTTCCGGCCGCCGCGGATCACGTAGGTCTCGGAACGTGAACCGTTGGCCAGGTTCAGGACATGCACCTGCTCATTCGGAAGCAGATCCGCGGCTTCCATGAGCGCTTCATCGATGGCGATACTGCCTTCATAAGACAGATCCGCGCCGGTGACGACGGCGCGGTGAATTTTCGATTTAAGCATCAGGCGGTTCATCGGTCCGGACCTTCAGGGCGATGGCACAGCGGCCCGTTTCCGCTCCTCGTTGCGGACGTGCTGGAGACGGATGAAGACGGTGACATTCGAGAGAACCGCGATGATCCAGACGGACACAACCAGGGCCACGGGATGAAGGAGGCCGCCGGCCGCGATCAAAATGAGGCGTTCGGGTCTCTGCAGAACGCCGACCTTGCAATCGAATCCCAGGCCTTCGGCGCGCGCACGCACGTAGCTCACCATGAGGGAGCCCCCGAGGGCTACGGCCACGGCCAGGGTCGTCAGGTACCGCTCCTGCCGGACGAAGCAATAGGCCATGCCGAAAAAGATCAGCGCCTCGGAATAACGGTCGAGAGTGGAATCCAGCAGGGCGCCGAACTTCGTGACTTTTCCGCTCTGGCGGGCGAGCTTGCCGTCCACCGTGTCGAAAAAGCCCGCGAGGAGCACGAGAAGGGCCGCGAGGCGGAAGGATCCTGCGGCCATGAAAACGGAAGCCACGGCACTGACGATCAATCCGAAAACGGTGAATGTGTTCGGATGCATGTCCCACCGGGTGAGCAGCCGGATGAACGGGGAGACCGCGCGGGCGTAACCGTCCTTGAGAGAATCGGGAATGGCTTCGCGGTCAATGATTTGTGTCATGATGTTTTTTCCCTGTCCTGGTAACCGTGGATGATGAGAACGAATTCGCCGAGAATTCTGCGGTTTGAGAACGCTGCGAGCAGTTCCGAGAGCCGGCCGCGGGACGTTTCCTCGAATTTTTTCGTCAGTTCTCGGCTGACGGATGCGGGCCTGTCGCCCAGCGCTTCCAGAAGATCCTGCATCGTCCGGATCAGCCGGTGCGGCGATTCGTACAGGATGATCGTCCGGGTTTCTTTCGCCAGCTCCGCGAGACGGGTCCGGCGTCCCTTCTTCGCCGGAAGGAATCCTTCGAAGACGAAACGGTCGGTGGGAAGGCCCGAAACGGACAAAGCCGCGATTGCGGCAGTGGGACCGGGAATCGGAACCACAGGAATCCGGTTTTCCGCAGCGCTGCGGACCAGGTTGAACGCCGGGTCCGAGATTCCCGGAGTGCCCGCGTCCGAAACGACCGCGATGGATTCCCCGTTCAGCAAACGCTGAATGAGACGCGGGCCGGTTCTTTCCTTATTATAATCGTGATAGCTTTCAAGCCGGTTGTGTATGCCGAAATGCCGCAAGAGAATTCCGGTATGCCGCGTATCTTCCGCAGCCACAAGATCCGCTTCGGCGAGAATGCGTACGGCTCTCGGCGGCATGTCTTCCAGATTGCCGATCGGGGTGCTGACCAGAAAAAGAGTGCCGATTCCGGCCGGCACAGTCGTTTCTTTACGATCCCGGATATCCAGAAAAACACTTTCTGTAGAAAAACCGGAAAGCCAGTTTTAATTATAATGAAAATACGGAAGAAAGTCAAGATTTTATCGTCCGGCCAGGGAGATCACGCAATTGATGCCGAATGCGGTCGTTTTTGTGGTGCCCAGCTGAAAGTTTTTACTCTGACCGAGCTTCAGATAACAACCGCCATTCACTGAAGAGGAAAAGGAGTAATCGACGCGCGGCTCCAGAGCCCAGGTTTTCTGATTCCGGGTGCTTGTGTATTTGGACTTTATGGTTTTTGCGCTGAAATCTTCAGAATTGCTGCTCTCGAATGAAAGCTTGAAGTCCAGATTATTATCCAACTTTTTGTTTTTCATGAAGGGTAGGCGCAGGCCGCCGCGTTTCGAATAGGAACCTGAAACACTGATCGAGCTGGCCTGTTGCTTCACTCGGCTTGCCAGAGAACTGCCCTTGACTGTCGTGGTCAAAGAGGATGTATTATTATATTGAATGTTTCCTGTAATGCCATTTTTCATGGATATGGCAATGCCAAGAAACGGCCTGAAGTTTTTAGTCAGCTTGGTGCTGGTCAGCTTGGACGCCGTGTAATTATCCTCCTGATTTCCGGAGAACGAATGAGACAAGCGCAATGATTTCAAGTATTTGTTGATATATTTCACCTTTTCGAGGCCCTGCCAGGTCAAGCTCCAGGTCGGAAACGGTATCCCTGTCTCGTCGCTTAAATACGCGGTTTTGGATATGGTTTGAGTGGACTGAGAGCTTTTATTCAGGTTATCGGAAAAATTATAGTCCATTCCCGCCTGCAGACTGCTGGTGATTTTGACGCCCGATTTCAGCGACCAGCGCAGATTGCGGGTGCGGGTGACCGGATTCGAAAGTACATTCTCCGAATGAGGTATGCCCGGGTCCATTGTCAGGCCGAACATATAACCCAATTCTGGTTGTCCGAGAATTCCCAGATCATTGGACGATGCTGTGTGCGTGACATTGACCGTGATGGGGTCGATTTTCCGGAACACACCGGCCATTTTGGGAAAAACAGCCAGAACGGATAATCCTTTCGAGCCGTCTTTTTTTTCCGCGTCCGGTTTTTCGGTGTCTCCCGGTTTCGGCGCGTTCGGACCCGCGGGCGCGGGCCGCTTGACGGGCGAAGGTCTGCCGGCCGGCTTTTTTTTGCCGAACGAAGCAAACAGCTTGGAAGGATCGAACGTATTGGAAACCGTGATGCTGTTCTGAATGCTGGAACTCACACCGGTCTGGTTGGCCCTCTGCTGCAAGTTGTTCCGCCAGCGGTAGTTGGCGGAATACGACGCGTTGGGCTTGAGCCATTGGGCAAGTGTCGGGTTCAGTTTAACGCTGAAATTCTGGCTTTTCTCCGTCTGGATGCTGTCCGTCGGGAGAAGCAGTTCCGTGCCCCACTCGGCATAACGCATGTCTGCCGTGGAGGCGCGGCCGAAATCGAAGGTCAAAGCGCGGAACGGCTGAAAGGTGGCGTCGAAATTCCGGGTGAGCGTGGCCGTGGTGTCGTTCGTGGAAATGCCTTCGCGTGTTTCGGAATTGGATTCGTTGTAGGATCCCGTCATGTCGAAATTCACGTCGGACGGCAGGTAAGTGAGGCGGATCTGCGAGATCTTCTTCATGAATCCCCTGTTCCCGACCCACGAAAAAGGCAGGATATAATGATCCCCGCTGGGCGCCAGCCTGTACCGGAACGATCCCCCCTTCGTTTCCGTCCGGGCCTTCGGAGTCCTGTAACTGTGCCGGTTCCCCAGAGCATAATTGGCGCTTCCGGATACGGGATCGAGCAGAAGCCTGGCGAATAGATTCCGTGACTTGCTCGATTTGGCCAGGGAAAACCCCATTCCCTTCTGCTCGTTCCGGTCCTGAAAGGTCTTGCGGAGGGAATCGGACTTGACGCTTTTCAGCAGGATGTCCGTGTCATCCGGGCAGTACTTCGGGTCCGAAACGCTTTTCGTGTAGGTGGTGGTGACGGGAAGAGAAACGCCCCACGACGCGGGCAGAAATTTCTGGAGCTGGAAATTCGCATTGAGCGAGCCGCCCTGCGTGGTGCTTCCCTCGCTGAAGCGTTCATTGATCGTGTGAAAATCCGCGTCTTTGCGGTTGTATTCGCCGTTGACGGAGAGGAAATCGGACCAGCGGAATTCGGAACGGACGCGCATGGCGATGCCCTTGTCCTTGTGCACGTTCGAGAGCCGCAGTTCATCCAGCCAGATCTCGCCCGTGAAAGTGCCGGTGCCGCTGTTGCGGACGCCGACGGTCAGCCACCGGATATTGCGCAGGGAGGGCGATCCGGCAAGGGTGACCTTGTGTCCGTATTCCAGGCTTTCTGTGCTGTCGGCCGGATTCAGCCTGGCCTTCTCCTTCAGCCTGCTGAGAACGTCGAAATCCAGCTCCACCGCATTGGCGGGATCCCAGCCCGGACGCATGGGCACGCGTATTTCATAATAGGATCGGTTGTTCGTGTCCGAGCCCAGGCGGAGGAACACGAAGATGCTGTCATCGGCCGACAGGTCGTTCATCACGCCGCCGCCGTGCAGGAACATCTTGAGCGTCTTGTAATGGATGAGATCTTCGGCCTCGTAGAACTGCCGCTGGACATAGGCCGAGGTTCCGGATTGGAGCTCGAGCACCTTGAGGCGGAGCGACTGCTCCTTGGCTCGGATTTTCTGAATGGGATCGACGACGCCGCGCACGCCCGGCGGCGGCTCGTAGTCCGGGTTGTCATGGGTGTTGATGACCTCGATGGCGATCACCGAATCGCGGGCCGTGCTGAAGGCCGGGTCCGAGTCCGAGGTCTTGGTGCCCTGGAATTTCCACTCGTTTCCCACAAGTGAAATCTCCGCGATGCGGATCAGGTTGGACGGGTTCCGCACGCCGTCCACCCAGAGCCGCACGAATTCGATGCGGGACCACTGGGGCTGTCCCACGACTTTAGTGGGATTGTTCAGGGGGATGCGGTACAGGCGCCACCCGTCCGGCTGCCCGCCTGAGATGAGGGAGTCGTCGGGGGAGTTCTTTTCGATGTCGAAGCTGAATTCGTAATAATCGTTGTTGGGGTCGACGTCTCCATTGCCGTTCAGATCCTCGCTGTTCGGATAGATGTACTGCGAACTGGCCTCGCTGTTCTCCGTGCCGTTGATGCGGCTGTAATCGTTCGTCTGGGGCGAATAGTGCCAGGCGTCATTGCTCCAGGGCTCCCATTCCTCCTTCTGCCTGTTCCCGTTGACGTCCCAGAAATCGTAGGGCGTGGCTGAGGTTTTCGCGGGATTGGACGCGTCGATGACCGCGGATTCGTGGGGATGGAAAACGTCCGGCGGATCGGGTCCGAAGACCATGTCCAGACCCCGATCCTCGCCGTCGTCCAGTTTGTCGTTTTTCTGATACCCGTTCAGTTCCATGTCCTCTTCGTCCAGCATGCCGTTGGGAATCACGTCCTCTGAGACCTGGCCCAGGTCCACGTGGAGCGTGCCCTGGCTTCCGTCCAGCCAGACTTCGAGAAAGCGGCTGTTGGTCTGGTCCGCGTATCCGGAGGACAGATACCGCTGAATGCCGCCCCATGATTTTGACCGCTCGGACTCCGAGTTATCCGCGCCCGGGTTGGGCCGGAAAAGGAGGTTCAGAACATGGGTCCGGGTGGAACCCCCGAAATTGGTGGTCACTTCACGGTTCGGCCAGATCTCGGTGATGCCGACCTGTTCGTAGGGATTGTACCAGACCAGGTGACCGCGCCGGCTCAGCTGATCCTGCATGCCCCCCTGCGGATCCGGGAGAGAGCCCGGACCCCATCCCGAGTAGATCACGCCGAGCGGAACTTCGCGTTTCGATCCCTCGAAGTCGTCCAGATAGGCCACGCCGTCCTTGTCTCCGGTGCTGTTGTTGTTCAGCGTGTTGGGGTTGGGGAGGACCTGGGCGATTTCACCCTCGAAGGAGAGCGCGGAGGGAGACGTGGCTTCGATGATCGGCAGGGCGTCCAGCACCCGGGTCATGAAATTCGGCTGGAAGTTCAGCGCGGTGTTCACGTCCCAGACCAGGTTTTTCATCGGTCCGTCCTGGCCGAGCCGGATACGCTGGTCCATGGTTTTCTGGTTCATGTACAGCAGGGTGGCGCCGATGAAGGATTTTTGCGCCGTGTTCTCCCGGAAATTGTATTCCGCGCGCAGGCCGATCAGGGACTTCTTCTCCACGGAGATCATCTGCTGGGATTCGTAGTTGATCTCGAGCCTGGCGTTCGGGCTCCGTGCCTCCTCCTTGAGAATCGTCAGGCTGCCGGAAGTGTATTCGATGTCGTAATCCTGGCCCTTGACCAGCTTGCTTCCGTTCAGGATCACTTCCTCGGAATTCTCGATCACGTTCATGCCCAGCGAATAGTTCGCGCTTCGGCTGGACGATTTGACCTCGATGAAAAATTTGCTCTGGTTGCGGATGAAGGCGTTGTCCGTGGTGTCGTACAGGGACGGGGAGCGGAGACCATCGGGAAGCGGGAACTGGGATTGGTCCGCAGGCGCAAAAGGGCGCTGGTCCGGAAAGACCAGTTCGCCGTTTCCCAGGTTCAGGAAATTGGTCCTGTCGTCGATGATGTTGTCCGGCGTGAGATCCCCGTTCTTGTTCGCGAGATCCAGGCCGAATATTTCGAGGAAACCCTTTTTGGAGCCGTCGGGATACGCGTAGGCCTGCTTCGGATCGCCGGAGGAAACATCCTGATAGATGCGGAGCTCGAAACCCTCCGTTTCCATGTTCCGGCTGCCGATGGAATAGACGTTTTTCCATTCGAGGTCCCAGGTCGGGTCCGAGGGCCTGGCGTTGCGCGGTTTGACGAGCTTCAGAATCGGGTTCGCGGTGGTCGAGTCGAATTCGACGAGGCCGTACTCCATTCCCGACCGGATCCGGAACGCCACGGCCAGGGCTTCGCTTTCCTGCAGCGGCGTGTCGAGAACGATGAAACCGGACTTTTCGGAGTAAAAGTAATCCTTGGCCTCCATCCGCATGAAGTAACCGCGGTAATGCATCTGGTCGGTTTTCGACGTGTCCGGCTGCAGGGGGTCGAGCAGCGCCCAGGCCCTGAACGCGCCCTCGCCCTGCTTCCGGTCGTAATTGGCGTCCGATTTGTACAACTCGATTTTTTCGATCATACTGTCCGCGGGGAGCTGATAGTAGAATCCGGAGGCCTTGTCGATCCGGCTCATATTCCGGCGGTAGTAATCGTTCAGGTAGAAGCGTGTGTTGCGCTTGTACTCGAAATCGTAGATTTTCTGTACCGCGTCTTCCTTGCCCCCGGAGAGGGACAGCTTTTTCTTTTCGCCCTTTTCCATGCTGGCGATGGCCGTCAGGTCGAGGGCGCCGATTTTCATCTGCGATTTGATGCCGAACAGCCCCGCGTTCTGGGCGCTGAACGTGACGAAACGTGTGCCGGGCAGGGACAGGGCCACGTTTCCCGCCTCGATGCTCTGAATGATGCCGTCCTCCTCGCTGGAATATTTGAGGTGGATGGCGTTCTCGAATTCGAACATGCGCTCGCTGTCCTGGTCCACGTCGACGGACACATTCTCGCCGATTTTTCCGGTCACCTTGAAATTCTGGGTCTGTTTCATCTGAAAGCTGGTGTTCGGGGCCCGGTCCGCCGCGGACTTGGTCTGGCTGCGTTTTTCGTTCCGCATTTCGCCGTTGATGGTGATATTGCCGGTGACATTGAGGCTGAGCGTTTCACCTCCGAAGACGCGTCGGAACGCCTCGCTCTTGATTCTCGGCGTGGCAATGGTGATGCCCCTCCCTCCGGGCCCGGCCTGTCCGGCAGTCGTGATTTTCTGGGTCTTGTAGGAGAACCAGGCCTGTTCCATCTCCATTCTGGAGCGGGACTCCAGGTAATCCTCCATGGACAAGCGGCGGGGGATCAGAAAATCGCGGTCCGAGAGCACGTCCCGTATCAGGACGGTCTGATGGGTCGAATCGATGAGTATGGTGCGCTGAACCGGGGAAGGCACCTGTACGGGCATTCGATCCAGCGGGAGGCCGAAGGGGGGGGCAGGTTTGCGTGCCGGGCTGGCCAGTCTTGCGAGCGGCGGATCAGGATCAGGCAGGCGGAGGCCGATCTGAGCCTGCACCGGGTCCTGGGCGGCTCCGACAGCCATCACAAGGGACACCGCGAGTACGGCACCTGGATATTTCCGAATGGAAATGTTCCGAAGACGCATGGGGACAAAACAGAAAATTGTTATCGTTTTCCGGATGATCCGGAGGTTCCTTATGGAAACCGATAACAATCAAGCGATAGGCAACTCCAGAAGAAAGTGATGCAGAACAAGGGTTAAATTAACTATTCCCAACAATAAACGCAAGTAAAATCTCTGATCAGCCGGCCGTATGGTATTTCTTGCAAAAATCAAGCCCATTCCATATATTAGCGGGATCGGCAATGTGACCTTGACATTGGGACCCAGACGGCATCAAAGTCCATGAAAATTCTGACACGCTACATACTGCAGGAGCATATCGCCCCTTTCATTTTCGGACTGGCGGCGATCGTCTTCGTCTTCATGCTGAACATCGTTTTCCGGGATCTCGGCAGGATTCTCGGAAAAGGACTCCCCGCTTCCGTCATACTCGAATTTTTCGCCCTCAACCTGGCCTGGATTC
>CAZNXX010000026.1:5611-25927 GCA_964577095.1 uncultured bacterium | reverse complement strand
CTGGGGTCTCGGCTCCCTGGCCGGATCGTACATCGGCGGATGGCTCTCGGACCGCATGGGCACGAAAGCCGTGCAGGCGGCGAGCCTGGCCGCGTCCGGTGTCGGATTCATTGTCCTGGGATTCCTGGACGGGCCCGCGATTCTGGCCGCGGCTGTGTTCATCCTGTCCCTGCTCTCCGAATCGTTTAGGCCCGCGAACATCACGGCTTTTGCCGAAGCCTGCGGGGAGGAGAGAAGGGCCAGGGGATTCACGCTCCTGCGCCTTGCCAACAATCTGGGATTCGCCGTGGGCCCGGTTCTGGGCGGATTCTTCGCGGCTTCCGGATGTTACGACTGCCTGTTCTGGGCGGACGGCCTGACGTCCCTGGCGGCGGCCGCGGTCATGCTCCGTCTCCCGGCTGGAGGACGGGGCGCGGCACGATCGGGCCCGGGTTCCCGATCCGGCCCGTCCGTGCTGCGGGACGGCCGGCTCCTGGTTTTTCTGGGGCTCCTGTTCTGTGTGACCCTGATGTTCACCCAGATTTTCGGCACCTGGTCGCTGTATCTGAGAAATGTGCGCGGACTCGCCGAGAGTCGCATCGGACTTCTGATGACGGCGAACGCGCTCATGATCGTTCTCATGGAAATGCCGCTGATGAAACGGATCGAACATTACAATCCGCTCCGGTTCATCCGGATCGGGACCGTCCTGGTCGCGATGGCATTCGCCTCCCTGCCCTGGATGAGCCGGTTCGAGCTCATCCTGGCTGCCACCGCGGTGATGACCGCGGGCGAAATGATGATTTTCTCGCCTTCCTCGTCCTGGGTGGCTGGACGGGTGACGGAAGGCCGCACGGGGTCGGTGATGGGGCTGTACTCGCTGACATTCTCTCTGGCCCTGGTGGTCGCTCCCGCGGCAGGTACCTGGAGCTATGACCGGCTGGGACCGGACGCGTTTTGGCCGGCTGTCGGCGGGCTCGGCCTCACGGCCGCGGCCGGGTTTTCCATCCTGAACAGGGCCGGGAACGGAAAGTCCGTTCAGCCCGGCCCGGCCGAACCGGTCGAAGCGGTTCTGACCGAGCTGTAATCACCGACCCCGGGGTTGACCCCGGGGTCAACCCCGGGGTCGAATGCAGTCATTTTCCCTCTTCTCCTTCCTCCTTGTTAAGAAGGGGCCGCTCTAGTTCGGGGCGGTCCCTTTCTATGAAGACCCTCTTGGAATTGTGTTCCACGACAGGTTTTCGCAGTCTAAGTTGATGATAGACAGTAGTTTGTGTCAACTATAGTTATTTGCTTGACATTCCCGGGAAAATAGATTATATTTAGACCAAAATACGATAGTGGTCGAAAAG
Organism: uncultured bacterium; assembly: GCA_964577095.1. Taxonomy (GTDB): domain Bacteria; phylum Zhuqueibacterota; class QNDG01; order QNDG01; family DTFT01; genus JAFGAX01. The sequence goes on along the minus strand of CAZNXX010000026.1, from coordinate 24,596 downwards.
ACGATGGAACAGAACAAAGACGAAAAAGTCAGAGCCGAGATCCTCCAGGCCGCTGAGCGTGTATTCCAGAAATGGGGGTTGAATAAAACCACCATGGAGGATATCGCTTCCGAGGCAGGCAAGGGAAAAAGCACGCTTTACTACTATTATGAAAGTAAGGACGCGATTTTCGACGCCGTTGTCCGGCAGGAAGTCGATTACCTGCTTTCAACCGCCAGGAAGGCGGCCTCCACGGGGAAAACAGCCAAGGAAAAGATCAAGCGGTATATTGTTTCATTGATGATGGAGATGAAGAATTTTATCGTTTTATACGCGATCGTGCGCAGGGAAATCCGGGGCGACCAGAAGGTCATCCAGAAGCTGAGAAAGGTTTTTCAGGACAAAGAAGAGGCTTTCGTGAAGGAAATTCTTCTGGAGGGTATCCGGTCCGGAGAATTCAGTTTCATCGACGAGAACGAATTGCTCCAGTCCACAAAAGCGATCATCGGTATCATCCACTCCCTTGAACTCTACTTCGGGATTGAGACGGACGATGTCAATCAGATCGAAGTGGCGGCAAGACTGATTTCGAACGGGATCTGATTTTTTTTATCCATAATTCGACTGAAAAACCAAATTGGTCCATTCGTTTAAGGGAGAAATCATGAACAAGTGGGTGTCCATGACTATACTCGTGTCGGCTGCCTCAGTCGTGTTGTCCGGCTGCGGCGCCGGAAACGACGCCGCGAAACCGGAACCTGTTTCCGTCGACGTGGAGACGGTCCGTCCAGTCGACGGCCATGAGAGCCTGACTTACAGCGGTACGATCGAAGAATCCGAGACGATCCCCCTCAGCTTCGCGTCCGCGGGCACGGTATCCGGGGTATTCGTGTCCGAAGGGGATGCCGTGGCAAAGGGCCGGATCCTGGCCAGTCTCGACACCGTGGCCGCAGTGAACGCCTGGCGGATGGCGGCCGCCGCCGAGCGGCGCGCGGAAGACGCGTACAACCGCCTGACGCCGATGCACAGGAACGGCAACCTGCCGGAAGTCAAATACGTCGAGGTGGAGACCGGCCTGCAGCAGGCCCGGGCCGCGGCGGCCATCGCCAGAAAGAGCCTGGAGGACTGCAACCTGGTCGCGACCACGGACGGGATCGTCGGCAGACGGTCGGTCGATCCCGGCATGGTCGCGCTCCCGAACGCCGCATCGATCACACTCGTGAAGATTTCAAAGGTCTTCGCGAAAGTATCGGTTCCGGAGAATGAAATCGCGTCCATGAAGAAGGGCGGCCGGGCGACGGTCACGGTTGGCGCGCTGGGAGGCCGTCAGTTCACGGGCGCGGTGGAGGAAATCGGGGTTCTCGCGGATCCGCTGGCGCATTCCTACAGGATCCGGATCGGAATCGCCAACCGGGACCGGGCGATCCGGCCGGGCATGATCTGCGACGTCGACTGTGAAATATCCCGGCCGTCGTCGGGTTGCGTCGTTCCCTGCGCGGCGGTGCTGGTCGACGAACGGGGGGGGCATTACGTCTACACGGTGTCCGCCCAAAACACCGCCGGCCGCCGGACGGTGACGGTCGGCCGCCTTTTCGACCGGGGAATCGAGATCCTGGACGGATTGACCAGCGGGGAGACCGTGGTTGTCGCGGGCCAGCACAGACTGACCGATCAGGCCCCCGTGCGGACCGCCGCCCGATGAAGCCGGAGCAAAAGCCGAACATGGAAACCAAAACGACGCTGCTGGGAAAACTGCTCCGGTACAGGCAGGTCCTGATCCTGCTGACGGCTCTCGCGATCGCCTCCGGAATCATCGCGCTGTTCGTCATGCCGCGCGACGAATATCCCCAGATCACCATCCCCAACGGCCTGATCGTCGGCGTGTACCCCGGGGCCACGTCCCGGGAGGTGGAGGAACAGCTGACGAGCAAGGTGGAGAACCGGCTGTTCGAATACAAGGCCGTCGACCGTTCGAAGACGTACTCCGTCTCGAAGGAAAACCTCATGCTGATCTACGTGGAGGTCGACGAGCACGAGAAGAACAAGGAGGAGTTCTGGCTCAGGCTCCGTCACGACCTGAACGACCTGAAGGGGGAACTGCCCTCCGGCGTCCTTTCGCTCACGGCGGACAACGACTTCGGCAACACGTCCGCGATCCTGTTCGCGGTGCAGTCCGACACGAAGTCGTACAAGGAGATCGAGAACACGATCACCCTCTTCGAGAACGACGTCCGGCGCGTGAAGTCGGTTTCGCGGGTGAAACACTACGGACTGCAGAAGGAGCAGATCAGCGTCACGCTTGACGGGGCCAAACTCGCCGCGACCGGCGTCAAGCCGGTGCAGATCGCCGTCGCGCTCAAGCCCCAGAACTCGGTGAATTTCGCGGGCGAATTGGACGACGGCCGGCTCGTCCGCCCCGTTCACGTCCCGTCCCGTGTGCGGACCGAGGAGGATGTCGCCAGCCAGATCGTCTACTCCGACCCCCTCGGCAACGTGGTGCGGGTGCGCGACGTCGCGAAGGTCGTCCGCGAGTACGGCGTCCTGGATTCCTACATCCGGGTCAACGGCAAGAAGTGCCTGCTGGTCTCCTGCGAAATGAAGGCGGGGGAGAACATCGTCCGGTTCGGGCGCGAGGTGGGAGCGGCCGTCTCGAAATTCTCCGCGTCCCTTCCGCCGGACGTCCGCATCGTCACCATCTCCGACATCCCCGACGTGGTCTCGAAGTCGATCGCCAATTTTCTGAAGGAATTTTTCATCGCGATGGTCTCGGTCATCGTGGTGACGCTTCTCCTCCTTCCCATGCGGGTGGCGCGCATCGCCGCCATGGCGATTCCGACCTCGATCCTGACGGCCATCGGGATCATGTGGGCCAGGGGGATGGACCTGCAGACCGTGTCCCTGGCCGGACTGATCATCGTCCTCGGGATCACCGTGGACGACGCGATCGTGATCGTGGACAATTACATCGAGAAACTGGACCAGGGCATGTCCCCCTTCGACGCGGGGACGAGAAGCGTCACCGAACTCTTCAGCTCCGTGCTGTCCGCGACGCTGATCATCATCGCCTGCTTCCTTCCCATTCCCTTCTTCATGAAGGGCACCGGCGGCGATTTCGTCCGTTCCCTCCCGGCGACGATCACGTACGCCCTGCTGGTTTCTCTGCTGGTTTCGGTCACGGTGATCCCGCTCATGAGCTACCGATTCATCCGGACGGGGCTGAAGCACGGGACCGCGGGCAGGAAAAACCGGACGTTTCTGGATGTTCTCCAGAAATTCTACGACGGCCTCCTGGAGAAGGCGTTCACGATGAAGAAGGCCGTCGTCTTCACGGGCGCCGCGGCTTTCCTCTCCGGCATCGTCATTCTGGCCGTCAGCCCGAGGGAATCGTTCCCGAGCATCGAACGGAACCAGTTCGCGGTCGAGGTCTACCTGCCCTCGGGCAGTTCCCTGGCGCAGACCGATTCGGTCATGACGGACCTGGGCCGGATCCTGGAGAAGGACCCCCGCGTCACCGACGTGGCCTCCTTCGTCGGGACCAATTCGCCGCGTTTCCACACGCTCTACGCGCCGAATTTTCCCGCCAAAAACTACGGCCAGATGATCGTCCTGACGAAGTCGAACCGGGCCACGAAGGCCGTCCTGGACGAAACCAGCCGCAGCCTGAAGGGACGCTATCCGTCCGCCGACATCAAGTGGAAGCAGATCTCCTTCGCCTACTACAAGGCCCCCATCGAGATCCGGGTCTCCGGAGACGACACCCGGGCCCTCCTGCGGGCCGCCGACTCCATCGCCGCCGTCCTGCGGAGCGACCCCAGCGCCGAATTCATCCGGACGGACTGGGAGCAGCCCCTGCAGACGGCCGAACTCGCCGTCCGGAGGGACGAGGCCGCGCGCCTGGGCTATTCGAATTCCCTCATCGCCTATTCGCTGATGCTCGGAACCCAGGGCCTGCCGGTCACCACGGTCTGGGAGGGGGACTACCCGGTCGAAGTCCGGCTGAGGGTCGACAAGAAGGTCAAGTCCGGCGCGGCCGACCTGTTGAACCAGAACGTCACGTCCCCGCTCCTGTTCTCCTCGGTCCCGGTGCGGCAGCTCGCCGACCTGCGGCCCGGATGGACGGAGGGGCAGATCGTGCGGCGCAACGGGATACGGACCGTCACGGTCATGGCGGAGATCGAACGGGGGACCTATCCGGCGACCGTGCTCGGACGGATCAAGCCCGCGATCGACGGCATGACGTTTCCGCCCGGAGTCTCCGTCGAATACGGCGGGGACTACCGGATGACGCAGGAACACATCACCCCGTTCTACTACTCCCTGGCGCTGAGCATCGTACTCATTTTCATCATCCTCATGTTCCAGTACCGGAACGTCAAGTCCGCCCTGCTGATCATGGTGACGATGCCGCTCAGCGTGTTCGGCGCGGCGTTCGGCGTGTGCGTCGCCGGATACCCGTTCAGCGTCACCGCCTTCATCGGGCTGACGGGCCTGATGGGAATCGTCGTGAGGAACGGAGTGATCTTCGTCACTTTCGCCGAGGAACTCCGGCACAAGCACGGTTTCACGCTCGAGGGGGCCGCCATCGCGGCCGGAAAGAGAAGGATGAGGCCCATCTTTCTGACCTCGACCGCGGCGGCGGTCGGCGTCATTCCGATGATCCTGAGCCGCTCCCCCCTGTGGGGGCCGCTGGGTTCGGTCATCTGTTTCGGGCTGCTGTTCGGGCTCGCGCTTTCCCTGCTCGTTCTGCCGGTGCTGTACTATTATTTCCACCTGAAGGATTTCACGAAAACCGACGAGGTTCTCTAGAATGAAAAGAGCGGCGGTGGTCTGCCTGGGGTTGTCCCTCCTGGGCGCCGGAAGCCCGGTTGCGGGGAATTCGCTGACGCTGGAGGAGAGCAAGCGGATCGCGCTCCGGAACAACTGCGCGGTCAAAAACAGCCGCCTGGAGGCGGATGCCGCGAAACAGGTACGGTGGGAGGCGTTCACGAAATTCTTCCCGGCGGTCAGCGCCGGGGGGCTCCGGTTCGAATCGCGGCGGAACCTGCTCGAATTTTCGACCCCTGGCGGCAACCTTCCGGTGTACGACGGGAATCCCGCGAACCTGGCGCACCCGGCTGAATTCGCCTATTTTCCCGGAATGAACCTGGGCATGGCGAAGACCGGGACGTTCGGAATGATCAGCGCCGTTCAGCCGGTATTTACCGGCGGCAGGATACTGAACGGAAACCGCCTGGCGGCGCTCGGAAGCAGGGTCGGGAAGTATCAGAACCGGCTGTCGGAGAACCGCGTCGTGAAGGAGACCGAAGAACGGTACTGGCGGGTGGTGTCCCTGGACGAAAAGATGAAAACCCTCCGGGCATACGAGGCGCTTCTCGTCCGGCTGCAGGCGCAGGTGGAGGACGCCTGGGCGTCGGGAGTCGTGATGAAGAACGACGTCCTGAAGGTCCGTCTCAGGAAAAACGAAATCCTGCTCAACCGGTCGAAACTGGAAAACGGCGGGAAACTGGCCAGGCTGGCCTTCTGTCAGCACGTCGGGATCCCGTACGACTCGACGATCAGCCTCCTCGACACGATGGCCGCCGCCGATCCGCCGCAGGCGCTGTTCGTCGACGACTCGGCGGCGGTCACGAAGCGCGTGGAATACCGCCTGCTCCAGGAGTCGGTCCGGGCGGAACACATCCAGTCGTGGATGAAGCTCGGCGAGTACCTGCCGCAGGCGGGAATCGGCGTCTCCGCCGCGAGCGCGAAGATGGACGAGGGCCGCGAGCGGACCGTCCGCATGGCCTTCGGCACGGCGACCGTTCCGATATCCGGATGGTGGGAGGCCGCCCACGCGATGAAGGAGAGGCGGCTTAGGGAAAAGATCGCGCAAAACAGTTTCGAGGAGAACCGCGAACTCCTTCGCCTGCAGATCCGGAAGGCCTGGTACGATCTCACGGACGCCTATCGGCAGGCGCTCCTGGCCGAGGAGGCGGTGGCCCAGGCCGAGGAGAACCTGGCGGTCAACCAGGACAGCTACGACAACGGGCTGTGCGCGGTGTCGGACCTGCTGGAGGCGCAGGCCATGCTGCAGCAGGCCCGGGACCGGCGCACCGACGGCCGGGCGGCTTATTGGCTCGCGAGAACCGGCTACCTCCAGGCGACCGGACGGTAGGCGGCGGTTCGGCGGCGCGGGAATCCGGGGTCGAAGGCGGCGCGGCCTGCGGCCCTGGGATCCGGCCTTAACCGATACGCTCCGGGAGGCTCGAAGCCTCCCGGAGCGTTTGAATCTCTTCGGTTTTCCTTTTCTCATCCCTCCTTGCCCGGAAAGGGACGCTCTCGATCAGGGCGGCTCTTTTTCTTTTCCGGAATTGCCCGGTTTCCTTTCCTGATTTTTTGTATATTGGCACAACTGGTTTCCATTTTCATCCACTGTTCCGGATTTCAATGATCCGAATGGGAGGAGACAGTCATGCCGGGAGTCAAACTGAATCCCCTTTCATGCGGTTTCATCGCGCTCTGGCTCTGTATTACAGCTGGCGCAGCCGCCGGCGTACAGCAGGCCCGGCCCAGGGTCGGCCTGGCCCTGAGCGGCGGGGGCGCCAGAGGGTTGGCGCACATCGGCGTGCTGAAGGTGCTGGAGGAAAAAGGCATCGCGGTCGACTGCATTGCCGGAACCAGCATGGGCGCGGTGATCGGGGGGCTCTATGCCGTCGGGTATGACGCGAAAAGGCTCGAATCCATCGCCCGGTCCGTGAACTGGAACGACCTCCTGCTCGATCCGGTGCCGAGGCGCGCCCTGTCCATGCCCGAAAAGGAGGAAGACGGGAAGACCATGGGATTCTTCCCGATTTCCGGCCGCCGCATCGAGCTTCCGTCCGGCCTGATTCCGGGTCAGAAACTGCTGGCGCTGCTGAACCGTCTCACCTGGTCCGTGCACGAGACGCCGGATTTCGACCTTTTTCCGGTTCCCTTCCGGTGCGTCGCGGCGGACATCGCGACCGGCGAAGCCGTGGTACTGAAAAGCGGGCATCTGCCGGCCGCCATCCGCGCCAGCATGGCCATTCCCACTGCGTTCACGCCGGTCGAACTGGACGGCCGGCTGCTGGTCGACGGCGGGATCGTCCGCAACTTCCCCGTTTCGGATGCCCGCGACATGGGAGCGGAGATCATCGTCGGCGTGGACGTCTTCACGCCCCGGAACCCGCCGGATGCAACGGGATGGGACATGACCCGCATTGTCAACCAGGCTGTGTCCCTGGTCAATGTCACCACCGTCGCGGAGCAACGACGGCAATGCGACATTCTCATCGACCCGGATCTGGAAGGGTATCACATGTTCAGTTTCAATGATGTGGACAGCCTCATCGCCGCGGGCGAGCGCGCGGCGAGGCTCATGTCCGGACGCCTGGACAGCCTGGCGGAACGGCTGGCCGCGTGCGGCCCGGCGAGGGACCGGCCTTCGGCTCCCGCGGCCGGGCGCCGCGCGCATGTGACGTCCCTGCGGGTCGAGGGACTCAGGCACGTGGCGCGTAAAGTGGTGGAAGGCCGGCTCATGCTGAATCTGCCCGCGGATCTGAGTGCGGACGACATCGACGATGCCGTGGAGAAAGTGTACGGCAGCGGTTTCTTCAAGCGGGTCTCGTACCGGCTGAAGGAGAGGCCGGCCGGCAGCCAGCTGGTGATCGAGGTTCTGGAACGGTCGCTGGATGAAATCCGGTTCGGCTTGCATTACGATTCGGACAATGAGACAGCCCTCCTGTTCAACCTGACCCTGCGCAACCGGCTCGGTCCCGGCTCGCGTCAGCTCTTCGACGCCCGTCTCGGCCGGCACGCGGGATTCCGGGCGGCGTTTTTCACGGACATCGGCTGGGATCCTGGGCTGACCTTCGGAAGCGAATACCGGTTTCTGGAGTGGACGCAGGACGAATACCGGTCTCATCGGCTGGACGCCCAGTACAGCATGCGTCTGATGGAGGCGGACGGCCGCATGGAGGGTCTTTTCTCGAACGCATCGTTGCTCGGCATGGGAGTTTTTTACCGCAGGATAGAAAAGAAACCGTCCTGGCTTCCGGCGGACGAGGAATGGCCGGACGCCGCGTACCGGTACGGCGGGCTGACTGTTTTTCTCAAGCGGGACGATCTGGACCGCCTGGCCTTTCCCCGGCGGGGATCCAGGCTGCAGATCGAGTACCGCGAAGTGCCTCAATTTCTGAACGACGACGCGGTGTTCCGGCAATTCACCGGTTCGTTCCGAAATGCGGCGCCGCTCGCGGCCGGAGTCGTTTTCCTGACGGATGCCTGGGCGGGTTGGATCGATCAGAAGCGGGCGGTGGAGGAGCAGGTTTTCCGGATCGGGGGACTTCCGGGACCCGGTCTGAATTTCGTCCCCTTTCCGGGTCTGCCGTTCATGTCCGAGAGCGGCCGTTCCGCCGCGGCCTTCAGGGCCGGACTGCGCCTGGAGCCGAGGGAGATGTTTTTTCTCTCCGCTGAACTGGGTCACCTGCGGACCGGGATGAAACTGAAGGAACTGTGGAAAGAGGGAGAGGATGAGACCTGCTGGAACCTCTCGGCGGGACTGCTGACCCCGTTCGGACCGTTTCAGTGGTCGCTGGCGCGGCGGTTCGGCCCGGGAGATCCGCTGTACCGGGTTTCGCTGGGGTATGAGTTCTGACATGATGAACGCGGTGCGACGCACTTTTAAAGCGCGTCGCGCCTGATAAGAAGGAAAAACCTCCCGCGGGCTGGTCGAAGCCCGCGGGAGGTTTTCTGTTGCGTTCAGAAAAATGAAACCCTGAAGGGTGAATTCCGGAATACGCCGAACTCTTCCGTCATTCAAACCGGAACACCCGGAACGAGTGCGGCTTCAGGGTCAGGGGAAAGGCCTTTTCCCCGGTTTCCCGGCCCCGGAAATCCTTCCGAATCTCTCCGCTCATAGGCGATCCCGACACCGCGTCGACGAGCGACTTGAAGCGGCCGTCTCCGACCAGCACGATGTCCGCGGGCTCGTCCCGGAACGATTCCGCGATGCAGACGCCGTTGTCGTACAGGAACAGGCTGACGCGCGAGGGCCCTTCCATGCGGACGGGGAGCCCGCCGGACAGAACCTGGCGGATACGGTTCAGAACGCCGGCCGGAAGATCGTAGAGATCCGCGGGGTTGTCCGGAACCGCCAGCACGTACAACCGGCCTGAAGCATAATCGGCCTCGTGGAGCAGGGGCCAGCCCATGCCGTTCGACAGAAAGGAAACTTCCTCCCAGGAGTCGTTGGTCCGGTACGCGATCTGGGGGAGAAGAATCGGCTTGTCGGATTTCACGGGCGGCGCCCACCCTGCGGCGAAGTCCGAAGCGGCCGTCTTTTTCCCCGTGACATCGAGTTCCACGATGTCGCCGATGCCCCTGTCCCGAAGGGCCTGGAGGAGACCGGAAGTGATGACCACCGAGGCGCCGGCCGTGAGCCGCTCCCGGATCCGGTCCGTGACGGCCGGATCCGCGGCCGCCGTTTCCGCGAGGAAGAGAGTACCTGCGCCGGCAGGGAATGCGGGCGACAGGTCCATGGGTACGCCGCACATCCCGATGAAATTGTGCAGAAAGTCCTCTCCGGTCGAATGAAACGGCCTGTAGCTCTTCACGCCGATCGGATTTCCAAGGAGCCCGAGCGTACCCTCCACAGCCGAGAGAGCATGCTGCGCGGCCAGGGCCATGGGTATTTCCTTCGGCCATGCCCCGTCCTGGCCGATGAAGGGAGCGATCATGGCGTCGAAGTCGAAGCTGGTTTCCCCGCCCTGCCAGGAGGCGCGGAGCGCAGGGGCGATGGGCCTCAGCATCTGGCGGAAGTCGAACAGGGTGATCTCCGGGGCCTTCGCGAAAAGGGTCAGCCATATCTGCTCGGCGTAGCGGTCCATGTCGCGGATGGCGCCCGTGTCCACCCATCCGCCGAGGTTGGCGCCGGGTTTCACGTTCTCCAGGTAGCGGAAGATGAGATAGCTCTCGTAGGGCTGGAGATGCTGCTGGGTGATGGCCGGGTCGCGGGTTTCGGTGCCCGTGTAAATGCCGTCGAAGATCGGGGGCTCGGCTTCCAGGTTGTACCCCAGGGCGTGGAAGTGTTCGTACCAGTTCGGGTACTTGATGACCATTTTGACACGGGGGTTGGCCGCTTTCGCCGGCTTGAGAATCAGGTTCCGGCTGACTTCTTCCATAAGATCGAGGCGGAAACGCGACCACGACCGTTTCCCTTTGGCCTTGATGCAGGAGGGGCATTTGCAGTTGGTGAAGAAGAAATCGTCGAGAATGACCTCGTCGAAAAGGCCGGCTGTGAAGGAGACGATCTCCGCCGTTTTGGCCCGCTGGTCCGGCTGCGTGTAGCAGAAGGTCTTGAAGCGGTTCCGCTCGTTGAGCGTCAGTGTGATTCCGCCGGCCGTTTCCACGCCGCGGGATTCGAAGAAACGCTTGACGGCCAGCACGGCCTCGCGGTCCGGCATGAGCGTGTCGCGGTGCGTTTCGATGTACACCTTGTCGACCTTCAGCCGGTCGGACACTGTTTTCCACCGGGACTCGAGCCAGGCGGGGTCCTTCATCTCCCGGACCTCGTAGGCGCGGATATAAACCGCGACTTTCGGGCGGCCGGCCGCGGGCCCGGCCCATGCCGCTGCCGCGAGCACGGCCGGCAGGGCGGCCGCGCAAAACCGTCGGAACAGTGTTTCGATCACTTGGGTCCTCCTGTTCGGGCCGCGGGCGGCGGGTCGGCCGGAAAACCCACGGTCTGGGCGAGTATGATTTTCTGATCCGGCCGGAGGCCCATTTTTTCGGAGAGGGCCGGCCTGTCGACCATGGCCCGAACCACAGTCCCCAATCCCTCGGAAGCGCAGTACAGGTAGACGTTTTCGGAGACGAAGGCCGCGTCGGCCCAGGCCCATTGATCCTTGTTTTCGGCCGAACCCCGGGCCATGCGCGCGTAATCGGCGACCAGGATGAGATCGAGCGGGGCGGTTCCGACAAAAGGCTGGAGCCCGGTCGCGGAACGGAGGTCTCCGGACAACACCTGTTCGAGGCTGTGTTTCTCGGCGTTGTACCGGAAGAGGCCGGAAGGCAGGGCCGCATACACGTCGATCTCCTGCATGTTGACGGCCGAGGGCGCGGTGCGCAGACCCCGTTCCGGACGGTTGATGCCGAATGCGGCCCACAGCAGGTCGGACAGCACCGGACGGGGAAGCGTGTCCGGCTTGAAGGCGCGCGTCGAGCGCCTGTCCTTCAGCACCTGCATCAGTGGCCGGCCGCCCTCCACGCGCGGAGCGGGCAGCGGAATGACAGTCTGGGAATGCGACGGAGCGGCCGTCCCCAGCATTAGAGCGGCGCAGGCGAGGGCGACGATCGGGCATCTTTTCATCTGGATCCTCCGGATCAGGGTTGGAATCACCCGCGCGCAGGCGCAAACGCGGGAGGGTCTGATGCAAATATACGGGACGTTCGAAACCGGCGCAAGTAAAAGGATGTCATGCTGAAATCCGACCCCGGGGTCAGCCCCGGGGTCGGAATCCGTCCGTCCTACTCCACTTTCACCATCTTTCTCGCGACCGTGCGGCCGTCTCCGGAAAGGACCACCACGTAGATTCCGGATCCAACCTCGATGCCCAGGTCATCCTGTCCGTCCCATACGGTCTCGTACGAACCGGGCGCACAGCGGCCCTCCCTCAGAACCCGGACGGACTGGCCGAGGGAATTGTAAACGGCCAGCCGCAATCGGCCGTGGACGGACACGGAATACCGTATCCCGGTCGAAGGATTGAACGGATTCGGGTAATTCTGGATGAGCCCGAACGCCGCCGGGATTTCCCGGGCCCCGCCGGCGCCGGACGGATCGTAGTCGGACCCGTCATAGGGCACGGGATTCGTCGTACCCGTGATGTTGTTCCGCGCGGAGAACTCCAGTTTGTTCCCCTCCAGAAACCGCACCGTGCCGAGATAGGTCGGGGTGTTCCACGCCGCGTCGCTCAGAACCGCGGCCCACTGCACGGTCGCGTGGCGCCTGCCGCGAAGGTCATTGTCATGCTGGTTGATCGCCAGGCCGAAAACGCTTCCGACCGAGGGGGTGATCGTCTCGCTGCCGTTCACGATTGCGGTCCACCGGACCGCCATTTCAAGCGCGTATCCGCCCGGAATCGTCCTGCGGGTGGCGACTTTCGAGTCCGCGACCACATTGTTCAGGTTGTCATCCGCGATGACGCCCGGCGTGGTCCTGTCCAGCGCCGTCAGGCGCGTGTCCCAGATCGAATTCGCGGGAGCCGTCGGGACGGGATCGAATTTCAGTTCGATCTCGTCCTCTTCCCACAGGTTCGTCGCGTCCGCGCCCAGCGTGTCGTCCTGCACCTCCTCGTACAGGTAGAACCACTGGTCGTCCCAGGCCGTCCATATCCTCGCGGACAGGTCCGCGTCCGAGGCGGGGGCTCCGTTTTCATTGTGCGCGTAGGACCGCAGGTGAAGGTATCCGTCCGCCGGGCCTGTCAGTCCGAAGTAATACCAGTCCTTGTAACCGTCGATCTCGCAGAGCAGGTCCGTGCAGGAGGATCCGGTGTAGGGTATCGGATTTTCCGTGCCCGTGATGTTGTTTTTCGCCTCGAACTTCAGGCGGTTCTCCGGGAGGAGGGTGACCTTCCCCATATACGCGGGCGTGTTATAGACCGCGTTGAGCATCACCGCGGCCCATTCGACCGACGCCTGGCGTTTGCCCCGGCCGTCGTTGTCGTGCTGCATGATCGCGAAACCGATCACGTTCCCGGCCGCGGGATTGACCGTCTCCGACTGGCTGGTGACCGCCGCCCACCGCACTTTCAGCTCCAGGGCGTATCCGCCGGGAATGAGGCGCCGGGAGAACAGCTTGGACTCATCCGCGACCGTGTTCATGTTGTCGTCCGCCAGAACACCGGGCGTGAGGATGTTGAGCGCGGTGAGGCGCGCGTTCCAGATCGAATTGATCGACGGATCCGTCGGGGAGGGATCGACGTACAGCTCCAGGCAGTCCTCCTCCCACCGGTTGCCCGAGCTTCCGGAAACCGTGTCGTCCGTCACTTCCTCGTACACGTACAGCCAGTCCGAATCCCAGGCCGTCCATATCTTCACCGAAAGATCCGAGTTGTCCGCGGGCCTGCCGATGTCGTTGTACGCGCACGATGGAATCTGCAGAAAGCCGTTCTCCGGGCCCGTCAGCGTCGTGTAGAAAGCGTCCGGATAGCCGTCGACGGTGATGACCGAGGCCTCACCCGGCGGAACGACGGCGAACTGCGAGTCGCTGTAATCGCGGATACGCTCGTCGTTCACCGCGGTGATACCGACCAGGTAGTCGGACCGGATTTCCTGATCCGCCGGGATCGTCCAGACAAAGGTTCCCGTGTTCGGCGCGTCCGCGGACAGGAGCTGATAGCCCGCGCCCCTCTGCAATTCGATCTTGACGCGAGCGATCGGATCGCCGGATGTCGTCCACGTGATCGTCTGGGTCGATCCCTGGGCCCATTTGATGTCCCATGTGCTCGGATTGGTCACCAGAATATGGCTGGGAAGGGGATCGATGATCTGAATGTTCGGCCCCGTGACGGCGGTGAGGAGATAGGTCGAGTTGGACGAATTCCAGATGCCCACGCCGAGACAGTAGTATCCTGAGTACATGTCGGCCGGGATTGTCACGCCGATGGAGAAGGAACCGTCCGCCAGGAAATCCGACCGGTCATGGATGGTGTAGAGGGTTGACGCATTGACGCCATCGGGGCGTGGTGAAGAAGACCCCATGGGCACCGGATAACCGGAGTCAGACGTTTCGACTGCAGCGTGATGGCTGGACTTGTTCGGCATATCTGGGAACAGGACGATTTCCAGCTGGTGGCCCGGCGCCGCACAGCCGTATGTGGTGATGTCCACGTGATAGGACAGACCCTTTTCCCAGGTGGCGCCTTCCCTCGGATACCCGATGGTAAGGGTGTGAGGTATTCCAAAGGTATTGACCGCCAATCCAGCGGTAAAGACGAGCGCCGCTGTCCACGTGCTGAAGCCTGACCGTCTCATTTTTCCTCCCTGTTCGAATGGTGAATGGAATACGATCCGACCCCGGGGTCGGGTCCGCTTCGATGTCGAATGAACGTGCGACGCACCTGCAGGTGCGTCGCATTTCTACTCCGGCGCGGTGTGGTTCAGAAGAACCCAGTACAGCGTCAGCTGACGGACGGCCTGCTGGAACTGGACGAAATCCACGGGTTTCCGGACATAGCTGTTGGCGCCCAGCGCGTAACTGCTGATCAGGTCCTGTTCCTCGTCCGAGGAGGTCAGGATGACGACCGGCAGGTACTTCGTTTTCGCGTTGTTCCGGATGCGGTTCAGCACCTCCAGGCCGCCGAGCTTCGGCAGTTTGAGGTCCAGCATGACGACCACGGGCATGACCGATGTGTCCCGGCCCGCGTAACGGCCCGTGCCGAACAGGTATTCCAGCGCCTCCGGTCCCTCCCGGACCACCACCACTTCGTTGGCGATCCGGTTCTTCCGAAGTGTCATGAGCGTCAGTTCCGCGTCGTCCGGATTGTCCTCGACCAGCAGGATGGTTTTGTCCGCGTCCATTCTCAGGTTCCCCTCGATTCGGGCGGACACTTCCGCCCGATGGTGAAGTAGAAGGTAGCGCCGGCGCCGACCCGCCCTTCGGCCCAGACGCTTCCGCCGTGCCGGTCCACGATGCGCTTGACCATGGCCAGCCCGATGCCCGTGCCGTCGAAATCCGGATGCTGGCGTTCGAACGTGTCGAACAGGTTTTTCGAATAGTCCATGTCGAAGCCGACACCGTTGTCGCGGACGAAAAAAACCGGCCCGCTTCCGCTCTCGACGCGGCCGAATTCGATGGCCGGATCGGGCCGGCGGGAGCTGAACTTGTACGCGTTGTCGATCAGGTTCCGGAGCAGGAGGGCGAGAAGCGGTTTGTCTCCCTGCACTCCGCAGCCGTCCGCGCAGACGAGAGTCGCGCGGCGTTCCGGGTGAAGGCGGGCGGTCTCGTCCATGATGGACCGGGCCAGATGGCCGAGGTCCACCTCGCGGAACGATGTGCCCCTGCGCGTGAGGCGGGACAGTTTCAGCAGTTCGTCGATCAGGAGCCCCATGCGTTCGCTGGCCTTGCGGATCCGGTTCAGGTAATCGCGTCCCGTTTCATCCAGACGGTCCCCCCAGTCGTCGAGCAGGGTCCTGCTGAAACCGTTCAGGCTGCGCAGGGGGGCCCGCAGGTCATGCGAAACGGAATAACTGAACGCTTCGAGGTCGCGGTTCGAGCGTTCGAGCGCCGCGGTGCGCTCCCGGATGCGCTTCTCGAGTTCGGCGTTCCTGCGGCGCTCGCCGCGGAGCCGCAGGCGGATGCCGGCGATCAGGAGCGCGGACAGGCCGATGAACGCGGCGCCGAGAAACCAGACCGTTTTCCACCAGGGCGGCTTGATGCGGATGCGCAGGGAGACGCCGTTCTCGTTCCACAGCCCGTCGTTGTTCGCCCCCTTCACGCGGAAGACGTAGTGTCCGGGACCGAGGCCGGCATAGGTCGCGGCGGACTGGGTTCCCGACTCGATCCAGCCCCGGTCGAATCCGTCCATCCGGTAGGCGTACTGGTTCTTCTCCGGGATGGTGAAATCCATGACCGCGAATGTGATGGTGAAGCCCGGCGTCCGGTAGGGGAGGGTGATCTCCCGGAGGCCCGAAATGTGGGCCGGCAGGGGGGAATCCTCCACGCCGACCGGCACCCGCCGGTTGGCGATCAGAAAATCGGTGAAGATCAGGCGGGGCAGAATCCGGTTCTCGCCGATGCGGTCCGGGACCAGGACGTTGAATCCCTTGGCGCCTCCGCAGAGGATGCGGCCGTCGCGGGTCGCCCACACGCTCCGCTGGCCGCTTTCATCGCTTTCGAGGCCGTCCTCCCGCGTGAACGTGCGGCCCCGGCGCAGGAGGGGATTGAACCGGCAGACGCCTTTTTCGGTGGTGACCCAGAGGTCCTTTCCGGCCGGATCCTGCACGATGCCCTTGATGACATTGTCCGGCAGACCTTCCGGCCGTGAAAAGCGCGTGAAGGTGCGGGTCCGCGGATTGAAACGATTCAGGCCGTCCATCGTCCCCACCCACACGGTCGTGTCGCCGACGGCCATCAGGTCCATGACGGTGTCGTCGCTCAGGCTGGCGGGATTTCCGGGTTCGTGGTGATACACGGTGCACCGGCCGGTCGCCGGGTCGAACACGTTGAATCCGAAATAGGTGCCGACATACAGAACGTCGCCCGAACCGGCCTCAATGTCCGATATCATATCGTTGCTGAGCCCGCTGTTCCGCGTCGTGAATGAAGTGAAGCTTCCGTCCCCGGGATTGAAGCGGATGAGGCCGCTCTGGAAACTGCCGAGCCAGAGCCGGCCCTCGCGGCCCTCCTTGACGACCAGGATGTTGTTTTCGGGAATGCCGCTGTTGGCCGTGGTGAAGGCGGTGAACGCGCCCTGTTCCGGATCGAAACGGTTCAGGCCCGCGCCCCAGGTGCCAGCCCACAGCCGCCGCCTGGAATCGACGCACACCGATATGACGGCGTCGCTTTTCAGGTTGCTGTTGCCCGTCCGCCAGCTCCGGAACCGCTCCTGCTCGGAGTCGAAACGGTTCAACCCGCCGCCGTCCGTGCCGATCCAGATCCGGCCGTCCGCGTCCTCGGCGAAGGAGGTCACCACGTTGTTGCTCAGGCTGCCCGTGACGCCGGGGATGGACTGGTAATGCACGATGGCGTCGCCGTTGAATTTCGAGACATTGACCCCGCCCGCGAAAGTGCCGATCCAGTAATTTCCGGTGCGGTCCTGGAATACCGCGTGTATGGAATTGTTGCTCAGGCTCGAGGGGTTGTACAGGTCCGGTTCATAGCGCCAGAACGAGCGACGGGTCCGGTCCCAGAGGTTGAGGCCCGCGTTTTCCGTGCCGACCCAGAGCTGGTCCCTGGAATCGATGTACAGGCAGAGCACGCGGTCTCCGGAAAGGCTCCGGGTATCCCCCGGACGGCTCCGGTAATTCACCATCGCCTTTTCGGACGGCGCGTCGATCGGCATCGCGAAAAGCCCCATGCCGAGCGAGCCGATCCAGAGGGTGCCGGTCCGGTCCTCCACGATGTCCTGGAAATAGGCGCGGGCCGAAGGCAGACCGGGCATGCGGGGGTCGGCCATGTACCGGCGGAACGTTCCGGTTTCCGGGAGAAAGCGGTTCAGGCCGTTCCGCGTGCTAACCCACAGGCGGTTCCGGCTGTCGACCGTGACGCATTCGATGTAGTCCTGGCTGAGGCTTTCGGGATTCCCGGGGTCATGCCGGTACACGAACGTCCGGCCGTCCGCCGGATCGAATTTCACAAGTCCGACGGTTGTGCCGAGCCAGAGACCGCCGGAAGAGTCCTCCGCCACGCTCTGGACGCCGTAGCTCTGGCCGGGCGCCACGATGGACGTGCTGGTTTTCACGCGGACGAACCGGTCCCGGGCCCAGTCGAAACGGGACAGGCCGGCCGCGGTGGCGATCCACAGGGTTCCGGCGCGATCCTCGAATATCTGCCAGATCAGGTTGTGCGGAACGGACGTGGAATCGAGCGAATTGTAGCGGAACACGGTGAAGCGAGAGCCGTCGTAGCGGTTCAGGCCGTTGTACGTGCCGATCCACATGAACCCGCGCGAGTCCTGCAGAATGCAGGTCACGGTTGACGACGAGAGCCCTTCGTCCGGGGTCAGCCGCCTGAACTGGAGGCGCTTCGGCTGGCCCGCCAGTTCCGCGGCGAAGAGGAGCACCGCCAGCGCTGCGGCGGCCGTACGCGCTCCCGGCCGGCGTGCGGCCCGTCTCATTCCTGCGCTCATTCCAGGATCCCGGATAAGTGTTCCTGTTGGAGGCGGACATCCAGCCGCGCGGCGTCCGGCGCCGCGGGCTCGACGGCCGTGCCGGAGACCGGGCCGAGCCATGCGAGAAAGAGGGGAAGCAGAAGCGTCATGAATCCTCCGTCAGTCTGCGCGGGAAAGGGAGGTTTTCAGCGTTTTCCTTCGATCAGGATGAATTGAACGGACCTGCCCCGCAGCGGAACCGTGAAGGAGCCCCCTATTTTCCGCGACCAGGCGGGTATTTGTTCCAGTTCCCCGATCGGTCCGCCGGACGGGCCGTCCGGTCCGCGGCCGTTCACGAAAATCCTGCGCGAGAAAGGCGCGTGGTCGTCCCCTCCGGTCAGGGACACCCGGTAGTACCGGCCTTTGAGCCGGAATCCTTCCGCCCGGATTTTCACAATCCGGTCCGTCGTGCCTGTGTTCACCAGCATCAGCCCGGCTTCGCCCGAGCTGAACAACGAGGCGAAAGCCCGCACTTCTCCGGCCGGATGCGGCGCGGGAGAGGGGGTGTCCGATCGATGCGTTTCGGCTCCGGACACGGCTCCGTCGGATGCGCCGTCCGGATCGGATGAATCAGGATCCGCGGCTATACGGTCCGGATGCGCGGCCGAAACTGTGGACCGTATCACCCGGTCGCCGAAATACTTGCCGAAATAATAGATCGGGAAATACGCGGGACGCGGGTTCCATCGGGCCGCTTCGGGTTCGTCCCCGTAATTGAAAAGCCCGTGGTCATTGCCGTTGTCCCACCGGTTCACGAGGTCCCATCGGGCCGAAAGTCCGAACCGGTTCACGGCCAGACCGCCCAGAACCAGGGCGGCGTGCAGGGCGTTGATGAACGAGATCTGCTGGCCCGATCCGATCGCGAAAATGTTCCATTCCGTCAGCGCGGCCGGTTTCAGGGGAATGCCGCGGCTGGCGCAGATCGCCTCCATGTGTCGCATCATGCGGTCCGTTTCCGCGCCCGCGGACGCGAGAATGACCTCCGGACTCGAATTCTCGTTGTACGGGGTGAAGTAGCTGTGGATGGAGAAGAAGTCCATGGACCCGCCCGCGGCTTCGAGCACCTGACGGTTCCAGTCCGCCTCCACGGGATTGTACCAGCCCGCGCCCTTGTCGACCTCGACCATGACCGCGCCGAT
>CAZNXX010000026.1:0-5511 GCA_964577095.1 uncultured bacterium | reverse complement strand
CCAGTATCCGGCCGGCTTGCGGACGCCCTGAAAGATCAGGGAGTCGGGCGCGTCCCGCGGGGTGTCGCCCGATGCCGCGTTCCAGAAGAACTGGTTGGACAGGTTGCCGCCCGGATACCGGAGCACGGCGGGCGCGAGCGTTTTCAGATGGCCGAGCAGAACCGGATCGTCGATGATCCGGCCCATATAGGTGTTGGCATTGTCCCCCTTCAGCAGGGGGGAGACGCGGCTCCGGACGTCGCCGGCATGGAGCGTGACCGTGACATCGGGTTTTCTTCGGGGCGTCTTATCCGGCACATGCGCCGG
This sequence comes from uncultured bacterium, assembly GCA_964577095.1. Classification (GTDB taxonomy): domain Bacteria; phylum Zhuqueibacterota; class QNDG01; order QNDG01; family DTFT01; genus JAFGAX01. The sequence goes on along the minus strand of CAZNXX010000026.1, from coordinate 5,205 downwards.
AACCTCGGCGCGTTTGGGGACGAAGCCGTCCATGAAGAATCCCTGGGGCTCGCCCGCCCGCAGGCCGATCGCCAGTCCGGCCGCCAGAACCGCGAGTGCGCGGATGGGTCTCATTTGACCAAAGTCAGCTTGCGGGTTCCGGAGAAGGTCCCGGCGTTCATCCGGCAGAAATACACGCCTGCCGGAACCGCGGCGCCCGCGTCGTCCAGGCCGTTCCATTGCACGGTGTGCAGGCCCGCGGGCTTCCAGCCCGAGGCCAGCGTCCGGACGGCGCGGCCGGACACGTCGAGAATGGAAACGTCCGCCCGGCCGGCGGCCGGCAGGGTGAAGCGGATGGACGTGGAGGGGTTGAACGGATTCGGAAAGTTCGGCAGAAGGCCGAAGCCTTCCGGGCCCGCGGCTTCGGCGGGTCCTGAAACGGCGGACGTCCAGTTCTCGATGTATTCCTTCAGCCACACCATGGCCGGGCGCTCGACGCCCCTGCTGGAGACCAGCCAGCCGTCGGTCCGCCACATCGAACCCTCTATGTACCCCCAGAAGGTGACGCCCGCGACCGAGGGATGCTCCCACATGGTCGGGAAAACGGCCTTGTACTTGTTCAACTGCGCCGTGTCGTCGGCGAAGTTCAGGTCAAACTCCGTGATTTGAATGGGCAGTCCGGTCGCGGCCATCTGGTCAAGACGCGACTTGATCGTTGCGGCGCCGACGCTTTCGAGAAAATGCCCCTGTTCACAGATGCCGTCGATGAGACCCCGGTCCTTGAGCAGATTGGCGATCTTGAGATAGGTGGTGATCGACTTGGCGCCGCCGAAAAGATTGTATTCGTTCAGCAGAAGCTTCGAGTCCGGAAAGGCCTCGCGCGCGATTTCGAACGCCCGGATCACCCAGTCCCAGCCCGTGGCGCCGCCGCCGCCCAGCGCGTCGCGGTAGACCGGGTAGTAATCGTAAGTCCCGAATTCAATCGCCTCATTGACCACCTCGACGTAGTCGGCTTCGGGGTAGCGGTCTCCGGCCATGCGGATCCACTCCTCGACCTCCTCGGCCTGCTGCGCGGAATCGAGATCGGCGATCCACCCGGGCTGCTGTTTGCCCCAGACGAGACAGTGGAACCGGAACGGGATTCCGTTCGTCTTTGCGTAATTGTAGGCCTTGTCTAGCTCGGTCCAGTTGTACGAGTCGCGGCTGTACTCGACCGAGCCCCACTTGCCGGCGTTTTCCGGGGTGACCTGGTTCCAGTACGTGGGCCAGGACCTGGGGATGGTTGAACCGCTCTGGATGATGCATCCGAGAAATTTTTCCTTGCCGCTCATGAACTGGCCGCGGGAAGATGCGGCCGGAAGCAGGAGGGCGAGAAGGAACAGACAGGTCGCGAATCGACGCATGGGATTTTCCTTCTATTGGTTGATGAACGAAGCGAATCTCGAAGATTGCGGAGCGCAGAGCGCATGGCGCACAGCGCGAAGAGCACAGCGCAGAGCGCACAGAACAACGGGCATAAGCCGCGCAGGGGCGGGAGCCCCTGCGCGGAGAGAAATTATCCGCTTTACCCTATGCCCTTTGCGCCATGCCCCATGCGCCCGGCATCTTCACTTCAGCAGGAGCATGGTCCTGGACTGCACGGGGAGAACCCCGCTGTTCCCGCCCGCGACGGTCATCCGGTACACATACACGCCTCCGGGCAGGCCGCGGCCGGACCGGTCGCGGGCGTCCCAGGCGGTTTCGTGAAAACCTGCGGACGTCCGGCTGTTCACCGGAACCGCGACACTCCGGCCATTCAGGTCAAACACCTCGATCCGCACATGCGCCGGCGCGTTCAGTTCATACGCGAACCGGGTGGATGGATTGAACGGATTGGGCGAGTTCGGGTGCAGGCGGAAGCTTCCCGGCGCGGAGCCCGGGCCGTCCGGCCCGGCATCGACCGCGGTTCCATTCGCCACATAATCCTTGAGCCATTCCATCGCCGGCCTTTCGATGCCCTTGCTGTTGACCAGCCAGGCGTCGGTCCGCCAGATCTGACTCTGGATGTAGCCCCAGAGGGTCATCCCCTGAACGGCGGAGTGGCCCCAGAAAACGGGGAAGAGCTGCTTGTAGCGGTTCAGCTGCGCGGTGTCGTCCGCGATGTTCACGTCGTGTTCCGTGATGAACACGGGCAGGCCGACGGCCGCGAACCGGTTGAGATTGGAGGTGAGGGTCTGGATGGGCGTCGATTCGAAGAAATGGCCCTGTTCACAGATTCCGTCGATCAGGCCGCGGTCCTTCAGCAGGTTGACGATGGCGAGGTAGCGCGTCGTGGCACCGTTGTCGTTCAGGATGCCGTAGTCGTTCAAATGCAGTTTGGCTTCCGGGCAGGCGGCGCGCGCCAGTTCGAACGCTCGGATGACCCAGTCCCACCCCGTGCTTCCGCTTCCGCCGAGGGCGTCCATGTAGGACGGAGGCGCGTGAAGGGGCTCGTTGACCACGTCGATGAAATCGGTCTCAGGGTACCGGTCGCCGAACTCGGCGATCCACTCCTCGACTTCCTCGAGCTGTTGCTCCCGGGACAATGACGCGATCCAGCCGGGCTGCTGCTGCCCCCAGACCAGCGTGTGCATCCTGAACGGAATTTCGCGATGTTTCGCGTATTCGTAGATCTTGTCCAGACTGCCCCAGTTCATCTGATCCCGCGTTCCCTCCACGGAGCCCCATTTGCCGCTGTTCTCCGGGGTCACCTGGTTCCAGTACGTGTCGAACCGCGCCGGCGGGCTGTAGCCGTTCGCGATGATGTTGCCGAGAAACTTGTCCTTTCCCGCCGCGATCTGGCCGTTGGAGGAGGCGGCGGGGAGGAGGAAGGCGAGGATGAGCAGCAGTTTCAATGATGAGCGCATCGGGGGGTCCTTTTCTTTGCTGAGATGATCAACTGAAGTTCAACGAACCGCGTAAAACGCACAGCGCATGAGCTGCGCAGGGGCGGGAGCCCCTGCGCGGAGAAAATAGCGCACAGCGCGAAGCGCACAGAACAACGGGCATGAGCTGCGCAGGGGCGGGAGCCCCTGCGCGGAGACTGTTTTTTTTAACAGCCCCGGCGATCCTGCGCTTTGTCACAACCCTCGCGCGTCTTCACTCCGCGCGGATCGCGGCCGCGGCCTGCTGAAGACCCTCGCTTCTGGCCCTTACGATCACGGTCCCGGGTCTGCCCGCGGACCGGATCACGGCCAGGCCAAGCCCTGCCATGACTTTTCGGGACGAAGACTGAAAGGAATCGTGGTCGGTCGGGTCGCCGTTGTCCGTGCCTGCCAAAATGCCGGGTCCGGTCACGGTGAAATCGACGCGGTTCGCGGCATGGGGCACCGGAATGCCGTCCGCGTCCGTGACGCGAACGGTGACAAAGGACAGATCCTCTCCGTCCGCGCTGATACGGCGGCGGTCCGGCTCCAGAACCAGGCGCGCGGGCGGCCCTGCCGTGCGCACTTCCCGGACCGCGTTTTTCCATCCCGGCTTGATTCCCACCGCCTTGAGCGTGCCGGGCTCCCAGGCCACGCGCCACTGCAGGTGCAGGTTATCCCCGGTTTTCTCCCGCTTGCCGAGCGATTTCCCGTTGAGAAAGAGCTCCACGGTCCTGAAATTCGTGTACGCCCACACGTCCACCGTGTCCCCGGCCTTCCAGTTCCAGTGGGGGAACACGTGCAACACAGGCTCGTCCGTCCATTCGCTCCGGTACAGGTAATACGCGTCCTTGGGGAATCCGGCCAGGTCGCAGATGCCGAAATAGGAGGAGCGCGCGGGCCAGCCGTAGGGCGTGGGCTCGCCCAGGTAATCGAAGCCCGTCCAGATGAAGAGACCCGGGAGGAAGGGATATTTCCGGATGATCCGCCAGGTTTCCTCGTGCGTGGATCCCCAGGGCGCGGAACAGTTGTCATAGCTGGAACAGGTGTGGTCCGGGTTCCCGTCCGTGAAAGGCTTGTCCCAGGCCACAGGCCAGCGCCGGATGCTGTCGGACGGCATGTCGTAGCGGCCGCGCGTGGCCAGGGCCGAGGTGGTTTCTGCGCCGATGAACGCGCCCTCCGGGAAGGTCCGGAGGAAATCGGCGAACGTGTCGTGATGGTAGTTGTATCCGATCAGATCGAGAGCGCCTGAGCGGAGTATGGCGTTGCCGGGCTTCGGGTCGTTGCAGGCCGAAGTGACGGGCCGCGTCGGGTCCAGGGACCTCACAATGCCGGCCAGTTCGACCGCCAGCGGCGTGCCCGTACTGTCCCACTGCTCCAGAATCTCGTTCCCGATGCTCCAGGCGAACACGGACGGGTGGTTCCGGTCGCGGAGGACCATGGCCTCGAGGTCGCGGCGGTGCCACGCGTCGAAGTCCGCGGAATAATCGAATTCGGTTTTCTTCTTCCGCCACATGTCAAAGGCCTCGTCCATGACGAGAAATCCCATGCGGTCGCAGAGGTCCAGCAGTTCCGGCGCGGGAGGGTTGTGGGATGTGCGGATGGCGTTGCAGCCCATGCCCTTGAGGATTTCGAGCTGGCGCTCCAGGGCGCGCCGGTTCACAGCCGCGCCGAGACAGCCCAGGTCGTGGTGGTTGCACACGCCGAGCAGCTTCACCGGCCTGCCGTTGAGGAGGAATCCCTTCTCCCGGTCGAAAACGAAACTCCGTATGCCGAAAGGCGCGGTCACGGCATCGAGTGCTTCGGCTCCGCCGTGAACCGCGGTCTCGGCCGCGTACAGCCGGGGCGAATCCACGGACCACAGGACTGGGTTCCGAATCTCCGCGTTGAGAACCACGGACGCGCAGGAATCCGCGGGCACGAGAACATCGGCCGAAGCCTCCGCCGCGGCCGCGCCCCGGTCGTCGCGGAACACGGTCGAGACCGCGACTGTCCTGTCCGAAGCGGTCCGGTTCCGGACACGGATTTCAGCCCGCACCGACGCCCGTTCCGGCCCCGTTTCGGGCGTCGTGATGAAAACGCCCCAGTGGTCCGTAAAAATCCGGCCCGTGGTCACGAGCCGGACGTTCCGGTAAATGCCGGATCCGGAATACCATCTGGAGTTCGGCTGGGCGGAATTGTCCACGCGAACGGCCAGCACGTTCGGTGTTTCTCCATATAATAGATGAGGCGTCAGTTCGAGGCGGAAGGAACTGTACCCGTACGGCCTCAGGCCCAATGATTTTCCGTTGATCCAGACCTCGGCATTGCGGTAAATGCCGTCGAAATCGACGAAAACGAGCCG
>CAZNXX010000025.1:0-25941 GCA_964577095.1 uncultured bacterium | reverse complement strand
GAGCCGCTCGGTCATCTTGTTGAATTCCGAATACAGTTCGGAGAGCTCTCCGCCGGCGTTGATGTCGATTTTCTGGGCCAGGTTCCCCGAACGGATGAGCCGCAGGGTCTGGCGCAGACGCTGGGTGGGCCGGATGACCTCCCGCCGGAGCTGGATGTTCAGTCCGATGATGAGGACGGCCGCGAGCGCGGCGGCGCTCAGAACGGCGAGGAGCGCGCCGGTGTTGGCGGTTTTTTTGATTCGAAGGTTGGTCTCGTCGATGCGGGTCTGGTTGTAATCGAGCAGGCGCAGGCAGTGGCCGCGCAGCTGCTCCTGCGCGGAAAGCATGTTCAGAAAGGCCGTGTTCCGGCCCGGGGACCGGGTTTCGGCCTCCTGCAGAAAGCTTTCGGAGAGGGACAGGTACATCTTGTACACGTCCATCAGGGTGTCGAGAATGCCGCATTCCCGGGGCATGGCGCACTGCTGCTGCGCCTCCTGGGCGTTGGCGAGGAACTGGTCCCGGCAGAGCATGAAACTCTGGACCACCCGCTCGTCGTACTGGCTGATCAGCAGGACCTGGGCCGATTCCTGCTCGCTGATGGATTTCAGCATGTTGCTCGAGGCCTTGACATTGGCGCTGTTGTGCGCCAGGAGCGTCTTCACCGTTCTGCCGAGCCGGATGTAATCGAAGGTCGCGTAAAGGGAGAGGCCGATGATGACCGCCAGGAGGGCGAAGTATCCGGAGCTGAAAGTGTACAGCCGGCTTTTCATGGGAGGTCTTCCGTCCGATTGAGGCTCCGCGCCGCGGGAAATGCGCTCGCGGACAGAGTCAGCCGCGAAACCGGAGGCATGGTTCCGAATTACAGGAACAAGTACAGGGCGACGGCGATGTCCGGACCGCTGAAGTCCGACAGTCCGGCAACCGCTTCACGCGGCCGCATCAGACGGTACTGGAACGTCATGCCGGTCCCGATGCGGCTGGACAGGGCCAGGTCGAACCCCGCGCCCAGATTCGCCCCCCAGGACGGCCGGGCGGAGCCCAGGCCGGAGCCGAAGGGCCGGGATTCGTTTTCCGTCCCCCAATAGACGCTGACACCGTAGAGAGCGTACGCAGACAACCGGAAATCCGGAACCAGCCAGTATTTGAAATCAGCCGAGACCGAATGAAAGCTCAGCGGCTTCAGCACGTCCCTGTCCTCGTCCGGATCCCGAAGCGACCAGAACCCGCCGACGAGCCGGAATCCGATGTCTTTTCCCAGGGGGAAAGAGAAGCCCGCAGCCAGACGCGGCGTTGCCCCGCATTCTCCGAACGAGGACAGCCGCAATTCTTCGTTCAGGCTCTGCGGCTGCCAATTTCCCGCCTCGAACACGATGGACATTTTGCGGGAGGGACCCGGAGACTGGGCGGCGGCCGACGGCCCGAATGTCAGAAAACAGAGTGAGGCGGCAAGCGCCGCCCGGAAGCGGAATCGCATGGAATCAGGCGCCCGTCCCCTTCGGCTGGGCCGGTGACTGGAAACCGAAGGATTTACCGGAATCCGCGCCGGCCAGCTTGATTTCACCGAACTGTTTCTCGTATTTTTCGATGTTCTCGGCAAGAGCCCGGCCGAGCGATTTGGCGTGCTGGGGGGCCATGATGATGCGGCAATAGACCTTGGCTTTGGGTACGCCCGGGAGCATGCGCGTGAAATCCAGGACGAATTCGGCAGGGGAATGGCTGATCACCACGAAATTGGAATAAATGCCCTCCGCTTCCTTTTCGCCGAGTTCTATATTGATCTGCTGGGGCTGACCCATCTGGTTCATGACCGCTCCTTTTGGGGAAAAATGCGTTTAATTGCTCTTTTCTATTATAAACAATCCGGGAGTGAATGTCAAGTCCCGCGTGTTAAAAAGGTTCCGGGTTCCAAGTCGAAAAAACCGGTCATTTCTAGTGGATGCGACCAATGTTTCAGGGAAAGGAACAACGATCGAGCTTTCTCTAATTGTTGAACAAGCTTTGAGTGATTCCTGCTCGCAGTCTCTCCAACTCGGAACTCGGAACTCGGAACCCGGAACAGTTTACTGTGAACCATGAACTATGAACAATGAACAATGAACTGTTTCTGTTGCATTTCCCCCCAAACATCCGTAGATTGATCGCATCATGTCAGAGCCCAGAAAAAAATTCGAAATCATCGAGCTGGAGATCGCGGATCTCGCCTTCGGCGGACGGGGAATCGCCAGACAGGACAATTACGTCTGGTTCGTGGACGGGGGCATTCCGGGCCAGAAGGTCCGCGCCCGCACCTACCGCATCGCGAAACAGTACGGCGAGGCGCGCGTTGTTGAAACGCTCTCCCCCGCGCCCGACCAGGTGGACCCGGTATGCCCGCATTTCGGCGTCTGCGGCGGATGCCAGCTCCAGCACCTGCGCTATGAAGCTCAGACCGCGGCCAAAACCAGGCAGGTGCGGGACCTGCTCCAGCGGATCGGCGGTTTTCCGGAACCCGAGGTGCGGCCGACCCTGCCCTCCGCGTCGGTCACGGGTTACCGGAACAAGATGGAATTCACGTTTTCCGACCTCGCCTGGAAGGCCTCGCCGCCCGCTTCGGACGGGGATGTTTCCGGCGCCGCCGGAGCGGAACCCGGATGGGCGCTCGGGCTGCACGTGCCGGGCCGTTTCGACAAGGTTCTGAACATCGAATCCTGCCCCCTGCAGTCCGATCGCGCCAATGCCGTTCTGGGGTCCGTCCACGGTCTGGTGGCCGTATCAGGGCTGCCCGGCTACGGCGCGCGCAGTCACAGGGGCGTATGGCGTTTTCTGGTCCTGCGCGAGGGAAAGGCAACGGGCGATTTGATGGCGCATTGCATCACGTCCGGCCAGGACTTTCAGAACACCCGCGCCGTGGTCGACCGCATGGCCGCGGAACTGGTCCGCCGCCATCCATTCATCACCACGTTCACGCATTCGGTGACCGACCGCCTGTCCCAGGTGGCGGTGGGCGAATCGGAACGCGTGCTGCACGGCGACGGCCGCATACGGGATAAACTGGGCAACCGTGTTTTCGAAATCTCCCCCGGCTCCTTTTTTCAGACGCACACGGCGCAGGCGTTCCGGCTGTTCGAGACCGTCGCCGAACTGGCCGGATGGAAGGGGAACGAGCGGGTGTACGATCTGTACTGCGGCACGGGCGCGATCGGCATCTGCCTGGCGGACAAGGTCGGTGAGGTGGTCGGCATCGAATCGGTCGAGCCCGCGGTTCGGAATGCGGTGCGGAACGCGGAATTGAACGGCCTGTCCAACATCTCCTTCGTTCTGGGGGACCTCAAGGACGCGCTCCGCGACAAGGGCTTCAGGGAGCGGTTCGGCCCGCCGGATTCCGCGATCGTGGACCCGCCACGCGCCGGCATGCATCCGGACGCTCTGGAGGATCTGATCCGCCTGGCCCCGGCGTCGATCGTGTATGTCTCCTGCAATCCGCCGATTCTTGCGCGCGACGCGAAAACGCTTTGTTCCCGGGGCTACGTCCTGGGCCCCGTCCAGCCCGTGGATCTGTTTCCGCACACCGGGCACGTGGAGGTGGTCGCGGTTTTCAGAAAAGTTCATGGTTCATAGTTCATGGTTCATGGTTAAAAAAGGTTCCGAGTTCCGGATTCCGGGTTCCGAGTTGAAGAGTAATCCTGAGCGATCACTCGAAATCTCAATCAATGAATTACCCTATTCACTTTTTATAATCCGTGTCAATCCGTTTCATCCGTGCCGATCCGTGTTCCATTTCTTTTTCCCGGACATCGGACAATGCGCAAACTGACCCGTAAAATCCCTCTCCTCCTCCTGATCCTCGCGGCCGCAGCCGGCCTGAACGCCTTCGACAAACAGACCGTGATGATGCCGATGCGCGACGGCGTGCGGCTCGCGACGGACATATACCGGCCCTCCGTTTCCGTCGACCGTCTGCCCTGTGTCCTGGTGCGCACCCCGTACGGCAAAAAAATCGGCATGGAAGCGTGGATGCTGTCCCTGCTCACCGACGTCATGCAATACGCGGTCGTCCTGCAGGACACCCGCGGCCGACACGGCTCCGAAGGCGTGGATTCCCTGTACTTCTCGGACGGGTGGGGCGCTGTCCGGGACGGGTACGACACGGTGGAATGGCTGGCGGCCCGAAGCTGGTCGAACGGACGGATCGGGATGTTCGGCGCTTCGGCTCTCGGCATCACGGGGATTCTCGCCGCGGGCGCGGCGCCGCCCCATCTGTCCTGCGTGGTCGCGATCGTCACGGCCTCGAATCTGTACGAGGACGCCGTTTTTTACGGCGGAGAATACCAGAACGCGCTGGTGAGCGGGTGGCTCGAGGAAACCGGGAACGAAGACCTCATCCCGTTTTTCCGGGACCACCACGACGGCGGGTCCGCGTACGACCGGGTGAATCTGACTGCCCGTTTCGACAGTGTCCGCGTTCCGGTCTTTCACATCGGCGGCTGGCATGACATCTTCATCCAGGGAACCCTGAACGCCTTCACCGGCCTGCAGGCCTCCGGAGGGCCCGGCGCGTCCGGCAACCAGGCCCTGCTGGTGGGTCCCTGGGTGCACGACATTCTCAATGAGAACTGCGGTGAGCTGTCCTTTCCCGGCGCCGGTGCTTCGGCCTTCATCGACGACATCGTGAACTGGTTCGAAGTCTGGCTCAAGGACCGCTCCGGACGCGTTCCCTTCCCCGCGGTGCGCTATTATCTGATGGGCGACGCGGAACGGGCCGAAGGGCCGGGAAACCGGTGGATTTCAGGGTCGGCCTGGCCGCCGGAGGCGGAGACGGCCTCGTATTATCTCTCCCAAGGGGGCCGGCTCGCGACCGCGCCTCCCCTTCCGGGCGAGCCGCCCGATGGCTTCGATTTCGATCCTTCTAATCCGGTGCCGACCCTGGGCGGCCGGAACCTGAACATACCGGCCGGTTCGCGGGACCAGAGACCGGCGGAAGCCAGGGCGGACGTGCGGGTCTATGAGACCGAGATCCTTGACGATTCCGTCGTGATCGCGGGACGCGTCGCGGTCCGCCTCTGGGCGTCCTCGGACGGTCCGGACACGGATTTCACGGCCAAGCTCTGCGACGTGTACCCGGACGGCCGTTCCATGCTCGTGGCGGACGGCATCGTGCAGGCCAGGCACCGCAACTCCCTGACGGTCGAGGAATTCCTGACGCCGGGCGAACCGGATTTGTTCACGATCGACCTGTGGTCCACGGCCCTGGTTTTCGCGGCCGGGCACCGCATCCGGCTGTCCGTCTCCAGCTCGAACTGGCCCCGGTTCAGCGTGAATCCGAACACGGGCGGCCCCTTCGGAGCGGACGAAACGAAGCGCGTCGCGCGGCAGACCGTGTATCACGACGCGTCCCGCCCCTCTTCCCTGGAACTCCCGGTTCTGCGGCCGGCAGGCGTTCAGGACGAAACGCTCCGCCGGTTCGCCCTGGGTCAGAACTACCCCAATCCGTTCAATTCCTCGACCGTGATTCCGGTCTATCCGGGCACCTCCGCCGGCCCGCTCGAGCTCGAAATTTTCGACGCGATCGGCCGGCGACTCCGGTTCTGGCGCCTGCAGAACGGCCTCGCGGGCGCGCGACTGATCCGCTGGGACGGGCGGGACGAATCGGGCCGGGACACGCCTTCGGGCGTGTATGTGGTCCGGTTCCGCTCCGGCCGATCCGTTGAAACCGTTAAAATCATCCGTCTCCGTTGAGCAGGAGAACCCCGTCATGGAAAGACTGACCTACACCCGCATGAAATCGCCGCTGGGAACGCTGACTCTCGTCGCCTCCCGAAAAGGCCTGTTCACCGTTTTCCTCCCGAAGAAGGGAAAGGGGATTCCCGAAGACTGGCTCCGCGGCAGACTTCGCGGCCTGGACCTGGTCCGGGACGACCCGGGCCTTGCCGGTACAGTCCGCCAGATCACGGAGTACTTCGCCGGAAATAGAAAATCATTTTCCATCCGTCTGGATCTCAGGGGCACGGAATTCCAGAAAAAGGTCTGGAAAGCACTTTCGGCCATACCGTACGGCCGCACGGAAACCTACGGTTCGATCGCCGGGCGCATCGGGCGGCCCGGCGCCTCACGGGCCGTGGGCGCGGCCTGCGGCGCGAATCCGGCGGCCATCGTCGTCCCCTGCCACCGCGTTATCGGCGCCGACGGGGCGCTCACGGGGTTCGCGGGCGGGCTGGCGATGAAGAAAAAACTGCTGGCGATGGAAAAAGGGGATGGGTCGGAAAGGCCGCCGAGGGCCCGGCAGCGGTGACGGATCGGCGATCCGGAATCGAAACCCGCGGGGTTGACCAGCCTGCCGGAGTCTGATCCCGGTATTTGAATCAATCAACTACCCTATTCCATTTCTTAATCCGCGCAAATCCCTTTCATCCGTGGAATCCGTGTCCCATTAAAGTAAAGCCCCCGGCCGTTGCGGCTCGGGGGCTTTTTCATCCATTGCTGAGCGAAGGACGGTTCACTGCATGAGTATCATTTTCCGGCTGAGCACAATCCCGTCGGCCTCCAGGCGGCAGACATACACCCCGGACGGCAGTCTTCGGCCCGCGTCATCCCGTCCGTTCCACTCCACGGTCCGCACGCCCTGCGGCTGTTTCCCTTCGCGGAGCACGGCCACGGCCTGCCCCGCGGCATTGACCACGACGAGCCGCACCGCCGACGGCGTCGGCAGCTCGAACGTGATGGTTGTCGCGGGGTTGAATGGATTGGGATAATTCTGCATCAGCGCGATCCGTTCGGGCGCGGGGCCGTCCCGATGCGCGCCGGAAATTCCGATGTGCAGAATGCCGAGGTTCGAGCTGGTCCTGGAGATGCCGTTCTGGTCCACGGCGTCGACGTCCCAGAAAAAGATGCCATCCGGCAGGAACGCGTCCGGCGCGTAACGGAACAGCGTGTCGTGGGTCACGACCCGTCGGATCGGATTGACGAGCGCGCCCTGCTCGTGGAGATTCCAGGCATAATACACGATCCCGATCGAGTCCTGCGTGGAGGAGGCGCGCCACCTGAAGTCGAGAGTGTCCGGCCAGGAATCGGCCCGCAGGAACGCGGGTCCGACAATGGCGAAGGGCGCCGGCGGATCGAGAACCGAGATCACCGTCACGGTCACCGAATCCCTGCGGGAGGCTCCGAGAGGATCCGTGACGACGAAGAGCAGGCTCTCGACTCCGTACCACCCGACGGTCTGGGGCGTCAGCGTGATGCGGGTTTTAACCGCGTCCATCGACCAGCGGATGTGATTGTTCCCCGAGACGCTGAACGTCATGGTCGACACATCATTGTCCAGGTCGAAGACCCTGGCCCGAAGCGAATCGAGCAGAACCACCGAAGAGCTGTCCTCCAGCATTTCGATGTCCGGATTGGGTCTTACCCAGACCGGCGCGTCGTTGACCGGCCGCACGATGAACCGCACGCGGCTGCTGTCGGCGTGGTTCAGCGGATCCAGTACGAAAATCCAGATATCCTCAGACCCGGACCATTCCGTGTCGACCGGCCGGGCCCGGAGCACGCGTTCCGAAAGCGTGACCTCCAGGTTCTGCCCGCCGCGGAAGCGCCAGGTCAGCAGGCCGTCTTCGTGCACCGGGTCCGAGACAAGCGCGTCCAGATGAAGCGGCGCGAACGCGTTCCCCTCATCCGTCGTCTGATCGGGTATTTCGGCGATCGTGGGTTTGTCCAGCATGATCGTCACCGAGGCCGTGTCGAGACTGACGCCGCCGTCGTTGTCCGAGACCCGGAAGGTGGCTTTGAAGCGGCCGAACGCGTGATAGACAAAGGTCGGGCCGGTGACGCCCCGTGTTTCGAAAATGCCGTCTCCATCCAGATCCCATTCGTAGGTCAGAACGTCGTTCTTCCCGGGATCCGAAGCCGATCCATGAAATTGGACAGCCGATCCGGTCGTGCCCGTGTAGGGCCCGCCCGCTTCGACCGCGGGCGCCACATTGGCGATGGTCACCCGGGCCGAATCCGTGCCCACACCGCCGTCGTCGTCCGTCACGGTTGCCTTCACCAGGAATACGCCGTCGTCGACGAACACATGCGACACCGCCGGTCCCTGTCCGCTCTTTCCATCCCGGAAATCCCAGCGCACCGTGTGCGTGTCCTGTCCCGGATCGCGGATCACCGCATCGAAGTTGAAAGAACCGCCTTCCAGTCCGGTCCGGTCAGCCCCGACATCGACCGTGGGCGCGGCATTGGTGACGGTCAGCGCGGTCGTCGCTTCAGCTGTGAATCCGGATCGGTCCGTCACTCGCAGGCGGACGACCGCGGTCGTGTTGTCCTTATAGGTCCGCTGGACCGTAGGCGACCCGGACACCGAATCCCAGACCCCGTCATTGTTGAAGTCCCAGGCGTATGAAACGATGCCCGCGTTCTGGCCGGTGTCGGCCGACCCGGACCCGTTGAACGTGACGGTCTGGCCTTCGATGATGGAGTAGGGGCCTCCTGCGGAGGCGGATGGCGGATTGTCCCCGATGTTACGGAGCAGGCGGACGCGGATGTCCTGGCCCTGCGGATAGACGAGCGCGAAATGGTTCCGGACCGCGCGCAGCAGGTGCTTGCTGCGTCCGTCCGTGCTGCCCACGCCGGACGCGATCAGCTCCGGAGTCGACCACGTGGCGCCGCCGTTCTGGGAGAGAGTGAAGTACAATTCACCCGCGGCTTTGGTGAGGAAGGCGAGGCCCACGACCCGGCCGTCTGAAGTCGCGGCCACGGACCCGAGGCCCCAGCCGTTTCCGTCGTTGTAGGGCTCGAGCAAACCGGCCGGGGTGGCCATGACGTTCCGGACAAAGTTCCCGCCTTCATAACGGACGTACCGCACCGAAGGCGCGGAACCCGCTTCCACATCGACCTGGGATCCGTAACAGATGTGGGCAATTCCGGACGCGTCGACGAAGAGATCCGGCGATCCGTTCCTTCCCGTGCTCTGGGAGGAATGGACGTCTGCGATGAAGGGCATGGTCTCCCCGCCGTCGTCCGAGCGGTAATAGCTGACCGGACTGCCGCCTGGATTCGGACAGCCGAGAATCAGATGAACCTTGCCGTCCGTTGTCGCTCCGATTTCGATGCGGTCATCGGTGCGAAAGGAGTTCAGGCCCGCAATCTGCCGGTCGAAACTTCCGCCCGAAGACCGGATGTAGGTGGCCGCGGCCCAGGGGGAGACATCGATATCCTGTCCTCTCGCCAGGTGGAGCAGGTCAGAACCCACAGCCGCGACACGGATCATGAAACCCCGGTTCTGGATGAAGGAGACCGTCTGCGTTTTGCCCCATCCCGCGGGACGGCGTTCGATCAAGTACGTGTTGAAGAGAATTCGATCCACCTGGAGCGGATAGGCGATATGCGCGTCCCCGTCCGCGTCGACCGAAACGCCGGGCCCGAAGCACCACCCGCCTGCCGCGGATTCGGATCCGGGCACGGTTTCCGTGGTCAGAATTTTTCCGAGAGAATCCAGCCTGAAATACGTGACGCCCCGGGTGTCGTAATCCGTCCCGCCGATGGTCACGATGTGGATGTCCCCGTTTTTGGAATCGATGTCCAGATCCGGAGAGACCGCCTTGGTTTTCAGTGTGACGGGATCGGACCAGCGGCTCTGGGCCGCGAGGATTCCGTGGAAGAGTACAAGCAGCAACAGCCGTCCGGCTTTCATGAACCGCTCCTGCGTCATCCGGCTCCTCCCCTTTTCATCAGGGCTGGCTGAAAATACGCCACCCTCGGAGCCGGCATTCCCCTAAGGACAAGATTAATATTTTCATGGAATTGCCGATTGTCTAGCAACCCTGAAAACACGTATCGGAATAAGACTTGCGAGAAGTATGCCAACATCAAAAAATGTTCCGAGTTCCGGGTTCCGAGTTCCGGGTTGAAGGTCCGATATGCCGAGCATCCCCGGATCAAGTCCGGGGCAAGCTTCTACGCGTGGCTATCGGACATTCCTATGTTCCGAGTTCCGGGTTCCGGGTTGTAGGTCCGATATGCCGAGCATCTTTATGCGAGGCTATCGGACACCTCCAAGTTCCGGGTTCCGGGTTCCTGTTTGAATAATGAATTAAATCGCCAAGGAAGAATGTTGTGAAATTGTATCAAAAATCTTGGTGGATTTTAAAACTCGTAACTCGGAACCCGGAACACCGAACTGGCTTCTACCCCTCCATCTCCGCGATTTTCACCTCGGGAAATTCCTCGAGCCGCTTGCGGAAAACCGTTTCGATCTCCTGGAGCCGCTCCCGGGTCTTGGCCTCGAAACGCATGACCAGAAGCGGCTGGGTATTGGACGCGCGCACCAGGCCCCATCCGTCGCCGAACAGCACCCGGGCGCCGTCCACATCGATCACCTGGTAGTCCCGCTTGAAGGAGCGGACCAGCCTGTCCACCACGTCGAACTTTCGGTCGTCGGGGCAGTCGATCCGGATTTCAGGAGTGGACTCGAAAGCCGGCAGTGCATCCACCAGTTCGGAGAGTTTCCGGGTCTGCCCGGCCAGGAACTGCACCAGCCGCATTGAGACATAGATGCCGTCGTCAAAACCGAAATACCCGTCCTTGAAGAAAATGTGCCCGGACATTTCGCCCGCGAGCGGCGCGCCCGTTTCCTTCATCTTCGCCTTGAGCAGGGAGTGGCCGGTCTTCCACATGACGGGTACGCCGCCTGCCTTTTCGATGGTCTCGGGGAGCAGCTGCGAGCACTTGACGTCGAACACGATCGGCGCGCCGGGATGGCGCGACAGGACCTCTCCGGACAGGAGGGCGAGAATCTTGTCCGCGAATACCGGCCGGCCGCGGTCGTCGACCAGGCCCAGCCGGTCCGCGTCTCCGTCGTACCCGATCCCGAAATCGGCTCCCGTCTCGACGGTGCGGCGCCTCAGGTCCTCGATGTATTTCATCACCGTGGGATCCGGCAGGTGGTTGGGAAACCGGCCGTCCGGATCGCAGTACATGCGGATCACCTCGCATCCCAGGGTTTCGAACAGGTCCGGCGCAATGGGCCCCGCCGTTCCGTTGCCCGCGTCGATGACGATCTTGAACCGTTTCGGGATGCGGATCTTCTCGAGAATCATGGTCCGGTACTCCGGCACGATGTCGTGGCGCGTCAGGCGGCCCTGCCCGCTGGCGGACCTGCCGGACTCGATGAGCGCGAGAAGCGCCTGTATCTGTTCGCCGTGCAGGGAAGCCAGGCCCTCGCACAGCTTGAGGCCGTTGAATTCGATCGGATTGTGGCTCCCGGTCACCATGACGCCGCCGCCGGCCTTCAGCCGCTCGATGGCGTAATACAGAACGGGCGTGGGAACGGTGCCGACGTCGATGACGTCCATTCCCGCCGAAAGCATGCCCCTGGCCAGAGCCGCGGAGATGCGCTCCGACGAGAGCCGCACATCCCGGCCGACCGCCGCGTTCTTCAGCCCCTTGGCGGTCAGAGTGGTCGCGTAGGCGCGTCCGATTCGTTCGACGGTCCCGTCGTCCAGGTCCGTGTCCGCGATGCCGCGGATGTCATACGCTCTGAAAATGTTTCGGTTCATACCGTCTCCCGATTTTGTCGTTCAGGGTTGCAGAAGTATACGCCTGCGCTCCGCTCACTTCTTCGCCCGGACCACCCGGGGAATGCCGTTCAGGTCCGGAAGCGCGGACGCGTCCCGGAGTCCGGTCCGGCCGAACATCCCCAGAACAGCCTCCGATTGTCCCACTCCGACCTCCAGCCATACCGTACCGCCCGGAACGAGCATTTCCGCGGCGAGCCGGGCGATGACCGGATAGAAGGCCAATCCGTCCGCTCCGCCGCACAGGGCCCGCCGGGGCTCGTGTTTCCGGATTTCGACTGGAAGCCGCTCCCATTCGTCCTCGGACACGTAGGGCGGATTCGAAACCAGCGCGTTGTACGGCGGCGCCAAGGCGGTGTGAAAGCCCCCGTCCATCGCGTCCGCCCGTATGAACCGCAAGCGGTCCCCGACCGCGAGCCGGGCCGCGTTGTCCATCGCGGTGGCGATCGCTTCCGGCTCCGAATCCACCGCGTCCACCGCCGCTTCCGGCAGGTTTCTCGCCAGACTCACCGCGATGCACCCGCTTCCGGTGCCGATGTCGAGTATGCGGACCGGTCCCGCTGCCTTCAGCGTTTCGACCGCGTCCTCGACCAGAATCTCCGTCTCCGGCCTGGGGATGAGAACCGAGGAATTCACCCGGAACATCAGGGACATGAACTCGGTCTCTCCGAGCAGGTACTGCAGCGGCTCCCCCGCGGCCCGGCGCCGGAGCAGGTCCCGTATCGAAGACCGCTCGGAATCGGAAAGCGGCCGGTCAAACTGCAGGTACAAGCCCACGCGGTCGGCTTTCAGGACGAACGCCAACAGCCGCTCGGCGTTGAGACGCGGGGACTCGATCCCGTTCCGTTTCAGAAATGACGCGGCCTCGTTCAGAACGTCGATGAGCCGCCAGATCCGTCCGTTCTCTTCGATGGGCGTCTCCGTGCTCCGGAATAGGTGATTCAGCCGTCATCCTTTGATGACACGGTCAAAATAACGATTTTTATCAAAAAATCCAACTTTGGCATTGCGCGCCCGCGTGATCCCGAGGTATATTATCCGGTCAACAGGAGTCTGCATGAAAGAATTCACCGTGTTCGCCCACCGGGGCGCCGCCGGAACCGAACCCGAGAATACGCTCCGCTCCTTCCGCAAAGCGCTGGAAACAGGAGCGGAATGGGTGGAACTTGACGTGCATTCGGTCGAGGGCGTGCCTGTCGTTTTTCACGACGACCGGCTCAACCGCAGGACCGACGGATCGGGCCTGATTTCCAGACAATCGCTGGAAACTGTCCGCTCCCTGGATGCGGGTCTGGGAGAGCGTATCCCCCTGCTGGACGAGGTTCTCTCCCTGTTGGCCGGCAGGGCGGGCTTGAACATCGAGCTGAAAGGCGGACGCACCGCGGAGCCGGTTGCCGCGCTTCTGGCGGACCGACTCTCCGAAGGCGCCTGGACACCGGATCGACTGCTGGTCTCCTCGTTCGACACGGACGAACTGTCGCGCTTCGGCCGTCTCATGCCGCAGATCCGCCTGGGCGCCCTGCTCCGGAAAGCGCCTCCGGACCCCCGTTCCGTTCTCTCCGGCCTGTCGCTCTTCTCCCTGCACCTCAGCCATGACGCCGTCACGCCAGAAACCGTGGACCGCGCCCACGGGTTCGGCCTGAAGGTGTTCGTCTACACAGTGAACGACACCGCGGACATGGACCGCCTGAAATCCATGGGCATTGACGGGGCCTTCACCGACTTTCCCGAACGCTTCCCGCCGTCCCGCGACGGTTTTCGCCCGGCCGGATCCCCCTTCTCCCTGGGATGAAAAACAAGGGGTCGCCCGGTTGCGCGGACTCCGTTTCCCTGAAACGGCCTTGCGTCACCGGACGACCCCTGGGATGATCACGTCCGCGTCAGACGGACGACCTTCCTATTTGCCCGCCTCGTTCCTGCCTGCGTCGATCCGCAGGATGTCCCGGTCGGCCGCGGCAAGCTGCTGCATGTTCAGATAGATGTACCGGCCGCCGCCGTAGACCAGCTGGCCGCCGCAGCTCTCCGGCAGAATGCCCTTGTAGAAGGGCGCCGGCGTCCCGTCGGCCAGAATCTGGAATATCGGGTCAACCGCCTTGTCGGTGCAGACCACCAGGTTTCCGTCCGCATCCATCACGAACGAAAGGATCCTGGCGTCGGCGTACCCGGCGACTTCGGTGATATCGAACACCTTCTCCTTCGGCGTGACGGATGAATAATCCGCCGCGATCGTGGCCTTCCACAGACCCGTGCCGTCGGTCACGTAGACGCTCCCCTGATAGCATTTGACCCAAACCGCGGTCAGATCGTTGAATTCGGTCAGCGACTTACCGGTCAGATCGGAAAGAATGATCTGGATGCCGTTCTTGTCGCCCACGCCAATCACCGCGCCCTGGGCGTCGAAATCGAACCCTTTCGGAATGGCCGGAAAATCGGCCCACTTGACTGAATTTCCGCCTTCGGGCGGAATCCGGTTGAGTGCCATTCCGCCGGATTCGTTCAGGTAAACCGCGCCGTCCGGTCCAGCGACAATGCCGGCGTTCTTCTTTTTGGATTTGTTGGAGCCGAACGCGGAGCCGCTTTCCGCGGCGTCGATCTTGGTGACGCTCTTGGTCGTGGTCAGCGCGTATATGTTTTCCGCCCGGTCGACGCCCATGAATTGGATGAATCCGGTCACGTTCTTGTTCCCGTATATCCGGCTCACGGCATCCACGGCGTATCCCGGCAACTGTCCGATTCCAAAGGCGCCCTCGACGAGCACCTTGACGGCCAGTCCCTCTCCCGTGGTGTTGGGCCTCAGAATGGTGATCGAAGACGCCGATGCGGCCGTCACTTCGGCGCGCGCGGTGCCCACATAAACCGTGTTCTTCGAGACGTCCGGCGAGAAACCCTGTCCGTTGATCGTGAGGGCATGAACGCCGGCGCCGGCCCGCCCGTCCGGGCTCACGCCCGTAATCTCCGGAAACGTGCCCAGATCCGCGCCCGGATTCCAGACCGAGGCCGGGGTGTCGTATTCGCAGCCCGCCCACGCGAGCGCCAGAATGGCGAGCGCCAGAGGCAGCCGTTTGATGAAAACATTGTGTTTCATATGAAATCCCCTTTCCCGGATATTAGAAGGACGCGCGCGCCGTGATGCGCTGCACCGAGTCAAACACGCCGAACGGCGTGTAGGCGTAATCGAAGCCCACGCCCTTGAATCCCGCGCCGATTCCGAACGAGAAGGAATCCTCGTCCTCCTCGGTGACATATCCGCCGCGCAGGGAAACGAGCTTGAACAGCGTGTAGTCCAGGCCCACCATGACCTGCTCGGGACGCGAGCGGTAATGGGCGACATCCACGACCGCCAGCAGGGAATGATCGATACCCCCGGTCCCGATCCAGTCCAGCAGGTCGGCCGAGACGCCCATCGTGAACGTCAGCGGCAGCTGAAACCCTTCGCTTTCGAACTTGTACTCCTTCGAGAAATTGCGGATCGACATGCCGAAGGCCAGGCTCTTGAACCCGGTTTTGAAGTTCGTCCCGAAGTCGAAGGACAGCGGCGTGACCTCGTTTTTCTCCTTCGCGAGCGAATCGGCGCCCGCGGGGAGCCAGCTCTCGCCCAGCTGCTGCTTCACCCAGTGCGCCTGTGCGCCGACCGCGAACCGGTCGGTGAGGGAACGGGCGTAGCCGAGCCCGACCGACAAGGCCGAGGGCGAAAATTTGCCCAAGTCGGCGTATCCGCGGTCCTGCGTCAGGTCCACCATGGTCCACTGCAGGTCGCCGTAATCCACGTTCTGCAGGGAGGCGCCGAAAACGCCGTACTTGCCCTTGAAGGGCCTGAAAGCGACGCTCATCTCGGTGTGCCGGATGTCGGCGAGCCATTCGTTCAGGCTGATCGAGAAATCGGCCGTGCCGGTCATGCCGGCGATGCCGGCGGGGTTGAAGAACAGGCTGCCGGACCCCATCTCGAGCGTGGTGACGGCACCGGCCATGGCCATGGCCCTGGCGTCGGCCTTGACGTTCAGGAACTCCATGCCGCTCTGGGCCAGTTTTTTATAATTCTGGGCCGATCCGTCGGAGGCCAGGCCGAACAGGATCAATCCGATCCCCAGAATGGTGAGATGCCTTTTCATGGTCTTTTCCTCGCGTTTGGATTTGGGAGACCGTTATCGGATGATCACGAACTTCCGGAACGTCTTCTCGCCGTCGGGCGTCTCGAACACTGCGATGTAGAGCCCGCTCACCACGACCTGGCGCGACGAGGTCACCGATTCCCAGAGTTCGTCCCCCGAGTTGTTGGTATGGTTCAGGGTCTTGATCAAATCCCCGCGCTCGGTGTAGATCTTGATGGTGCACTTGGGCGGAAGGCCGAAAAACGCGATCCGGTCGGGCTGATCGAACTGGATGCTCCGGCCGCCGAGGTGGAACGGGTTCGGAACGACGCGGATGGAGTCCAGCGTGGTCAGGACCGACGGCCGCCGGAGATACGCGGCCTGGTTCGTGACCGTGTAGTATTTGCTGCTGACCAGGGGCGTGCCCGGCTTGACGTCATTCTGGGATCCGTCGTCCTTGCTGACGATGTAGTAGTAGTAATTGAAGCCCCGCTTGGCCGTGGTATCGTCATAGCGGTTGACGACGTTGCTCTTGTCGCACGAGAACAGCAGATCATACAGCGTGTCCGGCCTGGCCGAAGCGCGGTAGATCTCGTACCCGTTGAAATGCGGATCGGATTCCGCGTTGGCCGCCCATTCCAGCACGATGCGGTCTCCGCCCGAGCTGACGGTGAAGGTTTCGGGAGGATCGGGCGGCTGGGGGATCACGAAATTGTTTTTGTAAACCTGTATCGCGCGCCTCAGCGTCGCCTTGATCGAATCCTCGGCTGTCCATACCCAGGCGCGCTTGTAGGCGTTCCGGTCGCTGCTGGTCGAACCGTTGGGCATGGTGAAAGGCGCCGCATTGTTGAACCAGTTCGTGCCGACCTCCAGGCTCTTGCGCCGCGTCAGACCCTGAGCGCCTTCGGCGGTGACGATATGGATGCTTTCACCCGGAGCCAGAGTGTACGGACCGTAGGACAGAATCTGGAGGGACCCACCGATGCCGGGCCCGAACAGGTCGGCGAAATTACCGTCACCGACCGCCTCGGCATGGGTCTGATCCGGATGGCCGGCGCTCATGGCCGCGTACTGCAGGGTCATCTGGTTGATATTGTACGAGTCGATCCAGCCCATCATGTTGTCGTCCGTGTCCCACCATGGCGTGGAACTCGGCTGGGACAGGTCGTCGGACTTGTCGGAAGCCGACTTGTCCGCGTGCAGGGTCGCGACGCCGCAGAAACCGGGCGCTCCGAGCACGCCCGGACTGGCGTAGTTCGGCTCTCCCCAGTCGGCCTCGTAGCCCATCGACGCCTGCGAGTGAGGGCCGTACCAGACGTACGAGGCGCGCATATCGAACAGCGGGTCGGCGGGATCGTCTCCGATATAATGGAGCACCGTGTTCCGGCCCCAGCTCACGTTGCCGGTGGAATGCCAGCCGCCGATGTACCCCTGGTGGCCCGGCGCGTACCGGTTCGTGAAGGTGAAATACAGGCCGTTCAGGGTCTGGTTGACCGGCGCGCCGGAAGCGTCCTTCAGTCCGACGTTCGTGAAAACGAAGTCATAAATCTGGTAGTCGTCATGGTTCTGCTGGCTGTAGGCGTAGATGGTGCGCTCGCACCGGACACCGATGTTCGTCTCCGTGACGTTGACCAGGATGCGGTCCGCCGACTGGTCCCGATTGACTTCGTCCACGATATCATCGAGCGTGTTGTCCGTGCCGTCAGCACCGTCCACCGTCACGATGGGATGGTTGAACCTGCCGTACAGCTTGAACTCGCCCGGAACGAAATTGGTCAGTGTGTTGAGATACTTCGGCCCCGCCTGGCATACCTTGAACGGATAGGTTTGCCCGGTCCTGGGGTCGGCGAAATTCGTGGCGCCGATCCAGAGTCCGCGGGAGACCTGCATGTCCGTGCGGTAGTACAGCGCCTCCCACATCAGTTCATCGGCCTGCTGGGTGTTCTGCGCGGCCGCGCGGGAGATCAGCCCGTATTCGATCTCCATCCCCGCGTTGGTGAACCACTGGCGCAGGTCGCCGACGCGGATCCACTTGACCTCATGGGGACCGGTGTATTCCTGGGCGGGCAGGGCCGCGGGAAGAAACGCCGCGGCGAGCGAGCACAGGACCGCCGCCCGGGCGAACGCCCCGCCGAAACCGGTGATGTTCAATTTCTTCATGGTCGGTCTTCCTCAATCGATGGGTGAGTGGTTAAAACGACACGTTGACGCCGAAGAAGATCTGTCTCGGGTTCAGGAAATTGAAATACGTCTGGTTCGGCATGTCGATGTAGGCCTTGTCCTCGAGAATCCGGTCGATCTCCGACTTCGGGACCTGCTGCCAGCCGCTTGCCCCGGACTGCATGTACTTCTTGGTCGAGGTTTCGTAATAGATCATGCCCGCGGCCGGATTGGAGATGCCGTCCACCATGGCGACCATCGTCATCGGCCGGAAGGCCACGCCGTTGCGGCGGTATGCGCCGACCCGGTCGTCCCCGGGGATGTTGTCGTAATCGCTGCTCTTCGGCAGGTGCAGCGACTGCATGTAGAACAGGTAATCGTTGGTGTCGTAGAAACCCGCGCCGGACAGTTTCTTCGTGTTGAAGAGGTTGTCCACCTCGACGAAGAAGGTCGTGTTCAGACCGGCCAGCCGGACCAGCTTGTTCACGCGCAGGGAGAAGTTGTAGAAATCGGTGACCTGCACGTTGGAGACGACATCCGCCTTGGAGTCCGGGTTGTAGGTGACGTACTCGCCGGCCTTCCAGTTGAACAGCAGGTTCATCGTCCAGTTCTGCAGCGGGCTGACATTCATCAGCTCGGGTCCGAATCCCTTGGGCGAATTCAGCACCAGGCTGGCCCGCGCGTAGGGCTGGGCGATCGGCTTCTGCTGGTAGAGGAACGTGGTCCGCGTGCGGGCGTCCGAATCGCGCTGACGCGAGACGCTCTGGAAGACGAACGGATTGCCGAAATACCCGTAGCTGGAGACCTGATAGGTGTAGTTGGCGAAACCTGACACCCAGCCCGTGTTCCGCTTCAGCGTGAGCTCGAACCCGCGCACGTCCGCGTAGTTGTTGCTGTTCGCCGCGCTGTAGCTCACCTTGCCGTCCGCGCTGGTGTAGGTCGTGAACGACTGCTGGCTGGAAATGTCGTGGTAAAACGCCGCGGCCTGGATCAGCAGACCGCCCTGGCCGAACATTTCCTGGTCATACCCCAGTTCGTACGAGACGGTCTTGGCGAGCTCCAGGTTGGGATCGCCGTAGTTCTGCATCTCGCCGCCGGCCCCGCGGCCGGTCCGGATCAGCTCCTCGTAGGTGGGCAGCTGCTTGAAATGGCCGTAGTTGAAGTACAGCTTGGAGCTCTCGGTGATGGGATGCGAGATGCCGAGCCTCGGGCTGAGGCTGATGTCGGCCTTGGACTTTTCGGTCCGGAACGCCGCGTCCTGGTTGTACAGGTAATTGCTCGCGTAGAACGTCACATCGAACGGATTGACGGGCTTGATCCAGTCCGTGTTGGCGTTGCTGTAGTCGAGCCGCAGGCCCGCGTTCACCACGAAGCCCTTGGCCTCGAGCTTGTTCTGGGCGTACAGGGCGCCCCGGAACGGGAACTTATGCGACTTGTTCATGATCCTCAGGCCCGTGAAATTGTTGATGGACCCGTAGTACAGATTCAGATCGTTGTACACGAACTCGACGCCCGCCTTGAACAGATTGTAGAAGTTCAACTGGCTGGTCATGTCGAACTTGAGGGTGATCGCCGAAATGTCGCTGGTGTCGCGCGACTGGCCCGAGTGGCCGCCGAAGATGTTGATCGCGCCGCCGGCGCCGCCGATGGAATTGGCGCTCCATCCGAAGGGCGCCTCATCCGCGAAATAGCCGGGCACGATCTGCTGGGTGCGGGCGTAGTTGCGTTCCGGAACGGGACCGGTCGTGTACTTGGTCTTGACATATTCGAGCCGTCCCTCGTAGAAGGTTTTGGCGCTGAGCGTGTGCGTCAGCTTCAGGGATCCGCCCGCGTGCCGCACGAAAGCCTCGGAATACCAGGAGTCGCCGAACAGGCGGCCGGCCCGCTGTTCATTCGAGACCTGGGCAATGGACAACGGATCCGTCAGGTACATGGTCGGCATCCAGTAGCGGGCGACGCGGGAATCGTTCGGCCCGAACTGGTTGTTCAGGTAGCCCGGCCCCTGGCCGTCGGGCATGAAGTTCGCGACCGCCGCGGTGAACCACCCGCCGTACTCGCTCGCGGTCAACTTCATGTTCTTCTTGATGTCGGAGGTCAACTGGAACATCCAGTTGTCCACCACGTAATCGTCGCGCGTCAGGGGCATGAGGAGCATCTCCCGGTCGCGCTTGAAGCTGCCGAAAAACCGCAGGTCCCCCAGGGACTTGCTGATGAAGGGGACAGGGCCGCCGAAACCGGCGTCGATGTTGTAGTCGAACTGGTCGTTGACATCCGTCTTCCGGTGCTCCCAGTTGAACAGCCGCTGGGCCCCCGCCGGGGTGAGGTCGTTGGTCGGATCGGCGTCCGCGAGCAGTTCATTGGATACCGCGTTCCAGCCCCGGAAATCCGGGTACTGTCGCTGGGTGTATTCGTCCCAGGCCCCGCTGGCGGTGCCGGTCCAGCACACGGCGTCATCCAGGTAGGGCCGCATCCACATGGAATTCCTGTCGAACACGGACTTGCCGAACTGCTTGGGAGCCGGCGGGCTGCCCTTGACGGTGAGGCCGCCGCTGTAGCCCTGCTTGCCGCCCTCGCGGGTGACGACGTTGATGATGCCCGACCGCACCTGGCCGTATTCGGCGTTGAATCCGCCGCGCTCCATCGCGACTTCCTGAACCGCGTTCAGGGCCACGCCGGTGATGGGCTTGTTGTTGCGGGGATCGCGGAGCGTGGTGCCGTTGATCTGGAACAGCAGTTCGCTCTCGTCGCCGCCCCGGATGGCCAGGCCCTTGTCGACGCCGGCCTGCAGCTGCACGAGGTCGTTCACCGTGGTCACGGCCAGGTCCTTGATCTCGGCGCTCGAGAAGGCCGACACGCTGGTGGCCACGTCCTGCTTCACCGCCTCGCGCTTGCCGCTGATGGTCACGGTTTCGCCGGGAATGAGCTCCTGGTCGAGCTTGAACTCGACCGGCGAAGTCTGGTCGATCCGTACCTGCACGTCGGTCACAGTGACGGACTTGAAGCCCATGGCCCGCACCTGCACCGAATAAATGCCGGGCGGAACCTGCAGAACGCTGAAATCACCGTTTGCGTCCGTGGCCGCCCCGAGAGCGGTGCCGACCAGGATCACGTTCGCGCCGTAGTACGGCTGGCCCGTGGCCCGGTCGGTCACCTGTCCGGCAATCTTGCCGGTGGTGCCGCTCCACAACGGGATAGAGACGGCGAATGCCGTGCACACCACGGCCGCCAATACCCATAGCCGTTCTCGTTTCATACAACCGTCCTCCTCAGATGGGAATGAAAGGTTACTGGTCTGTATTCTTCGTTCAGTGTTTCCATTCGGGCGTTCGTCGCCGGCCTTCAGGCCGATTTGCGGATGATCAGTTCGGTTTTCAATATTTTATGGACCGGAAGCGCGGCGGCGGACTGTTTCGCGATCTGTTCGATCAGGAGCTCGGCCGCGGTCCTGCCGATCTCGTACGCCGGCTGACGGACCGTGGTGAGCGGAGGCTCGATGAGTTCGGCCATGGGATTGTCGGTGAATCCCATGACCGCCATCCGGTCCGGCACGGCGATGCCTTCCTTCTTCAGCCGGACCAGAGCGCCCATGGCCACCGGATCGGTCACGCAGAAGACCGCGTCGGGCCTTTCTCCGCCCTGCGCGAGCAGCCGGGACATGGAATCCACGCCGTCCTCCTCGTTCAGGCCGCCGCGTATGATCCAATCCTCCCGCAGGGGATAACCGAGACGGCTGACCGCGTCCCGGAATCCCTCGAATCGGAGCCGGCAGATGCTCAGAAATTCGGGTCCGCCCAGGTGGGCGAACCGACGGTACCCTTTTTGAACCAGGTACTCGCCCGCGCGGAAGGCCCCGTCATAATCATCGACCACCACGGTGGTGGCCTCAACCTCTCCGCAGACGCGGTCGAAAAAAACCAGCGGCACGCCCCGCTGTTTGATCCGGTTGAAATGTTCGCAGGATTTCGTCGTCACGGACACGGATATCAGAAGGCCCGCCACCCGGTGGGATAGCAGGACGTCAATGTTGCTCTTTTCCCTCTCGAAATCCTCGTTGGACTGGCAGATCATGACCGTGAACCCTGCCTGATAGGCCACGTCCGTGATACCGGACATGATGGACGCGAAGAAATAATGCTTGACCTGAGGGACCACGACGCCGATGACGAGGGATTGTTTCTGCTGGAGGCTTTTGGCAAGGGTGTTGGGGTGGTAGTCGAGTTCACGGGCCAGGGCTTCAATCCGTTTGCGCGTTTCCTCGCTGATGTCCGGATGGCCGGACAGCGCGCGGGAAACGGTTGAGACGGATACGCCCATTTTACGGGCTATGTCCTTGATCGTGGTTTGTTTCATGTCTGATTGGGATACCGGGAGAGGGTTCGGCTTCGGCCGCGTGCCGTGGGCCCGGGTGAGTCTCAGGCGGAACGGCTGATTCGCTGGCTTGCACCGATTATGCGGAACTGTTCAAACCCGGTGAATCGGGCGTACTTTGGTTCCGCAAACGTTTGCAAGTTACGAAACAAAAAATTCTTTGTCAACGGGTTTTTCGTAAAAGTATTCCCGGTTATGAATACTGTTACTTTATATAGAAAATCCGTTAAGAATATAAAAATGCTTGAACGTGATGGAAAAACCGGACCTCATGAGGGTCCCCGGACTCGGAATATCCATTTTTTACTTGACATTTAACTTACCCGATATTATATTTATATACAACTATAAAAGGGAATCCATTATACTCCTCGCTATCTTTTTACACACCTCTTTCATTTAAGTCATTCGTAACTGTAAAAGTGCCGCCTCTCTTCAGGTTCGAGAGACAGGATCGTCTACTCTCATTCTTTTGGGAGGACCCGACACGCATTTCGGCTAACGGATGTCCGGCCCGGCCGGCAGTCTCAAACCATTGAAGATTCCCCGCCGCACGCGGCGGTGAATCTTCTATCTGTAGAGAAGAGACAACTGTTATTCGCTTGCATTCCCCGCGGCCCCGCTTTGCGGGACCAATCGATTCTATGCCTTCTGGTTGAAGGCACGCCGCGGGGAATGCGCTCGCTGACAGATTCATCCGTATCACGCCCGAAAGGCGAAAGGAGGGTCCCATGAACCGCACAACCCTTGCGGCCGCGATGCTGGCGGCTGTACTGCTTCTCCTGAATTGCGAACGCCAGAGAGAATACCTCATCGCAGGACCGACTTATGAAAATCGCCTGATTCGCTTCGGGAAGGTCGTTCTCACCTATGATGAGCGCGGAAATGTCGCGGGAATCGATTCGGTGATATCCGTTATCCTTGATTCGGCTCGCACCGTCCATGACGTCCGTTCTCACCGGTTTTTCTACAACGGGAACAATCTCCGGGTGCGGGAGGACGTCCGTGAAGTGTACCCGGACAGTCATGTGAATGAGTATCAATACCAGTACGAGTACGACGCGAACGGCTTTCAATCGCGTGTACACGGATTGAACCGGCGCGAGGACGGATTGTACCACCCCGCTTTCGAATGGCTCGTGACCTGCGACAGTCTGGGCCGCCCCACGGATATCAGTTTTCTCTGGTCGGACGGGACGCTCCAACCGTACCATCAATTCGACTGGGATGAGAGGGGTAACATCCGCGAGGAAAGGTCCGATTTCCAGAACGGCCGCGCGACAACCGTCACGACCTACGAATACGACCGTTCCCGGAATCCCTTCAGCGTGCTCAAAGGTGTGATGGAAGTTTTCAAATCATACAACCGGAATAATCCGGTGCGCATTTCTTGGACTTCGGAATACCCGGTCCCGTCGAATGGTGAGTCGATTTACACGTATTCTTACGATGGATCAGGGTATCCCCTCGTCTGTAAAAGCCTCGGAGATGACGGGACCGTGCACGAAACGAAATACGAGTACGAACCGATCCTATGACATGCCGGACCTCCCGAGGGCCGAATGCCTCGCACTCGGGAGGTCCTCTCCTGGCTGTAAAATATCATCACCCTTCTCGCCGCCCGCACACAAGTCCTTGACTTTTTCCCTTTAATTGGTTAAATAAAAACAGCGCTTTTCCGGCCCATCCAACATAAAATCCTTTCTTTATAACAAGGAAGGTCCTAAAGGACCAATCTGCTCTATATTTTGACCAAGGAAGGTCCTAAAGGACAAATCTATTATATTTTTTTAAATAAGGAAGGTCCCTATGGAAAAAAAGGATTCGGAGAAACGGATCACCCGCAGGGATTTCATCGGCGGCATGACCGCCGCTGCAGCGGCCTTCACCATCCTTCCTTCCGGCCTGCGGGCGGGCGAAAACTCCAGGCCGTCCGGGACCCTCAGCCCCAGCGACAGGCTGAACATCGCGGTCGTGGGCGTGGGCGGCATGGGCCGGTCCAATCTCAGGGCCGTCGCGGACACGGAGAACATCACGGCCCTGTGCGACGTGGACGAGAACCTTGCCTCGGATGTGTTCGGTCAATTCCCCAAGGCCGCCCGGTACTGGGACTTCCGGGACATGCTGGACAAGGAACACCCGAACATTGACGCGGTCATCATCGCGACGCCCGATCACACGCACGCGGTCGCGGCCATGGCCGCCATGCAGATGAACAAGCACGTGTACGTCCAGAAGCCCCTCACCCGGCTCATTTCCGAGGCGAGAAAACTCGCCGAAGCCGCCCGCCGGTACGGCGTGAAGGCCCAGATGGGGAACCAGCACCACTCCGAGGAACCCATCCGGCTGATCGCCGAGATGATGGCGGACGGCGCCATCGGCCCGGTGCGCGAAGTGCACCTGTGGACGAACCGGCCGGTGTGGCTGCAGGGCGTGGCCGAGAGGCCCGCCGGCATGCCCCGGCCGGACGGCTTGGACTGGGATCTCTGGTGCGGACCCTCCCCCATACGCGCTTACAATCCAATCTACCACCCCTTCGCCTGGCGCGGCTGGTGGGATTTCGGGACCGGCGCGCTCGGGGACATGGGCTGTCATTTCATAGACCCGACCTATTTTGCGCTGAAGCTGACCAAACCCACGGCCATGGAAGCCAGCATCGCGGCCCTGGTCGATCCGAAGGAAGTATGGGAAAAGGTTGACAACCGCGAGACCTTCCCCTCCGGATCCATCGTCACGTTCGAATTCCCCGCCCGCGAAGCCATGCCCCCGGTGCGGCTGTTCTGGTACGACGGCGGTCTCAAGCCCCCGAGGCCCGAAGAACTGGAGCCGGGCCGTAATCTTCCGGTCAACGGGTCCCTGTACATCGGGGAGAAGGGCAAGATTCTCCACGACCTGGACGGCGCCGCGCCCCGCATCATCCCCGAGGAAAAAATGCGCGCCTACACCATGCCGGCCAAAACCATTCCGCGCATCTTCACAAGCCACGAGATGAACTGGGTCAACGCCTGTAAGGGCGTTGGCGAACTGAGTTCCCCGTTCGACTACGCGGGGCCGCTGACCGAGGCCACGCTCGCGGGCAACCTGGCCGTTCGCTTCCCCTGGCAGAGGCTCGAATGGGACGCGGAGGCCATGCGGGTGACGAACTTCGACGACGCGAACGAATACGTGGAAACGCGGTACCGGCAGGGGTACTCGCTCTAAAACGTTCACACGTTGGAACGTTCGAACGTGTGAACGTTCAAACCGGAGCCATTCGGACGGTAACCTTTTGAGGAAGGTTACCGTCTTGTTTTGGAGGGGGATATCGGCACATGCGCATCGACCGCCTGCTGGGCATCACCGTCCTGCTCCTGAACCGCGACCGCATCGCGGCCCGCGAACTCGCGGAACGGTTCGGGGTATCCGTGCGGACCGTGTATCGCGACCTGGAAACCATCAATTCGGCCGGCATACCTGTGGTCTCTCACGCGGGGAACCAGGGCGGATACGGCATACTGGACACGTTCCGGATCGACCGCCAGGTGCTGACCTTCGAAGACGTCGTATCCCTGGTCTCAACCCTGAGGGCAGTCAACAGCGCGCTGGAAAACCGGGAGCTCGACGCGGCTGTGGAGAAAATCGCCAACCTGCTTCCGCGCCGCGGGGAGGATGCGCTCAACCGGGCCTCGGAACGCATCGTGATCGACATCCTGCCGATGGGATACACCCGGAAACAGAAAGACCGCCTGTCGGACGTTCACCGCGCGGTTTCGGAACAGCGCCTGATCCGGTTCGCCTACTGCAACAACCGCGGGGAGAACACCGTGCG
>CAZNXX010000024.1:0-27763 GCA_964577095.1 uncultured bacterium | reverse complement strand
TCCCTCCATCCTCGTCTATTACGCGGTCAAGGCCAATCCGAACCCGGACCTGCTCAGGGCCATGGCCGGATGGACCGACGGCGCGGACGTTTCCTCCGGGGGCGAGCTGGCGGCCAGCCTGAAAGCCGGGTTCAAACCCGAGCGCATTCATTTCGCGGGCCCGGGCAAGACGGACGCCGAACTGCGCGACGCGGTCCGGGCCGGCATCGGCGCGATCAGCGTCGAATCGCCGAACGAGCTCAAGCGGCTCGAGGCCGCGACCTCCGCGGAGCACCGAATCGCGGATGCGTCTGTGCGCGTCAATCCCTCCCTGCTGATCCGGGAATTCGCGATCAAAATGGGCGGCAAATCCTCGGCCTTCGGAACGGACGAGGAGCGCCTGCCGGAAATTCTGGACCTGTTCAGCCGCATGCCCCATGTGCGGCCGAGGGGCATTCACGTCTACGCGGGCACCCAGTGCCTCGATGCCGAGGCGCTGGCCGCGAATTTCAAACACACGGCGGACATCGTCCGGGCGGCACTGGCCTGCGGCACGGCCCCGCTCCTGCGATTCGTGAATTTCGGCGGCGGGTTCGGTGTGCCCTATCACGAGGGCCAGGCGGAACTCGACGCCGCATCCGCGTGCGCGGCGCTGAACGCGGAATGGGCCGGCCTGAAAAAAGAACTCAACCCCGCGGACGCGCCCAGTGCCATCATCGAGCTCGGCCGCTGGCTCACGGCCCGGGCCGGCCTGTATGCCGCCCGCGTCGTGGACGTCAAGTCGTCCCGCGGCCGCGACTACGTCGTGCTCGAGGGCGGAATGAACCATCATCTCGCGGCCAGCGGCAATTTCGGTCAGGTCATACGTAAGAATTTCAGGGCGGCCAACCTGTCGAAGCCGGCCGATGCGGAGACCGTAGAAGTGACGGCCGTCGGACCGCTCTGCACGTCCATCGACGTCATGGGAGACCGGATCCGGCTCGCGAAGCCGGAAATCGGCGACTGGATCGGCATATTCGATTCCGGCGCCTACGCGTACTCGGCCAGTCCGCTCCTGTTCCTGTCCCACCCGCGGCCGGACGAATACGCCGCGGACCCGGACGATACGGTGCGGCGCCTGGACCGGCTTCCGGAATCCGGAGCCGCGGATTGGTGACCGTCCGGCAGGCAGTCTCCGGCGATTTCGAAGCCGTGCTCCCGCTTCTGCGGGAATTCCGGAATCCCTATGTCGGCGACGGCGGCTGGCTCAGACTTTTCTCTGATCCGTTCCGGTCCGGAGAGCCGTCCTGCGGCACCGTGATGCTGGATGGAGAAAAACCCGTGGGATTTTTGGGCGCCTTGTACAGCCGGCGCGTCCTTGCCGGCCGCGAGCGCAGGATGTGCAACCTGACCAGCTGGATCGTGCGGGAGCCGTACCGGGGCCGCAGCGTGTTCATGCTCCTGCCCCTGCTGAAGGAACCGGGCACGGACATTGTGGATCTGACGCCCTCGGCCGAGGTGTCCGGTTTGCTCCTGAAAGCCGGGTTCCGGGAACTGGAAACCGGCACGTCCGTGCTCATGCCCCGCTTTCCCTCCGGACCCGCGTGCAAAGTGGCCGCGGCGGACGAGGGGGAGGGAGACATGCTGACTCCGGAGGAACGCGGGCTCAGGGACGATCACCGGATTCCCGGATGCCGCGCCTTTCTGGTCACATCCGGGGGCGGCCGGTGTTTCTGCCTGATCAGCCGCATGGTCCGGAGGAAGAAGCCGTTTCTGCTCGGCGCGGTCCACCACATCGGAAATCCGGAGCTGTTCGGCCGGTTTTCCGGACGCGCGGTCGCGAAACTGTGTCTGAGCCTGGGCGTCACGTCCCTGTACGCGGACGAGCGGATGCTGAAGGGCGTGCGGATTCCGGGCTCCTTCCGGCTGGCCCTGAAGCGGCCGAGGCTGTTCCGTTCAGAGGATCTCGCTCCAGGGGATGTGGACAATCTGTATTCCGAGTTTCCTCTGCTGAACATATAAAAACATGGAACACGGATTGATGCGGATAACGGATAAACGAGGAGATCGAAACGCGATGTCCCGGCACTCCCGGCACGCATGCGTCGCCCTGCTGGCGTCCGGCCTGGCCGCTTCCGCCTTCGGCCAGGCGTCGTTCACCGACGTCGGCGTCGCCTCCGGTACCCAGGTGCTGTGCAATACCCACGGTACCGGATTCTTTGATTACAACGGAGACGGATGGGACGACATTTACGTCATCCACAACTACAGCACCGGACAGGCCGACACGGACCACTCGCTTCTGAAAAACAAGGGCAACGGCGCGTTCACGAATGTCACGCGGATGTCCGGCGTCCAGGGGTACGTCCGGTCCAGCGCACAGGGCCTGGCGGCCGCGGATGTCGACAATGACGGCGACATGGATATGGCCGTGGGCATGGGCAAGTTCAACCGGATCCTCTTCTACGAGAACCTGGGGAACGGGACCTTCGGGGACGTGGACCGCGTCTACGACACGAACGGCATGACCATCCGCGCCAGGAACCTCGCCTTCATCGACATCGACAATGACGGGTTCGTCGACCTGTTCGCGACCCGCGACACCTGGCCGGAGAACCTCGCCTATGACCCCCGCTTTCTCGTGTTCATGAACAACGGCCGGGGCGCGTTCGAGGAAAAGACGCGGGACGCCGGCATCCGGGACTACGCGCCCACGCCCGAGAACAAGTACGGGTTCGCGGCCGCGGACGTGGACAACGACGGGTTCGTCGACATCTACGCGCCCGGATACGACGCGCCCTCGGTGTTCCTGTCCAACAACGGAAACGGCACCTTCACCGAACGGACCGCGGCCCGGGGCCTCCCGGCCGACGCCCGCTGTCTCGGCGCCCTGTTTCTCGACTACGACAATGACGGATGGTGGGACCTGTTCCTCAAGCGCGAGTTCGCGGACAATCCGGGCAATGTATTCGGCCGGCTCTTCCGCAACGACGGCGACGGCACGTTTACGGACGTGACCGAGGCGGCGGGCATCGGCCTGAACCTCGGCTGGTACCACCTCGACAACGTGTTCGGCGGCGGGCTCACGGCCGCGGACTTCGACAATGACGGATGGACGGACATCCTGTCCATCAACGAGTGGGGCGGCGACGCCGCGCTCCTGCGGAACTGGGGCAACGGCAAATTCGTGGACATGGCCTACCGGGCGGGCATCGACGAAGGCGCGTACCGCTGGTACTGGTCCGCGCCGGTCGCGGATTACAACCATGACGGGTATGTCGACATCTACATGGGCAGGAGCCTCAACCCGTATGTTTCTTCGCAGTTCGCGTCCCTGTACCGGAACAGCGCGGGCAGCCTCAACTGGATCCAGTTCCGTCTCACGGGCGTGCAGAGCAACCGGTCCGGCGTGGGCGCGCGTCTCGAGGTGTTCTCGAACGGCCGTCGCCAGATGCGGCAGGTCACGGGCGGTCAGGGTTACCAGGTCAACAGTTTTACCGTTCATTTCGGGCTCGGTGACGCGGTCCGTGTGGACACCCTGATCGTCCACTGGCCGAGCGGCGCAACGCAGAAGATCATGGGAATCCCCGCCGGTCTGTTCTACGACGTCCGAGAGCAGGACGGCACGCAGTATTTCGGCGATCTCGCGGTCACCGGGGTGTTCCGGTATGCCGGCTCGGGCCGGCCGGTTCCGGATGTGGAAGTGCGGAGGGACGGTCCCGAGGTTTCCGTCCGGTCGGACGCCACGGGCGAATACGCGTTCAAACCCATCCTCTACAATGAACCCGCCCTGGTCCTCCGTCCAGGCAAGACCGGCGGTGTTCCGGTTGAAGACGGCGTTCTCACCGCGTATGACGCCGCTCTCATTCTTCGGCATGCAGCGGGCAGTCCGATACCCGTGGCCCTGCAGGGGGCGGCGGACGCGGACGGGAACGGAACGATCAACAGCCTGGACGCGGCGGCCTCGGCCAGAGCCTCATCCGGCCTCGCGCCGGTTCCGGGCGTCCGCATCTCCGAATGGCGGTTTTCGCCGGCCAGCCGGAGCTATTCGAATGTCATCGCGTCCGTCGCGGGGCAGGACTACACGGCCTCTCTTTCAGGCGACGCGTCCGGCAACTGGGGAGCGGATCCCGCTTTTGGAACGGACAGCGGCATCGTCCCCGAAGCGGTCGCTGTGTACCGGAACACCGGATTGTTCGACATCACGCTGAATGTCCCGAATCTCCAGAACGCGGTTTCAGCGGACATCGGGCTCGAATTCGATCCGTCCGTGCTGGAATTCGTGAGCGCCGGAAAGGCGGCTTCGGTCTCGGACTTCTATCTGGTGACGAACGCGGAAACCGCGGGCCGTCTCGCCGTGGCCCTGTACGGCACACGGCCGCTTTCCCCGGGATCCGCCTTTCTGAACCTGAAGTTCCGCATGCTGCAATTCCCGGACACGGCATCGGCCCTGGCATGGACACGGCTCGCATTCAATGAGGTCCGGTACGGACCCGCGACCACGGCCGTGAACGGCGTGAACCTGACCGTCTCCGGCGCGGTCACCTATGCCGGAACCTTCAACGGCGTCACGGGCGCGGTCATCGGCTCGGCCGGCCTCCTGAATCCCGACGCCGTGACGGATTCAGCGGGCGCATTCCGGACCGGATGGATCCCGTACGGCGCTCCGAATCTGGTCCTGACTCCCTCCAAGCCCGCGGGCCAGGACATACCGCCGGGAGCGGTCAATGCATTCGACGCGGCCTGCATCCTCCGGCACGCGGCCGGCTCGGCCGTGCTTCCGCTTGCGCTTCAGGCGGCCGCGGACATCAATGCGGACGGACGCGCCGACACCACGGATGCGGCCCTGGTCGCGGCCTATTCGGCCGGCAGTGAGAGCGGATCCGTTCCATCCGTGGGCGAATGGCGGTTCACTCCCGTTTCCAGGACATTTTCAAAGGTCACCGGTTCCCAAACGGGCCAGGACTTCGAGGCCGCGGTCGCGGGAGATGCGAGCGGAAACGGTTGGCGGCAGGCCGACACCACGGACGTGACCGCTGTTTTCCCGGATTCAATCGTGGCGGAGCGTTTCCGGCAGACGGTTGCCCTTCCGGTGGGAACCGGCGGCCGGCCGGATCTGCTGTCCGCGAATTGCACGTTCGAATACGACACCACGGCGCTTGCGTTCCTCTCCGCGGTTCCGTCTCCCGAAGCCGTCGGCTGCCGCGTGCTCGCGTCCGAGACTGTCCATGGACGGGTCGGGATCGCGCTGTATTCCGGAAACCCCGTTCCGGCCCCCGGAGCCCTGTTCACGGTTTCGTTCAGGATGCTCCGGTATCCCATTCCGCCGACGGTCATTGAATGGACCGGGCTCACACTGAATGAGAATCCCGTACGGACCGGCCGTACCGTTGTGTGCGGCCGGGATCTCTCCATTCAGGGTTACAGCCGGTACGCGGGGACCGGAGTATCCGTGGCCGGCGTTTCGGTCGAAGCAACGGGCCCGCTGGAGGAAACAGCGGAAACGGACGCGGCCGGCTTCTATCAGCTGGCGCCGCTTCCCTACGGAGTGTCCGACCTGGAAGTGCGGCCTTCCAAGCCGGCATGGGAAGACGTCGGAACCGCCGCGGTCACGGCAATGGACGCGGCTGAAGTGATGCGGCACCTGTCCGGTGACGCGCTTCCCGCCGAGCGTCAAACGGCCGCGGACGCGGACGGCAACGGCCTGATCGAGCCGGCGGACGCGGATCGCATCGCCGCATGGACGCTCGGATCCGCGGATGCCTCAGCCGTTCCCCTCGGAGAATGGCGTTTCATGCCGGATCATCGGAGCTACCCGGAACTGCGGCGGTCCTATCATTCAGAGGATTACACCGCCATCGTCGTCGGTGACGCCAGCGGTAACTGGAACCGCCGTCCCGATTCCCTGGACGCGACCGGGCTGTTCCCGGAAACGGTGACCGTGGATTCGGGTGATACGCGCCTGGAGGCGGCGCTGTCCGCTCCGGCCGGATTCGATTTCAGTTCCGCGTCCCTTGAAGTGCGTTACGATACGTCCGCGGTATCGTTCGTTGAAGCGGGAAAACCGGATTCCACGGACGGCCCGACGCTGGCCTGCCGTGAAATCGGGAATGGACGGATACGCGCAGTCCTGTATTCCGGTCGCCCGGAACCGCGCTCCGGTCCCTTCGTGATTCTACGGTTCGAAACAAAACCGGGCGGCCCGGAGCGCTCCGGTCTCGAATGGTCGGGCCTGGCTTTCGAGGACCGTCCCGTCGCGGGGGGATTCACCGCGGTTTGGATCACGCGTCCCGACACGGCTTCGCACGACACGTCGGCCGTGCCGCGGACCCTCGGCAACGGGCCCATGGAATTCGGTCTGAGCGGCGTGTATCCGAATCCCTTCAATCCGAGCCTGAACGTGGAATACAGTCTGGACCGGCCCGGTGACGTCTCGATACGCGTCCTGGACGCGTACGGCAGGGAAACGGCCGTGCTGTTCGACGGACGCAGGAGCGCGGGTGAATTCAGGATTCAATGGGACGGCAGGGACGGATCCGGAATGGAGGCGCCGTCCGGTCTCTATGTGATCCGGATGACGGCCGGGGACAGGACGAGTTATAAAAAAGCGATTAAAATCAGATAAATCATTAAATTACCAAGAATTCGGGTCTGCTGGTTTGTTTTTTTTATATAGAAGGCGTATATTTCAAAGTATTTCAGAGCGGAATCAGAGGTCATGAACCGCCGCATGTCAGCAAAAAACTGGATCCGGGCCCTGTTCTGGATATGCTTTGGACCGGTCGTCGGACCGGCATCGGGCCAGATCACATTCTCGGATATGGGCGAATCCACGAATTCCGTGGTGCGGGTCAATCTGCACGGTTCCGGATTTTTCGACGCCGATGGAGACGGATGGGACGACATCTATGTCGTCCATAACTCAAGCCTGGGTTCCTGGAGGAGTTTTCCGAACGCCATGCTGAAGAACCTGCGGAATAACCGGTTCGAAGACGTCGCCGAAGCAGCCGGCTGTCAGGGACTGTGGGTCCAGTCCGCGCAGGGATTCGCGGCCGCCGATTACGACAATGACGGGCACACGGACCTGATGATCGCATGCGGCAACAACGGCGACAAGGCGCTTCTCTACCGCAATCGCGGGGACGGCACCTACACGACCGCGGACGCGGGATTGACGGCCGGGCATTACACCTACCGGGGCCGGAATGCCGCGTTCATGGACATCGACAATGACGGCCGGCTGGACCTGTTCTTCGTGTGCTCCACGCGGACACCGGATTACACGCCGGAACTGCCGGCCTGCGTGGCGTACCGGAACAATGGCGACGGATCGTTCAGCCTGCGGAACGCGGGGCTGGGCTCGTGGCTCGCGACGGACGGCGACCTGTACGGGTTCGCGGTCGCGGATGTGGACCTGGACGGCGATTCCGACATTTTCGTTCCGCGGCGCGACACGCAATCCCTGTTGCTGATCAACGACGGGAGCGGGTCCTTCACGGACCGGTTCATCGCGTGGGGACTGCCGGCCCCTTCCGCGGGCGAGACCTATTACACGGGCGCGGTTTTCCTGGATTACGACAACGACGGTTTCTGGGACCTGTTCGTACGCCGCGCCTACAAGCCGGCCCTGCTCTTCAGAAACACGGGCGCCGGACGGTTCACGGAGGTCGGCGCGTCAGCCGGTGTCGGATTGACCGTTCCGTACACGGGCAACAGCTGTTTCGGCGGGGGCCTGTCCACGGGCGATTTCGACAATGACGGGGACGTGGACCTGCTGGTGATTACGCAATGGGCCATGGAGATCCTGCTCTTCCGCAACAACGGGAACGGCACGTTCACGGAAACCGCAGAATCCGCGGGCCTTCGGGAGGATCTGTACGATTATTGGAGCGCGCCGGTCGGGGACTATGACCGGGACGGATTTCTGGATGTTTATTTCGCGAGGAGCAATTCCTCCGACCCCAGGGGCGGCGGCCACCTGTACCGGAACACCAGCGCCGGAACCCCTGCCAACAAGTGGATTCAGATACGCCTGACCGGGGTTTCGAGCAACCGGTCCGCGGTCGGAGCGCGACTGACGCTGACCGCCGGCGGTAAGAGGCAGATGCGACAGGTGCTGGGCGGCGCGGGCTACCAAACCGACAGCTACTGGGTCCATTTCGGGCTCGGCGCCGCGACGGTCGTGGACAACCTGACCATCCGATGGCCGAGCGGGTCGGTTCAGAGCCTGAACCGCATCCCGGCCTGTCATTTCATTTCCGTGACCGAGGGCGTGCCGTTCACGCCGGACGACTCCGTATCCGTGGAGGGGACGATCCGGCACCAGCCCACCGGATATCCGGTCAACCGCGTGACCCTGCGCATGACCGGCGGCATGTCCGCGTCCGCCGCGACCGGATCGGACGGAAATTACCGCCTGTATCCGGTCCTCGACGGCACCCGGGACCTGATTCTGACGCCATCCAAAACGGTCGGCGAGGATACGGGATTCAATACGGTCACCGCCTACGACGCGTCCCTGGTGCTTCGCCATGTGGCGGAACTCGACAGGCTGGATTCGAACGAGAACGCGGTCGCGGACGCGGACCGCGACGGAAACGTGAACGCGCTGGACGCGGCGTTCATCGCGCGTTTTGCAGTGGGCAGGCGCAGGGACGGAATCTCATCCGTCGGTGGCTGGCGCTTCGATCCGGCCGCGCGTTCCATCGAGGCTGTCTCCGGGCCCGTGACGGGCCAGGATTTCCAGTGCCGGGTCATCGGGGACGTGAGCGGGAATTGGGGCGTGCCGCTGAGCCCGGGAAAATCCGGGGACGCGGTCGTGACGGCGCCGTCGCGGGTGACGGCGGTTGGGGCCGTTTCCGGCGGAATAGTGGAAACGCCGTTTTCGGTGGGGGCGAATTCCGGTCTTGTGTCCGCGGACGTGTGGCTCCGTCCGGAGGGACATGGTTTGACATTCGAAGGACTGGAGACAACGGAGCTGACTCAGGATTATCGGACGGAATGGCATGGCCCGTCGGACGGTTTATGGAAGATCGCCCTGTACGGGGCGCGTCCGCTGAGCGAAGCGGGTGTGTTCCTGAAGCTGAGGTTCCGCTGCACGGACGAGGGCGGAACCGTGGTGTGGGAGCGGTTCGCCCTGAACGAGGGGGAGACGGCGCTTGCGCCGACGGTTGTGATCGGCGTGGGCGGCGGGAAGCCGGTTCCCCCGGGATTCGGACTGGACTGGAATTATCCGAATCCCTTCAATCCCGGAACGTCGGTTCATTACCGGCTGGACAAGCCCGGTGACGCGGGCCTGACCGTTTACGATGTGCGGGGCCGGCGCGTGCGGGGGCTGGCGGCCGGATGGCGGCCCGCGGGCGAGTACCGCGCGGACTGGGACGGCCGTGACGATTCCGGGATCGAGACCGCGGCCGGCGTGTATGTCTGCCGCCTGGAATCCGGCGGACGCGTCCGGACGATCAAGATGGCCAAAATGCAGTGACCGGAACACCGCACCCATGACCCCGAACGCGTTCTGGAATCTGACCGCGATCCTCGCGTCGGCGTATGCCGTTTATCTCGCGGCCGCTTTTCTGCTGTGGGTGTGGATCCTTGTGCGGAGGCGCCGTTTGATACCGATCGAGGCAGGCGGAGAGGACGTCCTCATCATCGCGCCCCATCAGGATGACTGCGTGGCCATTGCCGGCGGTTACGGTTTGCAGACAAAAGAGAAAGGCGGAAACGTCTGCATTCTCTACGCGACGGATGGAATGGAAAACGGCGGTCCGGCCCGGCGGTCCGAGGCGCTGGCCGCCTGGGCCCTGGCCGGACTGAAGGAATCGGACATCCGGTTCCTGGAATACCCCTCCCTGACCGGCCTGACCGCAAGGAAGGAAATCGACGCCTGCATCGGGGTCATCGAAGCGGAAATCCGGAACCGCAAACCGGGAACGATTTTTACGCCGCTGTACGAAGGCGGTCATTATCAGCACGATGTCGTGAATTACATGACGGCCGAGGCCGTCCGCCGCTCCGGATTCAAGGGACGCGTGTTCGAGTCGCCGGAATACAATTTTTACCTGTCGTTCCGCGCGACTCCGGAGAAGATCCTGTCGGGCCTGCTCCGGTTCGTCCCGTTCGCGACAACTGATTATCCGCCCGAGCCGGTGCGTCCGGACCCCGTGTACCGCCTCGTCATGACGGAAGGACAGCTCCGGATGAAGCGGCGGATGATGGAAGCCTTCACATCCCAGCATCCGGACATGCTGGTGAAGCGGTTCGGGTTCGAGGATCGTTTTCAGAATATGCACGCGTATGACTATACAAAGCCGCCTTTCGACTACAGCCGTTCGGCCGCCCGTTTTCTGGACGGCCTCAAGCGTCTGCCCGCGGTCGGAGCGGTGTTTTCAGGAATGTTCAGGTGGACGAGGACCATTCACCCGGATGCCGGGGTCACCATCACCCGGATTCCCATGCGGGACAGCCGTTCACCCCAGACTGGAGAGGCATGACATGACCACTCTCACCGGATTCAACCGCCTGCGCCTGGCCGGCGCATGCCTTCTGGCGCATGGCGCGGCTGTCGCCGGTTCGGGGCCGTTCCATTTCACGGATGTGGGGCTCGCCACCAACACCGTGGTGGTCTGCAACACGCACGGCTCCGGATTCGTGGACTACAACGGCGACGGGTGGGAGGATATCTTCGTGGTTCACAACACCAGCGAGGGGAACTGGATCAACCTCCCGCACACCCTCCTGAAGAACCCGAAAAACCTGGGCCTGTTCGAGAACGTCACGGCTGCGGCGGGCGTCGAAGGATATCTGTTCCCCAGCGCGCAGGGATTCGCGGTCGCGGACTACAACAACGACGGACACCCGGACATGCTCATCGGCATGGGCAACCAGGAGAACAAGGCGCTGATGTACCGGAACCTGGGTAACGGGACTTTCACGGACCAGAAATGCGGCCTGGATGTGAACGCCCGCACCTTTCACTGCAGGTCCATCGCATTCATCGACTACAACAACGACGGGTATGTCGACGTGTTCGGCACGCGCGACTCCTATCCCACGGGCGACGACAACACGCTCTTTCTCATGTACCGCAACGACCGGAACGGGTGGTTCTACGACCGCACACGCGAATCGGATCTCTGGAGCCATCTGCCGACATTCAAGGATCTCTACGGATTCGCCGTGGCCGACGTGGACCTGGACGGAGACGTCGACATCTATGTGCCGCGGTATGACGCGGGGTCGATGCTCCTGCGCAACAACGGAAACGCCACATTGTGGGAGGAGTCGGCGCGATACAACATTCCGCGTGACAGCTACAATGTGGGCGCCGTATTCTTCGACTATGACAATGACCTCGACTGGGACCTGTTCGTCCGCAGGCAGGCCTATGCCTGCCAGCTCTTTCAGAACAACGGCTCCAACAGCTTCTCCGACGTGGCGCACGCCGCGGGCGTCGACTCCGTCGTCATCTACCGCGAAGGATCGGTGTTCGGCGGCGGGCTCTCCACCGGCGATTTCGACAATGACGGGGACCAGGAGCTGTTCGTCATCACCCGGAGCGGGCTGAGGCTCCTGCTGTTCAACAACAACGGCGACGGCACGTTCACGGAATGTTCGGCCGCGGCAGGCGTGCGCGAGGACTATGAATGGTACTGGAGCACGCCCATCGGGGACTACAACCGCGACGGGTACCTGGACATCTACATGAACAAGGGGCCGGTGCTGGAGGGCATTTCAGCGACCCTGTTCATGAACGACGGGGGCCCCAACCACTGGATTCAGTTCAAGCTCGTCGGCGTACAGTCGAACCGCATGGCCGTGGGTGCGCGCGTGGTGCTCTACTACGACGGCGGCAAGAAGCAGATGCGGCAGGTGCTCGGCGGCGGCGGGTACAAGACCGACAGCTTCTGGGTGCATTTCGGCCTCGGATCGTGCGTCACCGTGGACTCCGTCCGCATCCACTGGCCGAGCGGCATTGTCCAGCGCTGGGTCGGGCTCATGGCCGACCAGTTCATGACCATCAACGAGGAAAACTCGACCCAGTACGGGGTGGTGTCCATCGAGGGTGAAGCGAAGCATGTCCGGACCAACCGGCCCGTCATCCAGGCCGCGGTGAAACTGACCGGATCCATGACCCAGACCGATTACACGGATGTCGCGGGCCTGTACGGTTTCTATCCCATCAATTACGGCGTCACCAACCTGACCGTCACCCCATCCAAGCCGCGAGCCGAAGACCTCGGCGCCGGTGTGATCACAGCCTATGACGCGTCTTTGGTGCTGCTGATGTGCGCGGGTTTGGACACGCTTTCCGCCACGCAGAAAATGGCGGCGGACGCCGATTCCAGCCTGGAGGTGAACGCGCTGGACGCGACCTATATCGCGCGTTACGCGGTGGGCCGGAGGAACGACGCGGCTTCGAAAGTCGGCCGCTGGCGGTTCAATCCGGTGAAATACTCGTATCCCGTGATGGACAAGGGCTACCGGAACCGGAATTTCGCGTGCTGGGTGGCCGGTGACGTGAGCGAGAACTGGGGTTCCACGTCCGGCGCTCCGAAGGCGGGCGCGGGCATGGCGGCAGCGCCGTCGCGAATCGCGGCGGCCGCGTCCGAAGGAATCGTGGAAATCCCCCTCACCGTGGAGGCGAATTCCGGGCTTCTTGCCGCGGACGTGTGGTTCCGGCTGGAGGGGTCGGGCGTGACGTTCGAAAGCGCGGAGACGACGGAACTCACGGAAGGCTATCAGGCCGAAATCCACGGCCCGTCGGATGGTCTCCGGAAGATCGCCCTGTACGGGGTGCGTCCGGTGAACGAGGCGGGCGTGTTCCTGAAGCTGAGGTTCCGCTGCACGGATGAGGGCGGGACCGTGGTGTGGGAGCGTTTCGCCTTGAACGAGCGGGAGACGGCGCTTTCGCCGACGGTGGTGAGCGGCGTGGGGAGCGGCAGGCCGGTTCCTTCGGGATTCGGTTTGGATTGGAATTACCCCAACCCGTTCAACCCGGGGACCTCGGTCCATTACCGGCTGGACAAGCCGGGCGACGCGCGACTGACGGTGTACGACGCGCGCGGCCGGCGCGTGCGGGAGCTGGTGGCCGGATGGCGTCCTGCCGGCGAATACCGCGCG
This sequence comes from uncultured bacterium, assembly GCA_964577095.1. GTDB lineage: Bacteria > Zhuqueibacterota > QNDG01 > QNDG01 > DTFT01 > JAFGAX01. Next base: position 14,683 of record CAZNXX010000024.1, on the reverse strand, counting down.
GACTGGGACGGCCGGGACGAGTCCGGTACCGATGCGGCGGCGGGCGTGTACATCTGCCGGCTGGAATCCGGCGGACGCGTTCAGGCGATTAAGATGATCAAGGCGGATTGAAGAAACCTCATGTGGTGCGGCGTATTCGGACATTCTGAAGTTCCCGGCATACGGGATGAACTCGGCTCGATTCTCGGGAACGTGCGGCGTACGGGACAGCCGGCTGTTTTCGAATCCGATTCGGCCCTGCTGACTTCGGACGGTTTGTCTCCGGACGGGAAACCGGATGCCCTGTCCCGTTCGTGGCGGTCGGAAGACGGACGGAGCGGCCTGGTGTGGACCGGGGAATGGTTCGGGGCCGGAGAACCGGCCGGCGCTACCGAAGCGCAAAGGCTCTGGGACATCTGGAAATCAAGGGGCCCGGACGGGTTCGCGGAAGTGAACGGCGCGTTCACGATCGCGGCCTGGGACGGATCGGACGGCACCGGCGTTCTTGCCGGAGACCCCCTGGGTATCATGCCGGTGTATTACGCGGTTTTCGGGAGCGGTCTGGCATTCGCGAACATCCCCGAACTCGCGCTCAGGCTGGCGAAGATCCGTCCGGAGCCGGACCCGCAGGTGATCACGAAATTCCTGACCTTCTGCTATAACCCGGGATTCCAGACCATCTACAGCGGCGTCCGCCGCCTGCGGCCGGGCGACTGCCTGGTGTTCCGGGACGGAAAGGCCGAATCCCGGCCCTTCTGGCGGCCGCGTTTCAAGACGCCGGTCCGTCGCACGGAGGCGGAGTGGGCGGAGGATGTTCGGCAGAGGATGGCCGAGGCGGTCCGCGTCCGAGTCCGGAAGGACCGCAGAACGGGCGTGTTCCTGAGCGGCGGGCTCGATTCCTCGTCCGTGGTCTCGCTCCTGTCCCGCGCGGGGGTGTCCGGGCTCCGGACCTTTTCCTTTCGCTGCCGGGGGCTGTCTTTCGACGAATCGCATTACGCGCAGATGGTGGCGGACACGTTCGGAACCCGCCACACGCTGGTGGAATACAGGCCCGAGGACGTGCTCGGCCTCGATGGCCTGGTGGAGCTTCAGGACGAACCGTTCTGCGACGCGGGCATCAACATCGCGACGCTCCTGCTCGGCCGCGCCGCCGAAGGCCATGTGGACGAGCTGTTCACCGGAGACGGCGGGGACGAACTGTTCGCGGGCCATCCGGTGTACCTGGCGGACCGGGCCGCAGCCTTTCTCCGCTTCGTCCCGTCCTGGGTGCAGAAGCCGGTTTTTGCCTGGGGCCGGAGCCTCCGGGATTCAGACCGGAAGAAGGACCTGAGAGTCAAGGTCAAGCGTTTTTCCGCGAGCGCCGGGTTTCCGGCCAGCCTCGGCACGCAGCGCTGGCGCGCCTATTACCGGCCGGACGACCTGGCCGGCTTGATTCTGCCCGGCCGCTGGGAGGAGGCGTTTCGGACCGCGCCTTTCGAGGACATGCTGGTCTTCAACCGCGAGGCCGAGGGCCCCGACGGCCTGGCGCGCTCCCTGGCCGCGGACTACGCGACCGTGGTGCATTTCTACCTGAGCCGGATGGGGCTGGTGCGGCCCTTCGGCATTCGGCCGAAATTTCCCCTCCTTGACCCCGGCCTGGTGCAGGCGTGCGCGCAGATGCCGTCGCGCTTCAAGATCCGGGGTTCGGAAGTCAAGCGCATCGAGAAACTGGCGGTCGAGCCCCTGCTCCCGCACGCGATCGTGCACCGCAAGGACAAGCTGGGGCACAGCATACCGCTGAAGAACTGGATGCGCGACCATGCCGGGGTCCGGTCCTTCATGACCGACCTTCTGTCCGAAGAAACGGTGAAGCGGCGCGGCCTGTTCGACCCGGGCCGCGTGCAGGCCATGATACGCGAGCATGTTGAAAAAAGGGAGAACCACGCACACCGGCTGTGGGCGCTCATGGTGCTGGAACTCTGGCTGACCCGGCACATGGACCGTGCCTCGGCATCCGGTGCGGGAGGAAGAGCGTGAGAGGCCGAAAAATCGAAGTGTCCGTGGTCGTGCCCGTGTACAACGAGCGGGAGAGCGTGCCGATTCTCGTCCGGTCCATACGGGAAGTGCTGGACCGCATCGGGCCGGCCACCGAGACCGTGATCGTGGACGACGGCAGCAAGGACGGCACACGGGACGTCCTGCGGCGGCTCGCGGCCGCGGACCGCAGGCTCCGGGTCGTCCTGCTCCGGAGGAATTTCGGGCAGTCCGCGGCCATGGACGCGGGGTTCCGCGCGAGCCGCGGCGAAATCGTGGTCACCATGGACGGGGACCTGCAGAACGACCCGCGGGACATACCGGCCCTGCTCGAGAAGGTCCGCGAGGGATACGACGTGGTCAGCGGATGGCGCAAACACCGCCGGGACAAGCTCTTCATCCGGAAAATCCCGTCCCGCCTCGCCAACCGCCTGATCTGCTCGGTGACGGACGTGCGACTGCACGACACGGGGTGTTCGCTCAAGGCGTTCCGCCGCGAAGTCGTGGAGCGGATACGCGTGTACGGGGAACTGCACCGTTTTCTGCCGGCCCTGGCCCGGGTCGAGGGCGCCCGGATCTCCGAGCTCGCCGTCCGGCACCACGCCCGCAAATACGGACAATCCAAGTACAACCTGACCCGGACGTTCCGCGTGCTGATGGACCTGTCCAGCCTGAATCTGTTCCTGAAGCACCTTCGCAATCCGCTCCGGTTTTTCGCGGGCACCGGACTCGTTTTTTTCTCGGCCGGCGCCGCGGCCGCGGTCTGGATCGCGGCCCGGGGGATGAGCGGCGGCCTGCCGCCGGAGAGCCGGAACATCGCGGTCACGCTCGTTTTCCTGTTTCTCGCCGCATCCTTCCAGTGGATTTTTCTGGGAGCCGTGGCGAGTCTCATCGTCGCAACCGGCCGGCGCCGGGGAAGGGGCCTGGCGTCCGCATGGACGCCGGCCAGATCGCCGGCCCGATCGGAAAGGCGCAGGCGATGACCGCCATTGTCCCTTACATCCTGCTCGGCCTGGCCGCGGGCGCGGCCAGCGGATTCCTGGGCATCGGCGGCGGACTGCTTCTTGTTCCCGCGATGACCCTTCTGTTCGGCTTCACCCAGCACCAGGCCCAGGGCACTTCGCTGGCCGTGCTCATTCTGCCCGTCGGCCTGCTGGCGGTCCGGACCTATTACCGGGCGGGTCACGTCAATGTGAAGATCGCGGCGTTCATCTGCCTCGGTTTTATTTTCGGCGCCCTGGCGGGGAGCCGTGCCGCTGTCGGTGTTTCCAGCGACGTTCTCCGGCGCGTTTTCGGGGCCTTCCTGATCGCCGCCGGCGTATTCACCATGCTTAAAAAATAGGCGCCCCAAGGGCGTTCGACCGCGAGGAACAACCATGAAATCAGACCGAACCCGGCGACCGGACCTCTCCGTCGTCGTGGGACTCCGCAACCAGGCGGAAGACGTGCCGCAGACGCTCGCGTCTCTGCGGGCCGCGTGTGACCGGCTGAAGAGGACGTATGAAATCGTGGCCGTGGACGACGGCAGCACGGACGACACCTGGCGCCGGCTCGCGGCTGCGGCGCGGCGCGACCGCCGCCTGCGGCTCATCCGGCTCCGCACCGGATTCGGCGAGGCGGCCGCGCTCCACGCGGGCATCCAGGCGTCGCGGGGACGCGCCCTTGCCTATCTCAGCGGCCGTGTGCGCATCGACCCCAACGGGCTGCCGGCCCTGGTGAGACGGCTCGACGCGGGCGCGGATTTCGTCGTCGGCCGCCGTCATCCCCGGGCCGACTCCCGGCTCAACCAGTGGGTGTCGCGGGGCTTCAACCGTCTCGTGTCGCGCGCCACCGGGCTGAGACTGCGCGACGTCAACAGCGGCGTGTTCGTCTCGCGCCGGGACGCGCTCGACCGGGTGCCCCTGTACGGCGATCTCGTGAACTTCATTCCCGTGCTGGCCGCCCAGCAGGGCTATGCCGTGGCCGAGGAGAATATCGGACAGATGCCCGGGACATTCCGGCAGTCGCGGTACCCGGGGGAATACGTCCAGCGCCTGCTTGACGTGCTCACCGTCTTCTTTCTCACCCGATACTCGCGGAAGCCCATCCACTTCATGGGATTCGTCGGCACCGGGTTCGCGGCGGCCGGTCTCGTCATCGAAATCTACCTGTTCGTGTACCGGATTCTCGGATTCGGCGCCATCGCGGGACGGCCCCTGCTGGTGCTCGGCGCCCTGCTCCTCGTGATCGGCGTTCAGATGATCTCCATCGGCCTGCTCGGCGAGATGATCATCTTCACGCACGCGGGCGAGATGGAGCCCTACAACATCGAAGAAACCCTCAACTGACGGAGCGCGGTCCGGTGAAACTCATCATTCAGATCCCCTGCTACAACGAGGAACAGACCCTGCCGGTGACCCTCCGCGCCCTGCCGCGCCGGCTCCGCGGCGTGGACCGCATCGAGGTGGTCGTCATCGACGACGGGTCGTCCGACGGCACGGTTCGCGCGGCGGCCGACGGAAAGGCGGCGCATGTCGTCCGCTTCAAAAATCACCGCGGCCTGGCCGACGCCTTTTCGGCGGGGCTCGACGCCTGCGTCCGCCTGGGCGCGGACATCATCGTGAACACGGACGCCGACAACCAGTACGCCGCCGCGGACATCCAGTCGCTGATTGATCCCATCCTGTCGGGCGAAGCGGACATGGTGATCGGCGACCGGCGGGTCGAGACCATCCGGCATTTTTCCTTCATCAAGAAGCGGCTCCAGAAGTGGGGGAGCTGGACGGTGCGCCGGCTTTCGGGAACCGACATCCCCGACGTGACGAGCGGCTTCCGGGCGATGAGCCGTGAGGCCGCGATGCGGCTGAACATCCTCTCGCGATTCACCTACACGCTCGAGACCGTGATCCAGGCCGGAAAGAAGAACATGGCGGTCACGCACGTCCCGGTCCGCACCAACGCCCAGACGCGGCCCTCGCGCCTGTTTTCGAACATCGGCTCTTATCTCAAACGGTCCGTCACCACAATGATCCGCATCTACGCCCTGTACGAGCCGTTGAAGATATTCCTCTCCATCGGGGGCGCCGTGTTCGGCCTCGGCTTTCTGCTCGGACTCCGCTTCCTCTGGTACTATTTCACGGGATCCGGTACGGGGCACATCCAGTCGCTGATTCTGGCAGCGGTGCTCATGATCGTCGGGTTCCAGGTGGCCATGATCGGCCTCCTGTCCGACCTCATCGCGTCCAACCGCAGGCTGATCGAGGACATGCTGTACCGGATGAAGAAGCTCGAGTTCGGGGACGGGGAAAGGAAGAAGCGTCCCCGGGCATGAGAATCGCGCTGATCGGTCCGACCCATCCGTACCGCGGGGGCGTGTCGCAGCACACCACGCTGCTCTGCCGGCACCTCAGGCGGTCCCATGAAGTCGATTTCATCTCGTTCCGGCGGCAGTACCCGCAATGGCTGTTTCCCGGAAAAACGGACCGGGATCCCAGCCGGTTTCCGGACATCGAACCCTGCGCCCGCATCCTGGACGCGGCCGACCCCTCCACTTGGGAGCCCGCGGCGCGCCGCGCCGCCGGTTTCAGGCCGGACGCTCTTGTGATGGTGTGGTGGGTTCCGTTCTTCGCGCCCGCCTGGTGGTTCATCGTCCGGCGGGTGAGGGCCAGGGTCCGCGTGCCGGTGATCTTCGTCTGCCACAACGTTCTGCCGCACGAGACCAATGCCGTGCTGGAGCGGATCGTCCGCTCCGCGCTCGGCGCGGCAGACGGCTTCGTGGTGCACAGCGAGGCGGACCGCGTCCGCCTGCTCGCCCTGCGGCCGGACGCGGCAGTGGTCCGCTGTCCCATCGCCCCGCATCCCAGCCTGCCCCCGTACCGCGGGAGCCGGCGCCAGGCGCGGGCCGATCTGGGTATCGGCGGCCGCTCGCCGGTCTTTCTGTTTTTCGGATTCGTCCGGCCCTACAAGGGGCTGGATCTCCTGCTGGACGCCATGACGGTCGTCGCGGCCCGGCGGCCCGGCGCGATTCTGCTCGTGGTGGGCGAATTCTGGGAACCGGTCGAGAAAACCCGGGTGAGAATCCGGCAGCTGAAACTCGAGGACGCCGTCCGCGTCATTGACCGGTACGTGGGCAACGAGGAGGTCGGCGTTTATTTCGCGGCCTGCGACGCGGTCGTTCTGCCCTACCGGAGCGCCACGCAGAGCGGTGTGCCCCAGATGGCCGCGGCCCTGGGACGGCCGGCCGTGGTCACGGACGTCGGCGGTCTCGCGGAGAACGTGAAGCGGACCGGCCTGGGCCGCGTCGTTCCGCCCGGGGATCCCGGGGCCCTGGCCCGCGCCATGCTGTCCGTTGCCGCGGGGCCGGAACCGGCGCGTCCGACGTGCCCGGACCCGGCCTGGTCCGACATCGTCCATGCCATCGAAACGCTCGGCAGGCCGTTTCGGGCCCGAAGAGGCGACGGATGAAAAATGCCGGGATCGAAAAGACCCTTGGGAAAAAGGCCCGCCGCGTTCTCCGTCCCGAAAAGCCGGATGTGTCCGTGGTCATTCCGTCCTACAAGCCCGGGGAATCGGTGCTCCATTGCCTGGACGCGATCCGTCGGCAGTCGGCCCGGCTCTCGGTCGAGGTGATCGTGGTCGACAGCTCGCCGGAACCGGTGGAAGCGATGATACACAGCCGTCATCCGGACGTGACCGTGGTTCAGCTCGAGAAGCGCACTCTGCCCGGACGGGCCCGGTCCGTCGGCGGCCGCATGGCCCGGGGCCGGGTGTTGTGTTTCACGGACACCGACTGCGTGCCGGACGCCGGGTGGCTGGACCGCTTGTGGAAGACCGTGAACAACGGATACCGGGTGGCGGGCGGCAGTGTGGCGAACGGCACGCCCCGCAGTGTGGTCGGCACGGCCGAATACCTGCTGGAATTCAACGAGATCAATCCCGGCATGCCCGGACGGGAGATCGGCGCCCTGCCCTCGTGCAATCTCGCGGTGGAGCGTCCGGTGTTCGAAGCGGTCGGCGGATTCCCCGATTTCATGAAGGGGGAGGACACCATATTCTGCGACCGGGCGCTGGCACTGGGGAACCGCATCCGTTTCGTGCCTGAGGCGCGGATCACGCACATGAACCGGACCGGATTCCCGCATTTCCTCAGGAACCAGACCGCCCTGGGCGAGGGCGCGGCCGAGACGCGGCGCCGCACGCGGCGGCACGGCCATTTCCTGATCCGCTGGCCGTTCCTGGTCGTCTTCATCCCGGCGTTTCGGACCGCGGCCATCGGCCTGCGGTTCCTCCGGTCGGACCGCCGCCTGTTTCTGCAGTACGTCGCGCTGTATCCCCTGATCTTCCTGGGTCTCCTGTGGTACACCTGGGGGTTCATCCGGGGCCCGCATCGCTCCGGGCTGAGCACCGAGAATCCGGGCGCAACCAAAGAGGGAAGAAATCCATGAACCCATCCGTCCGATGGACAACGGAGAACCGGACCTTACGCATCCTGATCCTGGCCGGTCTGCTCGCGGCGGGCGGTTTTCTCCGCCTGTGGAACCTGGGCGCGGCCAGCCTCTGGGTAGACGAATTCAACACCCATTACTCCGCCCGGTCGTGGAACGAGGCGGGGAAGGACCTCTTCCCTTCGGGCAAACAGGACGGACGGGCCCAGGCCTTGACACTGACCACGGCCCTGACCTACCGCCTGTTCGGGATGAACGAGACGGCGACGCGGCTCCCCTCGGCCCTGTTCGGTCTCCTGTCCGTCTGGATCGCTTACGGCCTGGCCCGCCGGCTCTTCGGGACGAACGCCGGACTGATGACCGCGTTCCTGATGGCATTCTCGCATTTCGAAGTGGGATGGTCCCGCACCGCCCGCATGTACACTCTCCTGCAGGCATTGACCCTGTGCCTCGGTTGGATGTTCCTGAACGGGTTCGAGCGCGCCGCAAACCCGGACCGTCCGGATGTGTCCGGACTCCTGAAGGGCATGCGCCGCGCGGGCATTTCCCTGCCGTGGCTGGCGGGATTCGCGGCTGTGACCGCGGCCGCATTTTTCTGGGTCCATCCGCTGGTCGCGCTTCTCCTGCCCGGCGTTTGGCTGTACTGGCTCGCCTCGGCATCGGCCGAAGGATTGGCCGCGAAGGGCCGGAACCGATGGTGGAACAAGTACACGGTCGCGGCCGCGCTTTCCCTTCTCGCCTCGGCCGCGGCCCTGCTCCTGCTTCCGGGCGTGCGGTCGACCGCATCCTACTTTCTGTTTTACACGCCGCCCTGGGCGGCCGGCGAATCCGCGGCCCGCATCCGGACGCTCCTGCTCGACTTTCTTGTCTCCGGACAGCGCTTTCCGCTGGCGGCCCTTTTCTTCATCGGTACGCTGATGCTGATCTCCAGGCCGGTCCGCGGCGGCTGGCTGGTCTGGTGCCTGTTCGCCGCGCCCCTGGCCATGCTGACTTTGGTGTTCAGCCACCGTGAGCCGACGTACCTGTTCTTTGTGTACCCGTTTTTCCTCATGATCGCGGCCTTCGGATTCGTCCGGCTGGTCGCAGGCGAGTGGGGGCGGATCGGTGAGGGCCGGCGGCCGGCGCGTTTTCTGCTCGCCGCGGCCGCGTGTTCCCTGTTTTTCATCTCGCCCTGGCTCCGCATCACGGCGCACATCCCCTTTTTGCCGGACGGCGTCACCAACACCGCGGTCACGCCCGAGGAATGGCGCGAGGCGTCCACGGCCGCCCGGGCCGCAATGCGGGAGGGCGATTGCGTGATCACCAGCCTGCCGCAGGCCGCGCTCTTCTACGGTCTCCGTTCCGACTGGTGCCTGAACCGGGCCGTGGCCGAACAATCCGTCATGGAGAAATTTCCGAGGGACAGCCGGGGCCGCATCCTGGATGTGTACGCGGGCGTGCCCTGCGTGACGTCGCTCGATTCGCTCCGCGCCCTGGTGGAAACCTGTGACCGCGGGTGGATACTCGTCACGTCCTTCCACTTCGAGAATACGGCCCATGTCACTGCCGATGTCCGCGCCTGGCTGATGGAGCGCCTGGGACCCGCGGCGGCCACGGCGCATGGCACGGTGCTGACCTTCCGGTGGCCCAATGACGCGGAGGGCCGGCCGTGAGCCTGAAGCGCGGCGCCCTGTACCTGATGGCCGGATGGTTCGCCATTCTCGTCACCGGATACGGCCTCAATCTCCTGCTCGCGCGCTGGTTCCCCCTGGGGTCCTTCGGCGATTACGGCACCGTGATGACCGTTCTGCTCTGGATCGAGATTCTGGTCATCACCGGACTGCCGTTCGCCGTGCAGAAGTACGCATCCGCGCATGAAAGCGAATCCCGTTCCATACTCCAGGCCGCGCTGCGCATCCAGGCCGCCGTGACTTTCGGTCTGACGGTCCTGCTCGTCCTGGCCGCGCCGCTGTTCGCCGGCTTCTTCAGGGACCCGCATCTGACGCCGTATTTCCGGCTGGCTTTCCTGAATCTGCCGTTTTACGGCTTCTTCCACCTGGTGGTTGCGTATCACAACGGCAGGCGGCGTTTCGGCAGGCAGGGCGCCTGTTACGTATTCTACGGTCTGGCCAAGCTCGGTTCCATTCTGGTGCTGTGCAGGCTTCACCCGGCGCTCGATTCCGCGTTCACGGGCAACATTCTCGGATCGGCCCTCTCGCTGGCCTTCGCCTGGGCGCTGATGGACGACCGGAAATCCCGGCCGCCGGCCTACGGCCGCGAGCTGGTCCGCTTCGCCCTGCCCGCGCTCCTGTATTCCCTGATGACCCAGCTCCTGATGTCCGTCGATCTCTGGTCGGTCCGGACACTTTTCGGGGACCAGGCCAGCGGGCATTACTACGTGGCCGCGACGCTGTCCCGCATTCCGTATTACGGCCTGGCCGGGCTCTCGGCCGTGCTCATGCCAGTCGTTTCAGAGGCGCTTGCCTCGGGCGCGGTGGAACGGGCGGGCCGGACCATGACCAATGCCGTCCGATTCGCGGCGTTCCTGCTCATTCCCCTCTGCCTGATGATATCCGTGTACCGGCGGGAGATCCTGCTCCTTCTGTTTCCCGACGCGTATCTTCCGGCGGCGCCCCTGCTCGGCATTCTGGCCTGGGCCATGACGGCCATGGCCGTGCTGAACATGCTCCTCACTTTGATCAGCGCGGACGGCCGGCCCCGCCAGTCCTCCAGAATCGCGGCCGCTGCCGTGGCCGCGGACCTCGGCCTGATCGTTTTCCTGGCGCCCCGACTCGGCGCCGGCGGCGCGGCATGGGCGGCGCTGATCTCCATCGGACTTGCCTGCGTCTGGGGCGCGGCCGATGTGCTCGGTCAATACGCGGCTTTCCCGGGTTCCGCCTCGCTCGTCCGCATCGCGGCGGCGGCCGCGGGGCTCCTCGCCTGCCTGCTCCTCCTGCCCGTTCATGGACCGTGGTTCATCGCGGCCGGGGCCGCGGGAACCGCCGTTTTCGCGGGCATTCTGCTGGCCACGGGCGAACTGCGCCGCGACGACCTGAAGGTTTTTTCTCGGTCCCCGGGCCCGGCGCCGTCCCCGCCGCCGGAATCGGCATAGGGAGGCCGCCGCATGCGCATCGCCATTCTCGGCACCCGGGGCATCCCCGCGAATTACGGCGGATTCGAGACGTTCGCCGAGGAGTTGTCGGTCCGTCTCGCAGAACGCGGGCACGATGTGACCGTGTACGGCCGATCGAATTACATCCGCACCCGGGCCAGACGGTACCGCGGCGTGCGGCTCGTGCTTCTGCCGACGATCATGCACAAATACCTCGATACGCCCGTGCACACGGCGCTGTCCGCGGGCCACGTCATGTGGCGGCGCTACGACGCCCTGCTGTTCTGCAACAGCGCGAACGCCGTCTGCACGGTCGGGCCGCGGCTGACCGGTCACCGGGTCGCCCTCAACGTCGACGGCCTGGAGTGGCAGAGGGCCAAGTGGAATTCCTTCGGCCGCGCGGTGTACCGCATGTCCGAATACCTGTCGACCCTGATTCCGCATTCCGTGGTGACGGACGCGGAGGTGGTGCGGCAGTACTATCTCGCCCGGTTTGGATGCGAAAGCGTCTTCATCCCGTACGGCGCGCAGGCGGAACGGATCAGGACCACGGAAGCGCTCGACCGCTTCGGCGTCAGGCCGGGCCGGTATTTTCTGTATGTCAGCCGGCTCGAGCCGGAGAACAACGCGCTGGCCGTGATCCGCGCCTTTGAGCGGGTGGCGACGGACCGGCGCCTGGTGATCGTGGGCGACGCGCCCTTCAGCTCCGATTACATCCGGGAGCTGAAGGCCACGGCCGACAAACGGATCGTGTTCACGGGATACGTCTTCGGCCGGGGCTACCGCGAGTTCCAGTCGCACGCCTACGCCTACATCCAGGCGACCGAGGTGGGGGGCACGCATCCGGCCCTGATCGAGGCCATGGCACACGGAAACTGCATTCTCGCGAACGACGTGCCCGAGCACCGCGAGGTGCTGGGGAACGCCGGCGAGTATTTCCGGGCCTCCGACACCCGCTCTCTGACGGAGAAAATACGGAGCATGCTCGACCGGCCCGACGAGGCGCGGGCCTACGGCCTGGCGGCGAAACGGCGAGCGGAGGCGCGGTATTCGTGGGACGTCGTGGCGGACCGGTACGAGCGGCTGTTCCGCTCCCTGTCGGGGAAGCGATGAAGACGCTGGCCGTCACCGGCGGAAACGGTCTGCTGGGGATGAAGGTGCTCGAAGCGGCCGCGTCCCGGTTCCGCACCGTTTCCCTGGACATCCAGGAAGGCCCGGCCGCCGGGTCCTCCGCCGGAGTCTATGCCCGGTGCAACGTGACGTCCGAGGAACAGGTCTCGGGCGTTCTGGAGCGGACGCGGCCGGACGCCGTGATCCACACGGCCGCGTTCACCGACGTCGACGCCTGCGAAACGCGGCGGGAGGAATCCCGGGCCGTCAACGCGGACGGCGCGCGCCACGTCGCGGCCGCATGCCGGAAACTGGGGGCGCGGATGGCGCACATCTCCACGGATTACGTGTTCGACGGGACCGCGGGCCCCTACACCGAGGCGGACGAGCCGAATCCCCTCAGCCATTACGGCCGGACCAAGCTCGAAGGCGAGCGGGCCGTCGCGGCCGAGCTCCCGGACGCGGTGATCGCGAGAACCATGGTGCTGTTCGGTTTCGCCCCGGGGATACGGGAAAATTTTGTCACCTGGCTGGTCCGGAAACTGTCGGCTGGGGAGCCGGTCTCGATCGTCACCGACCAGGTCGGCCACCCGACGCTCGCGGACGACCTGGCGGCCGCCGTACTCCTGCTGGTCGAACGCGGCGCGTCGGGCCTGTACCACACGGCCGGTTCGGAATGGCTGAACCGGTACGATTTCGCGCTCAAGACCGCGGCCGTGTTCGATCTGGATGCGTCTCTGATACGGCCGACCACCAGCGACGCTTTCCGCCAACCCGCGCCCCGTCCGCTCCGCTCCGGGCTCGATTCCGGAAAGCTGAGAGCGGAATTCGGTTTCACCCTGTCCTCGGCGGAGGAAGCGCTGAAAATCATACGCGGCCAGATGGAAGCCGCCGGACAATGGAGACCCCTTTGATGACATCCACAGGCCGGAAAAAATCCGGGACAGGACCCGCCCGACGGCCTGTCCGGCCCGTCACCGCCGCGAGGCGGGCCGAGGCCGCCCGGCCCCGGCCGTCCGTCGCGATGGATTACCGGCCCGCGGCCATTCTGCTTGGCGCCGCGATTTTCCGCGTCGTGCTCATCCTCGGATTCCGGCAGGCGGTGAGCTTTGACGAGCCCCATTACCTGCGGCTCGCCGGGTCTTTTCTCGAGCGCGGGTTCAACGGGCTTCTCCACCCGTACTGGCCGCCCTTCTTTCCGCTGGTGATCGCCCTTTTCAAGCCGCTGACCGGCGATCTGGAAACCGCGGGCCGGCTGGTGAACCTGGTGTCCGCGTGCGTCACCGTGTGGCTGGTGTTCCGCATGTCCGGAGTGCTGTTCGGGAAAAAAGAGTCTCTGATCGCGGCCGGATTCGCGGCATTTTACCCGCCTCTGGCGTTCTCCTCCACCAATGTCATGCCCGAATCCCTGTTCTCCGCGCTGGCACTGGCAGGCATCTGGACCGCGTGGAAGGCGCTGACCCCGGAACCCGGAACCGGCCGCGGCAGGGACGCGACGGCGGTGCCTGACCAAGTCCACAGGGGCCGCAGGACCGTCAGGACCGGGCCCGGGTCAGAGCCCGGACCAGGGTCCGGACCAGGGCCCGGGCTTCAGTTCGGGATATTCCGCAGGCTGAAACCCGCGTCCCAGGCCGGCCTTGCAGGTCTCCTCTGGGGAGCGGCGTATCTGGTCCGGCCCGAAGGCATCGGATTTCTCCTGGTCTTTCTGGCGGCCGCGTTTCTCTTCTTTCTGTTCCGTTCTCCGGCCCGGAAACGCGCGATCGCGGCTGCGGCATGCGTGTCCTCCGCGTTCCTGATTCTGGCCGCGCCGTACTGGGTTTATCTGCGGGCCGAGACCGGCGTCTGGACCCTGTCCACCAAGGGTTCGGTGAACCAGCAGTTCGAGTCCGCGGTCTATTTTCAGGACGAAGCCAACCCGGATCCCTTCTATCACCTGACTCCGGACAACCGGCATCTGCCGGTGGATATGGCGTATCACTTCGGTACCCTGCAGGAACTCGCGGCTGTGGAGGGCGGCAGCGAACGGGTGGCCGAGATTCCCCTCTCGCGGACCGCGATCAAGTTCGCGAAGAATTATTACCATGTGCTCAAGCAGTTCATACCCCAGCTTTTCTCCGCCCTTCTGCTGGCCCTGTTCGCGGCCGGCCTGGCCGGCGGCCTCACGGTTCCGCGGCAATGGCATTTCGCGGCTTACGGCCTGGCCTTTCCGGCTTTTTTCTGGCTCGCCGTGATACCGATGTTTCATGTGAACGAACGGTATTTCCTTCCCTTGTTTCCGCTCATGCTGCCGTGGATCGGACGGGGCACGGTTTTCCTGGCGGAAAGAACGGCGCAATTTCTGTCCGAATCCTTCCCGCGGCGTTTCGGCCGGGCGCGGGGCCCGAAGGCCGCCTCCGGGGCTGCGGGACGGACCGCGGCGGCGGTGACCGCGGCCGTGATTCTCATTTTCGGCCTTCTGCCCGAAACCGCGCGTCTGGCGAACATCCGGTCCGATTCCACGGGCGCCTGGGCGGACCCCGTCGAATTGAAGGAAGCGGGCCGCTGGCTGCTCCGGGAGAACGGCCGGCCGCCCGTGCTGATGAGCCTCAACAAGGCAGTGGACTTTTACGCCGGGCAGTACGACATGCGCAAGGGCGCGTCTTTTTCCTATGATGACGTTTCGCGGAACCTGGCCTATGCCCGCAACCGGGGCGTGGAATACATGGTGTTCAGTTCCAGAACCCTGTTCTGGTTTCCCAATCTTGCGCCTCTCCTCGACGAGGGCGGTCAGCCGGAGGGGCTCCGTCTCGTGTACGCATCCGACCGGCCGGCGGGGATCCGAACGAAGGTGTACCGGGTCGAGCCGGTTGCGCCTGCCGGACAGGCGCCATCGGCGGGAGAGTGACGATGACAACGAAAACGAAAACGAAAACGAAAACTTCCGTCCCGTCTGTGCTCGCGGTGGTGCCCGCATTCAATGAAGCCGGCGGCGTCGCGGGCGTGGTGGCCGAGATTCTGGCCGTGCGTCCGCGTGTCGACGTGCTGGTGGTGGACGACGGATCCTCGGACCGGACAGCGGAAAAGGCGG